>JAEORG010000392.1 GCA_016841005.1 Candidatus Thorarchaeota archaeon | reverse complement strand
CTCCCATTCTTCACGGTGTCCCGCCATTGTTGAACCCCAACTCTTGCTTGATGATTGGTCCTGTTCAAGATTTGATACCGTTTCATCTAGGGATTTCTTAATTGATGCAGAGTCTTTCTCGTCTGTCAAATTAACAACCATTCTTGAATTGCTGATTGGCGGATATATGGTTTCAGATAGGGTGTAATTTCATACGAAGAGGAAAGGCATAATCAGAACTACTGGCAGGAGAAGGATTGTGCCTAATGTCACATTGGTTGCGGCAGTTTCAGAGTCAAGATCCATAGCAGAAGCGTAGATCACAGTAAAGACACCTGCTGGCATTAGTGCTTGAAGTAAGATTATGTTTCTAGTTAATGCAGTGAATCCTGAAAAAAGAAGCAAAATACCAACTATGAATGGAACGATTAATTGACGAGTTGTAATAGTTTCGATGGAAAATCTTGACCATTTGATTTTTGAACCCAAACCAAGGCTTAAACCAACTGCAAAGAGAGCAAGATAGGTTGTTACGAAGCTATTACCAGCAAGTAATGGCTCAACTTCAGGAGGAATTGTTAATCCTGAAACGAGGAGGAGGAGTCCAATAACAGCAGCTAATAATGGTGGAAATGTCATTACTTTCTTGATGGTGGCTCTAACATCATCACCATTTGTACTATAGGCTGATGCGATGAAAGTTCCCAACGTAGCAAGTAGCATCATCTGAGTAATCGAATAAATAGCAATTATAGGAACTCCAATTTCTCCAATGAAAATCAGCGTAAGAGGAATTGGGAGAAAAAGTGCATTATTGAAAGTCACTGTAAGGAGTTGACTACCTTTCTCTGACTGTTCAATCTCTGTATTTCTTAACCGAATGTACATCAACGTAAACCCTAGTAGATGGATAATCAATGTAAATCCAATAATGCCAATTAATTCGTACAATGAGGAAGGAGCCGCAGTGAGAAGTGTATCAATAATTATCAGAGGCATCATGAAATTGATCAGCAAGAAGGTTATCCACTTGTTTAGTTGATTCTTAATTCGTTCAACTCGACTAACAATGAATCCAAGAGCAATGAATCCATAGAAGAGTCCTAGACGAATAGCTAAATCAACCATCATCTGCACCTATTGACACCAAAGTTGAGCCGATGCAATACCCGAAAGAACTTACCGGAATAGGCCAGAATCCTAGTCATCGAGAGAACCATCAGCTCTTCGATTCCATTTTCTATATTGATAATATTCCTTTAATTGCATATCTAGGTCCGGAACTGAATCTTCGATTATACTGTCTCTAAGAGGAAGAAGCAGTTGCTTAGGAAGAGTATCTTGTGCAGGTCTAAGACCACATCTCAGATTGAAACTACGTTTGAGGTTGACATTTAATGATCCCGTAGCAAGGATATCTTCAGGTGTGTAAGAAGATCCTATTGCAAAATTGAGCAGTTTTACCATGGTTTCAGGTGGCACTTCAGGAAAGTGACATAATATCATGGAGTCATGAAACGCTCGGAAGTCTTGGCATTTGGCTGCAGTTTCACCCTTGCCCTTGCTGACTAATCTATCGCTTGAATGGATTCCTAAACAAGGCACATCAATGCCAATGTCAATGGTGTGCATATCAGCTTCAGTATGACTAGCACCTCGTGCGGATATTGCATAGACAGTAGCAAGACCGGAATACGCTCGAGGATCATGATTTGGTACTTCCATACCTTTCACATGGAGAACTTTGTCTTCATGACCATACTTCTTTGCAAATCGATATGACCCTTCAGCAAGTTCGTCGCCTCGTCCATTTCGTAGAGCAATCTCATGGATTAGCTGAAGAACAGAATCCATGTCACCCCATCGAACATTCCAATCAAGGAAACCATCCTCACAGAGCTGCATGATGAATGCAATTGTACTTCCACAGCTTATCGAATCGAGACCGTAAAGATTACACAATCTATTTGCTCGAACTATTTGATGAATATCCGAGTTCAGAATATTTGTACCAAAGGCTGCAATGGTCTGAAACTCAGGTCCAGCTATCATTTCCAAATCATAGTCAGGTAGAGATACAACTCTACCGCATGCTATTGGACAGGCATAGCACGCTTTTCTCCCCGTAAGAATTGATTTCATCGCTCTTGCATTTAGCCCTGATACATCGAACTCTGGTTCTTGAAAATACTTCACAGGCATATCATTTGCAATCATTCCACGATCAACATATGTAGCAGTTCCCTCATCCCCAAGGGTCTTCTGTTTATCCCTTAAATGCCTGGAGGTTAAATGACAGAGTTCATTGAATTCCTTGGGGGATGAAATAGAAACCTTTTCTGTTCCTTGGACTGTGATGGCTTTCAAGTTCTTGGATCCCATCACTGCACCCATCCCACATCTTGCGGCAACTCGTTCTTCATTGACCACGCTTGAGAAGCGGACTAAATTCTCTCCTGCCTGACCAATACATGCGATTCCAACTCTACCACTATCTTTGCGAATCTCATGTTGAGTTTCTTGTGTGTCAAGGCCCCAGAGGTGTTTTGCGCTAAGTAAATCACCACTTCCAGATTCGATGCAGATCATAACAGGCACATCTGACTTACCTTCGATAAGTATACCATCATAACCAGAAAACTTGAGCTGAGCTCCAAATTGCCCTCCTGAATTTGACTCTCCCCAAAAACCAGTTAGGGGGGACCGAGCGCACACAACATGCCTACCTGTACATGGAGCCAAAGTTCCGGTAAGCGGTCCGGTCATGAAAACCAAGACATTTGAAGGACTAAGTGGATCTGCGGAAAAATCTAACCTATCCAAGATGAGTCTACATGCATAACCACTCCCTCCAAGATATTGCTGTGCATACTCCGGATTAATAGGAATCGAACTGATCTTCTTTCTTGTGAGATTAACCGCCAGCAGTCTTCCCATATAACCGTACAATGAGAGGTCTCCAACCTGTTTCATATCATTGTTGTATGACACACTTGCGTGTACCGCAAACCAGATTGTATCTCACGTAAATTACTCCTATTATATACATTCTATGCATTAGATATACTCGTGAAAAACAATGTCTGAAAACGCAATAATTGTTGAAAATGTCACAAAGAGATTCGACCAAGTGATTGCGGTTGATAACCTTAGTCTTGAAATCAAATGGGGCGAACTCTTCGGTCTTCTCGGACCTAACGGAGCCGGAAAGACTACTCTGATCAATGTCTTGTCTACGCTTCTACCCCCAACATCAGGAGGGGCACAAGTAGGAGGATTTGACGTTGAACATGATGGTGAAAATGTAAGAAAGATAATTGGCGTGTGTCCCCAGGAACCAGCCTATTATGGACATTTGACTGGTCGTGAGAACATCGAACTTTTTGGTACCATTCATGATGTACCAAAAGATGAACTCAAACAGCGAGCTGAAGAACTCATCCAGAAGATTGGGATGGAAGACCACGCAGACAGAAAGTCAAAGGAATATAGTGGTGGAATGGTCCGACGAGTCAGTACAGTCATGTCATTGATTCATCAACCAAAAGTAGCCCTCCTAGATGAACCCACAGTAGCCATGGATCCAGTATCCCGACGAGCAGTCTGGGATTTCATTCTTGAACTTAAACAGAATGGAATGGCGATTATCTTGACTACGCACTATATGGAAGAGGCAGAATTCCTCTGTGACCGAGTTGGTATTATTGATGATGGTCAACTGATTGCCTTAGGAACTCCAAAGGAACTCATGGAGGAACACAAAGCCAAGGACTTGGAAGAGGTCTTCATCAAACTCACAGGTAAGAAACTCAGGGAGGCGGTCTAATAATGAAGATGCGAAGAATTCTTGCACTTGTCAAGAAAGACCTGAAGTTGTTTTATCGTGAACCTGCTGCACTATTCATGTTGCTCCTGTTCCCATTAGTGGTTAGCTTGGTATTTGGAGTTGCCTTTGGTGGAATAAACAATGGCGGGGATGTTGAGTTCAGAATTGGTGTTGTGAACATGGATGTCAGTTCCACGAATTCCGATTGGTCTGAATCATTTCTTGGTAATCTAACGGAAGTAAATGGTACTGTCATTAGCTACTATGATACCAATGAAACAGGTCAAATTGATCTTCTTAATGGAGGCCTACATGCCCTCATATTGATCCCTGAAGGATTTGGCGATAGTATAGATTCCTATTGGGGTTCGCCTTTAGACGGCAGCTCATGGGAAAATACTACAATAGAACTATACCTCGATAGTGGTTCAATGATAGGAAGCAGCGCAATTCCTCCAATCGTCCAGCAGGTTCTATTCACCACAATATATGGTGAACAAGCAGGATCAATGGAATTACCTGTTGATATCGGGAGCCCATCTCTCGTCTACGTGAGTGATCTTAGCCAATGGGACTTCATGGCACCAGGTATCTTTGCCTTTGCAGCCATATTCATGATAATGATTGTTGGACAGTCAATGACTGCAGATAGAGATAGTGGTCTTCTCAATAGGATAGCTACTACTCCGGTAACCTCAGCAGATGTAATTATCTCTAAGGCAATCACATACATGGTAGTTGGTGTTGCTCAAGTCCTGATAGTATTTGCCGGGTCTTTCACAATCGGTTACCAACCAAATACTGATGCAGTTGGGATTGCATTCGCGTTCCTAATTGTTGTGGCATTCACTCTCTCCGCAGTTGGTATGGGCTTGATCACAGCCGTAATCTCGAAGACTGCGGATATTGCCAGTGGTGTAGCATTCGTATTCATAATGCCGCAGATGTTCTTCGGGACTTTCATGCCACTTGGTGGTATTAGTGAAACGATTGGAACATACATGCCAAGTAATTATGTCACACATGCACTCACAACCCTCTTTCTAAGAGGTGCTCCAATTAGTACTGCATCGATTTGGATCGATCTACTAATTGTTACAGTTGTAGGTGTGGTGATGTTAGCCATTGGAGCGGTCTTATTTAGTAGACAGTCTGCTAAGCACTGATCGCTTCTGAACTGCTTGACTATCTCCTTAAGCGCGGGTTTATCTACCCGCGCAACTTATTACTTTGATTCGTCTTTCTCATTTGTCAAGCAGTCAGAGGCAAACGAGGTGAATCGATGTGAGTAATGAACCAAATTCTGATGATAATTCTGATGATACTAAGGATATTTCACAAGAAGAAATGTTGAAACGAGCGAAACAGCTATTGACTCTTACCGATCTTGTGGATCGGTATCCTGCTGTTGTCGAAAGACGAGTTACTGGAATGATCTTCATTCTGATTGGTGGAGGAGTATCCCTTGCAACTCTATTTTTCACATCACTGATAAGCGCATATCCAGGGATTGGGTCTGACGTGTTCACTGTTGTTGTCTTTGTGGTGGGCAGTCTTGCGTTATCGGGACTCATTATTTTCCGACTGATTAATCCGTTGACCAGGTCATATTCCAGTGTAGAATCGAAATCTAGGAATGAAATGAGCCCATTAGTGAAAGTAACATGGGGAAGCCTTGCGATTGCTATCATTATTTTTTCAATCTATTCTTTTGGAACCGGTCAACCGGAACTATTTCCAGTCTTCATTCAAATTGTCCTATTCATTGGTAACACGGGAATATATCTGGATATGCGGAAAGACCCTCAGGCGGCCGATGTCTTGTTTGCACATCTAGCTTTTGTAGTTCTAGTCTTGTTCAGTATTATACCAGTTGTACTTCTACCTCCAATTGCATTTTCGATTATGATTCTTGTCGATATAGGAGGGCTGTACGCTTTAGGAATCTTTACACTTCTCACTGCAGAACGCTTGCTTGTTCAAACAATGGATAGTGATTAGCGATGTCACTTGACAGGGATGTGCTGAATGCACTTGTAGGTCTCATGGAAGAAGACCGTGAGACCTTCGTCCCTGCAAGACTCTCTATTCTCGTCTATCTCTATTTTACGCAGAAGGCACTATTTACTCAACTACAAAATAAATTGAATCTTACATCTGGAAATCTTTCCAGTCATTTGAGGAAACTTCAAGAAATGGGCTTAGTTAAGATTATCAAACACTTTGTTGAGTTGAAACCAACAACTATTGTTATGATTACCAAAGAAGGAATTGAAAAGGTACAAGAACAGTTGGTAAGAATGAGGGAATTAGTTGCTGCTGCAATTGATCAAAATCCGAAATCTCCGGAGTGATAGACTCGGATTTCTGCACCTAGTGGTTAATTTATTTAGCATATTACAAAATAACTGAGACCCAAGGAGGCCGGGTATTTGAATCAAAATGATTCTCGCACTCCATACTACGTACTAGCTATAATGATTCTAATTTCGATCGTGTTTACCTTTGTGATATGGTCTATTGGTCCATTTATCCAGACTTGGACCGATCAACTAATTCCCGACCAAGGTGCAGAATGGTATTACTGGAAATTACCAACAAGAAATGACCTCAACATGATTATAGTCTGGACGCTCTATCTCGCTCATCAGATTCTGATTTGGGGAGCAATATATTGGGCATCAAAGAATTTGAAAGACTATAGAACAACTGGAATGAAATTAGGCAAATACAACTATTCCATGTTAATCATCACGATTGTTTTCATGATGCTCCACATAGTGAAGACCATCTTCATTTTTGATGGACTTGCACAGGATGTTCCAATCTGGACAAGTCAAGGTTCAGTCATTCTGATGTTAATTATTGTCCTTGTAATCGAAAATCCACGTCGTGGTCTTTTCCTAGGTAAAAGAGCTGGAAAACCATTCACAGCACAGGTATCTGGATTCTTCAGGAGAAATCACTCTTACATAATATCGTGGGCATTGGTATACACATTTTGGTTCCACCCAGCAGTCAATGATCCTCAGCTGGTATCTGGTTTCTTCTATATGTTCTTACTCTTCACTCAAATGATACTGGCATATACACCGGTTCACTTGGACAAGAGGTGGATTATAACCCTTGAGAGTTGGGTTGCAATTCATGCGGTGTTTGTAGCAGTCTACAACACAATTGATCATGGAAGCTCTGACATGTGGGTTATGTTCTTCTCAGGATTCGCTTTCATGTTCGTCTTTACCTACATGTATGCATTAGATATGAAGAAACAATACAGATGGATTGTGACTGCTATCTACTTCGCATTCCTGGTATGGGTCTATCTCCCAAGTGAATTTGGAGGTTATGGTCGAGATATTAGCTACCTCATGAGATTAGAATTCCTCTGGATACCTATTATCCTGTATCTTCTTGCAGCTGTAATTGCAGGATTTGCCTACCTCTATATTGGTAAATCTAGAAAGAAACAAAATCAAGGTGAAATCGAAGTAAATCAAGAATGAGAGAGGGAAAGTTTTACCTCTCCTCTTGATATTTTTCTGAGGTTCATTTCCATCGCGCAATCATCATGGACCTTTGACCTTTCAAGGCACTCCTTGATTTCACTCGAGCTTTTAGTAGATTTAGTCGACCTGCTGGATTTCTAGTGAAAATTAGATTCATTGGATATACGTGTAGTTTCCATAACTTCTGAAAAGTTTGAGCATTTTTCTTCCGGATGGCCAAAGCTTTTGGTACTGCGAAGTAATCTTTTCGTTTATTTCCAATAAGTGGAGTGGTTTCTATACAAAGGAGATATCGGGTGTCTTCAACAGGATTCAGAACTTCTTGAAGTGACTGAAGGAATAACGACTTTTCTCTTCTGTTTGCATTTCGAATATTACAGAATATGTATCCTTCTTTGTTCTCTTCCACATGTAAACTACAATCTTCCCAGTTGGTGGTCATCTCTCCGCATAGCCACAAAGATTTCAGCACAGCTATTCCGATATTTCTAAGGCTTCGTTTGGCACTTAATTGTCCAAAATAATACACGAAGGCAAGAATAGATGGATATGTGAAGATTCTCCAGATAATTGGTAGTTTTTTCAGGTCTGTTATGAGCACAGGTCCAAGACAAATGAATGCTATAATGGTCATAAAAAGTAAGATGGCATTATCTGGACCAAGAAAAACAACTAGGTTAAGAAGACTTGATAGATATCCATTATTTATCTCTGATACAACAATGAAGAATATAAACAAAGGCCACAAGATGGATGATAACAGGGCATTGGATCTCACGATTTGTCTTGGGAGCTGATTCTTAGAAAACATAACATCTTCTACTAATCGTGTAGATCTAATATCGCCGCCAAGAGCAGTATCCCAAGCTTCGCTGATATCATGCCTTTGTATCGCCCGCTGATACATTACCTCGTTGATCTTCCATAACTCATCTTTTGCGAAAGGAGGTTCTCCAGTATTCAATCGTCCAAACCCATTCTCAATTATGGGTTCTTTTTGAGAGATGCCAACAAATGCTCTAAAACGTCGAATAATCGCTCTATAATCCGGCCCAGGATTAGCACTATCCGGTTCAATACAGACAAGATGCCAAATATTGGCGGTCTTATTTGGATTACCAGGTTGTATCCTGATGGCTCTACCTCTCATCTGATTTGATAACATGAATGAACCAACCACACTCGATATGACTAGAGAATTGATAGATGGAGCATCCCAACCTTCTCCGAGGAGTGATTTTGTACCAATCAGTATATTCACTCCTCCTGCTGAGAAGAAATCAGTTACAACGCGAACCATTTTGTGTTTATCAGGCGATAGAACTTTCACGAGAAGGAAGTTACCATCACTAGGAAGAGGCTCAAGTTCTATATCGTTTCCAGTTATATCACATTCAAGTGCGTATTTCCTAAATAGTGACTCAGATTCTTGCGGTATGATAATAATTGATCCTGTCAATATCCCTATCTTCGCACCAGGAAGATTACTTCTTCTAATGGATTCAAATATCGGAACTACTCCAATCTTATTCAATTCCGGTTCTGGATCTTTTTGAGAAGGCAAGTATCGTTTCCTAATGTAATCGGACAGTACTACCATTCGTAGATTCGAACCATATGCGCCATACTCAACATTCGCGATATCTACAATGCTATCCATCTTAGAGACACTTCGTTTGAGTATCTTTTCTATGAACAGAGGGTCTTTTAGAACGACCTTTCGTCGTTCAATTGCGTTTATCTTCTTTAGTTCATCACGAAGGGCTTCAATCTCTGGTTCAAACTTCGGTCGTTTTCTACTTCGAGGATAGAAGATACCAGTTAGTAAGACCTCAAGAAACTCAAGTGAGAGTTGAGGGATTTCAGAGATGGAATCAGCAACCATGTTAAGTGCAGAAGGCGGAATTTCTTCTCCTATATGATTTAGATATACAAGGATACTAGTAAAGAAGTCTGGTTCATCAAGAATTTCTTCTACATGAGATAATGGTTGTAGGACCCAATCATGTGAGGAAAGAAACTCTCTAAATGACAAGTTCGTTTCAAGATCACTTACTAAGTGGAATACTCCAACCCGAAATTCATTGATGATAGACGCTTCTTCATGGGAAGGACTTGAAAATACCACAAGGTCTTGATGTGGACACAGATTCTTTACATGAACAAGTTCAGGAACAGAGATTTCTGCATCTACTGGACCACAGAGAGCCATGTAACGATCTCATTCAGCTGGAGGTACATCATAAGGGGGTGTCGCTGTAAGAGCGAGTATTTGTACATCTTCAAGTTCCCTGATAACATCTACGAGACTCTTCCACCAACTTGATCGGAGATGATGTGCTTCATCTAAGATGACTGTCTTTATACCGATTTGAGTTAACTGGGTGGTTATTTCAGGTAGCGGAGAATTACGATAATCTGTTCTCTTTTGATTTAACCAATCAAATGCCTTACGTTCTTGTTGTTCATCTTCATCTAAGTCATCATCTGTATCTTCTTCATCAACATCGTCTACTACAAAAAATAGAGCAGGATCTTTCCTCTTCTGGGTGGTAGTGTCATCATCCTCTTCTTCAGATTCTTGAGAGGGAGGAATAGGTTCCGATTTTGGCTTTTTCACCACTGAGTGAAGTAGTTGATATGTTGAAACTGTAAAAAATCCAGGACGAGTTAAATCATAGGAAACCCAATCAGGAGTATTTGAACCAGGAGGCAAGAACAGTTCTTCAAGTCGTTGGACCCATTGATCACGTATAGCAAGGGTAGGGGCTAAGACAAGAGTGGGACCATTGATTCTCTTTGCAACTTCAATTCCGAGCACAGTCTTTCCTGATGCAGGGGCAGCAACTACATGCAATCGTTCATCGTCCATGTGGTTGCTCAATTCTGACAATACTCGTGCCTGATATGGCCTCCACTTGAATCTAAACTCAACTTCATCAGGAAAGAACTTCATATGTATCGTACCAGACTGGAGCTTTAGCTTAGGTTATGCTCAAGCCCTCCTCGAATAGCTCCATGTCATCATCATCCTGAAAGATATTAATCATTTACTTCTACATACTAATCATTCAACTATAGTTCACATTCAATCATTATTCATTGCAAAAGTAGAATTATATTATTAAGTGAGATTCTATAATTGACTCGGTGTGTGGTAAAGGCGGGGTACACTTGAGTGGTCACTGTAGAAATAGAGCAGTCATTCCAACCACAATTATCATGATATTGGGTTCATTGATTATGGTTCAAGGAGGAGTGGATTTCACTGGAGGTATGTACTTAGAGGAGTATAATGAACCTGAGGTCTATTCATTTGTGTTAACAAGTGAAGTGCCATCATTTGAGATTAACACTACTCAGGAAGCCTATAAAGTCGTCATCAAAGATTTTCTAACAAACAGAACTCCAGTCAGTATCATTGCAACCTCTGAAGAGGAAACAATCCTCAACATATCAAACATCACTAGAATTGTTGGTGACTCTGTTGCCGTTAATATCTATGATAGGGAGATTTCTCTAAGATTCGTTAGACAAGGTGTTGATGCTGATATCACCTTTGTCGTTGAATCTTGGTATATGATCTATATTGCCATAGATGTTCTCCCAATACCTCCGTTCTACCTGTTTGGAGCAGCTCTCTTTGTCATCTGTGGTTTTCTTCTACTCAATGTTGAGCGTGAATGTAGGGCATATAGAGGGCAAAATCGATGGAGAAGACAAGATGGGCCTGTGGCAATAGTCGTTCTTGTTCTTATCAGCGCTTTACTAGCTATGCCACTCATCTACGGGTATACTCACAACACTTTCGTGCCCAGACATCTTTCAGATTCTAAAACATATGAGCACAGTTACATTCTCAACGATGAGTCGCCCGAGATGGTACTCAATCTTCTTGATTTGTTACCGGACAATTACTATTCAGTTGAGATACGAGTGGAAGATCTCTGGGCAGAGGAACCAATTCGAATTCGGACATGGGACAATTCACAGTTTCGTGCATATCTCACTTCTGTCCAATCCTTTAATGATTCATATATTGGGATCACAATTGAGAATGAGCCTATCCTTAATATTGACTTTCGGAGAATTGAAAATAACACTACGCTGAGTTTCCATATCACCGTTGAATGGGTCTATATAGGACGGCTAAGTGACCCTACGACACCAAATCTATTAGCAGTCTTTGCATTTGTTCCTGCATGCATAGCACTCATTCAGGCAAGAGATGTTACGCAGATATTGAATAGATTGACAAATCAAGAATATAGTAGCCAGAATCAGAATCAATAGTAATCATTCAGGTTCATAGGCAGTTTCTAGATTCTTATTGTCAACTCGCTCATCTTCCGAACCTGCTCCTAAAAGAAGTCCAATACCCAATAAAATTGAACCAATGAAGCTCACTAAGATAAGCCAGTAGAAACTACCTACAAATCCTCCAATATCTGTCACATAGCCTGTGATTATCACGAATGGAATGCCATAGAGTCGTGCTAAGGTAGGTAATAAAGAATAAAGCGAATTTCTATGTTCATCAGGTATAAGATCTAAATTGATGCGTTGTTGTAATGTTCCCTGAAGGCTCTCCCAAGCTGCGGGAATTTGATATAGTAATATTATACCAACTGCTGGTAAGATGTCTATCCCTGTTGGAGGAACGGCCTGGTAATATACTAAAATCATTGCAAAGAATAGAGCATTACTCACGACAGTCGATAAGAAGACCCAGAGATATGGTCGCTTGAACCGATTGATGAATTTAATTACTAGAAGCTGCCAGATAACGGCACTTGCAAATACTGAAGAACGAAGAATACCTGCCCCCGCATCAGACCCTGTGTATTCAAGATATATCTTGATGGAGATGAATGTATGCCACACTGATTCATTAGCCGCCCATATAGCTGCAATCCCTAGGAAATAGAAGAATATAGTTCGAGAGTTGATGAATATTGATAGACTCTTACGTATTCTCTTGAAATATCCACCTAGTTTACTCGCAGCGTCCCTGTCTACAGTTTCCCACAGCACAATCTGAATTAGAACCAACTCAAAAAGTAGAAGAATTGCATAGACAGTAAACACTGTCAACCTGGAGATTTCGGTTGCTAAGAATCCTCCAACAATAAAGCCTGAGATAGTTACCAGATTATATAGAGGACTTACACGTGCAATGAATTGAGTATAGATCTCCCGTTCGGGATCTTCGGTTTCCGCTCTAGGACGGTAATAATTGTCAAACCATGCTTCAAGAGCACCACTCTCTTGGGAATCGCCAATTGCTAGTAGAATCATGAAGGCTGTGTACCAAAGGAATGAATTACCAAAGATCAGGAAAGGCATTGCAATTGCCTTAGAGATATACGCACCAAGAAGAACACGTTTGTATCCTATCGCATCGCCAAGAGCCCCTGAGAGATAGTCAAGAAGTGCCAGTGTTGTGAAATATACACCCCAAACTGTTCCTACTTCTAAAGGAGTGAGTGTATCAAGATAGAAGAGAGTGAGTGTAATGATAATGAAATTACCTGCAAAGATTCTGGGGAAGTTTACAATTAGGCGAGCTCGAATGCTTTTTCGAAGGTCCTGACTAAGCGATTCGACACCCAACCATGAGTAGACTCTGCTGATAGATTCTTCAAGTTCCTCGTGCATCTTCCTTAGACCTGTTAATCAACGTTTGAAAAGTGTGATATTCTAAGTGAAAATGGCTCTTCTTGCAACTACTTAACATTGGTGCACAGAGCAAAACCATGTTTGCTTAACAATGTAAATTATATCTTATGTCGGGACAGAAAGATTATATCGCTCAAAGTGGCTTCGCCCTTGTTGTAATCCCTGCTGGAGACTCTGTCTTATGGTCAGCGAATCAGCTCCAAAACCTCATGCACCAACCAAACCTACTGATGTTCTTATTATTGGTGGAGGAATGGCTGGAATCAATGCAGCACTAGATCTTGCAAATGGCGGACACCATGCACACATCATTGAGCGTAGTGTGAATATTGGTGGTAACTATGTTGCGGTATACAAGATCTTTCCCATGCTCGAATGTTCAGCCTGCGTAATGACTCCACTCACATCGTACGTTGGTAAGCATCCAAACATCACAATACATCCTCTATCTGAAGTTGTCAAGGTGGAGGGACGATCAGGTGATTTCACTGTCACCGTCCGAAAGAAGGCCAGATATGTCAATGAGGACAAGTGTACGGGCTGTCAGCTCTGTATCCGTTCCTGTCCTGTTGAGGTCCCGAATGAATATGACCAAGGCCTGTCACTGCGCAAAGCAATCTACATGAACTTCCCCCAGCAGGTACCACTGATTGCTACTATTGACAGAGAGGCATGTATTGGTTGTGGAACATGCGCAGGAGTGTGCCCTCAGGACTGTATCATGTATGATGATGAAGACAAAGAAACTGAACTGAATGTTGGTTCAATCATTGTTGCCACTGGTTTTCAGGAATACAAACCTAATGACTATTCAGAGTATGGCTATGGTGTATTTCCGAATGTCGTCACTTCCTTTGAGTACGATAGACAGTCGCACCCAACAGGACCCACTGATTCTCATATGGTAAGACCGTCTGATGGTAGAGAACCAGAAAAGATAGTGTTCATCAACTGTGTGGGCAGTAGATATGTCCGAGAGAACATATCCGGACACAGTTCGCATTGTAATCGAGTTTGTTGTTCATTTGGTCTTAAACTAGCACAAGTCACACGGATGCACTACCCCAAAGATCACTGTGAAATTATCTACACATATATGGATATGCGAACAGCTGGCAAGGCTTTGGAAGAATTCCTTTGGGACAGTCAACACAATCAGGGTATTGACTTCATTAGAGGTCGTGTCTCTGAAATCTCTGAAGACCCCGATACTCACGATTTGAATATCAAAATGGAGAATACAGAAACTGGTGAGATTTTCGAGATTCCTGACATTTCCATGGTGGTTCTTAATGCAAGCTTTAGACCTAGTCCAGGAGTAGAGGATTTAGCGAAGACTCTCAAGATAGAGCTCAGTGAAGAAGGGTGGGTGAAAGAGAAACATGCCAATGCTCACGGCCTTGAAACTACCAGAGCAGGAATTTACGTAGCAGGTTGCGCACATGGTCCCAAAGATGGGACAGACACCGTTAATGAGGGAAAGGGTGCAGCCCTTGCTGCGCATTCACACTTACCAATACCAATACCTGCAGAGGAACCGGAGATACCGCCAGCAGAATTGGGTGATGAACCGAGAGTTGGTGTGTTCGTGTGCCACTGTGGAGGTATCATAGGAAATGAGATTAGCTCACCTGGACTTGCGGAGTGGGCAAAGAGTTTACCACATGTGGCTTATGCAACAGACTACCTTTTCATGTGTTCAGACCCAGGTCAGGAACTCATCATTAACGCCATCAAGGAGCATAAACTCAATCGTGTTGTGGTTGGATCATGCTCCCCGCTCCAACATCAGGAAACATTTCGACGCGCTTTGATAGCCGCAGGCCTCTCTCCGTATTATCTTGTTGGCCCTGTTGGACTACGAGAACATCTTGCTCTTGTCAATGCAAAAGCCACTAAGGAGGAACGACAAGAGAAAGCTCAAGATATGATCCGCAGTGGGGTTGCTAAGGTAATCAATAACGAAGTCGTTCCAATCAAAGAAGTTGAGGTTACTAGGAAGACTATGGTGGTAGGTGGCGGCGTTTCTGGTATGACTGCTGCATTAGACATTGCTCAGAAAGGGTTCAATGTTATTCTCGTTGAAAAGACAGATAGACTTGGAGGCAGGTTGAATGATCTCCACCAACTCTTTCCGAAAATGGAGAGCGCAAAAGACATCGTTACCGACTTAATAAGTCGTGTTGAGAAGAACAAGCTAATAGAAGTCATTTTCAATTCTATCCCTGTGAAGCGAGATGGGTCGTACGGCAACTATGACATCACCATTCGAAATGTCGAAACAAATGAAGAAGATGTTCATAGAATCGGAACTATGGTAGTCACAATTGGGACAGAAACTTACGAGCCCAAAGAGGATGAGTATGGTTTTGGTTCAGTACCAGCTGTAATAACCACTCTGGAACTTGAGCGAACACTGCGTGCTGGAGAGATAAAGAAGCCACCAAAGAATCCAGTCTTCATTCACTGTGTTGGTTCAAGACAGAATCCTGGTGAGGGTAACAGATACTGCTCACGAGTATGCTGTTCCGCAATTATAACGATGCAGCATGAACTAAAAGAAATGTTCCCTGATGTCAAGATATTCTCTGCATTCAAGGAACACATTCGACCCTACGCTAACGGTATGGAAGAGTTATGGCGTGATAATCGTCAAAGAGGGATTTCATATCTTCGCTGGGTTAGGGAGAATCCAATCACTGTCGAAAAGGCTCCTGATTCAGACGAAGCAATTGTCACCATTTATGACACTCTTTCACAGGAAACCTTCAGAATTCGCTCAGATATGATCGTTCTTGCATTAGGACTAGAGGCTCCCAAAGATGTTGATGAATTTGCCAAGGCAATCGGTATCAATCGAGGACAAGATGGGTTCCTCGCTGAAATGCATATGAAATATAGACCAGTTGAAACAACCGTGCCTGGTGTTTTCTTGGGAGTAACCTATGCGAAGAATGTCCAAGATTCTGTCAATCAAGCACGAGGCGCTGCAAGTGAGGCAACAGCGCCCCTGAACTTGGGAACAGTTGAAATTGAATTATTGACCGCAGAAGTTGATGATGATCTTTGTGTAGGGTGTGAACTCTGTCACTATTCAGATATTTGCCCATATGATGCTGTATCAATGCTTGAGGTTTCACCAGGTGTCAAGAAAAGCGTCACAGATGAGATGAAGTGTGAAGGATGTGGTGCATGTTCTGCAATCTGTCCGACCGGTGCTCGTGACCTTCGCTGGTGGCGTGAGAAAAGTTACCTTGAGCAGATTGAAGAGATGCTTAAGGAGTGAGTTTCTGTGGTATCACTTAATGGCCTCTATGCAGGCTGGATGGTTCTCAACGACCTTCTCGGAGAACTTCAAGCTACAGGCGCCTTCATACCAGACCTTACATTTGCAGACCTTAGGAACTCCAAGATGACTCTGGAATATTTGCGATCTTTTGAGGAGGACATAGGAGTTCAAGAGGATGCAGATAGAAGACTAAGAGAAGAGATGGAACTCAAGATATTGCGATTACGAGAAACCATGATGATTTGGATTGAGGAGAAGCAGGGAGTCGATAAGAGAAAGGAATGGCAACAGAGATTTCAAGATGCTCTTGACGGAGCCATTGTTCCCCAGATTGAAGATGAGCCAGTTCACATATCAGATCTTCCAAGAGAGAAGGACGTTGGTTTCTTTAGAATCAAGCTGCCTGATGAGATTCCTGTTGAAGTGATCAGCGAAATCGCTGAGGAATGTGGAGTCCTAATCCAACTCGATGGTGACAGGCATCTACAAGTAAGTGGCGATAAAGAATGTGTTCGTGATACAATGAAGCGCCTCGGTGAGCTCTTCTATGGAGAGAGCAAGATAAAGAAATGAAAACTTCAAGATGCCCTCTCAAGTACAAATCCCATTTCATTTGATGTAGATTGATAACTCACTAGTTTCCAACCTGACTTAGACATAATATTCAGTGCGGCAAGTGCTTTCTTCATAACGTATTCATGATTCTCTTTTGATATCTCAAGAAACACCCTTCTATCTACTATCCGAGCTGGATCTACTTTACCTGCTATGATGTCACGGTCCTGTACGACTAGCTCTACTCGTCTTCTAATGGCTTGCATCTCATTAAGTTTGTATGGGACAAACATTAAATAAGTTTGTGGCTAATTTATATTTGTACCATACACAAGAACGGGTAGTGACTCCAATGGATTCTGATCTGGCATTAATGTCTGTCACGGCAATTGATTTTGTCAAGAGTTACTACCAGAGGGGGATCAAGATCTTGACCTTGGTACAAGTCGCAGATCTAAACAATGATCCAGTGGAAAATGCACGAGTGCAAGTCCAGTTTAAACAACGCGTGGGGTATTCTTACTCTAAGACAGGTTATACAGATCAGAACGGAGTCGCAACATTCGACATAGGAACAAAAGACCTAGGCCGCTGGGAGGTTGGTGTGCGTGATGTACAGCATCCCTGCTACAGCATAGATTCAGCCTCACTCATGATACAGTCACGCTACACTAATGTATAGGACCGATTCACCGAACCCAGCGGCTTGGGCAACATGAGCCTAGAGTCCAAGTATTTCGGAGATTGGATCCAGGGACACCCGGTTTAGTTCAAATCCAAGCATCTCTCGGTCCAAATCCATTGCAGCTCCTAGTACTTGCGTTACAAAGAGAGCTGGAAGTTCGAGTGACTTTCCTTCCTCATCTTTCAGGCCAAGTGCTTGGACATCAAATTGTGTGTGACAAGCTGGGCAATTGGTCACAATACAGTTTGCACCAGCATCTCGTGCTGACTGATTCTTTTCTGAAATAATCTTAGTCGCAACCTCTTCACTTGATATGAGAAGAGGTGAGCCACAACATCTAAGTTTGTAGTTCCATGGAATGCTCTGGGCCCCTGTCATCTCCAACAACTCATCAACCTTTCTTGGTAATTCGGGGTCGTCAAACCCAGCAACATTGGAAGGTCTTAGTAGATGGCAACCGGGATGAAACGCAATCTTCAGTCCATTGAGAGGGTTCACGATTTTCTCCTTTATCTCATCCTTCATGTCGTAGAGGACCTCAACAAAATGTCGGACCTTGGACTTGCCTTTATACTCTAATCCTACCGATGCTAAAGCTTTGTTAACCTCAGCCCTGTGTTTCTCACTATCGTGGAGTAAATGGTCCGTATCTTTTAGAGACCCAAAGCAACCATTACAGGGAGTGACAATATCATGCCCACGACTCTCTGCAAGTGCGATGTTCCTTCCTGATAATGCCAACCAACTGTTTTCATCTATTGACTTGAGGACAACAGTTCCACAACAGGAAGCTCCATCAAAGTCAATTAGCTTAATGCCAAGTTCCTTTGACACAAGCCGCATTGATGCCTCGTAATTGTTGAATCGATTGGGTATGGCGCATCCAAGAAAAACTTCGTATGATTGAGTCATCTAATCATCCTCCCTCAATTTCATGAGCTTAGTCTTCGCGAACACCTTCTTTGTATCCTCAACATTGAATTCGGGTACATCATCGAGTTCTAAATCCTCTCGTTCCCATTCTGTTGGAGGATAGAGTCGACCAGTTGTGTAGAGACCTTCTCTTGCTGAAACATAGCCAGGAGGGCTCTTTCCTTTAGCGAATGCCATATTCTTCAGACCGAAGAGAATGTCAGTGATTTCAATACTCTGAGGACATCTCTCCTGACATTGGTAGCACGTAGTACAAAGCCAGACCATATCGGTGTCTAAGACTTCCTTCACACCAAAGAGGAGCATTCTCATTACTTCGTGAATCTGTATGTTTACCTTATCACTTACCGGACAACCTGCACTACACTTCGCACATTGGAAACATGTAGTAAGGTCTTGACCACCAATAAGTTCAGAGGTCTCTTTTGTGAACTCAGCATCAAAGGTATCAAACTTCTTTCCATCAAAAGATTTGAAACCGCCCCAAGTATCTGCCATTTCTTATCGCCCCCGTGAACGTAGTGGGCTTGGCCCGAGTTTTTCTGCAAGCTTTGTGAACTGCTTCACAGTTTCCGCCCAGATAGGACCTTCACTTGCACTAATCTGTGTAAATTGAAGTCGATCGGACTCTAGTCCAGCCTTCTCAACAATCTTCTTTGCAATAGCGAATCTACGTTCAAATGATACATTTCCATCAACATAGTGACAGTCGCCAAAGTGACAACCTGAAACCCACACCATATCAGCTCCTAAGCGGAATGCTTCGAGAATGTGGGTAACACTAACTCTGCCTGTGCACATCACACGAATATCGCGGACTGTAGTGGGTTGTTGGAGACGTGCAACTCCAGCAGAGTCAGCTCCGGCATATGTACACCAGTTGCACATAATCGTGAGAATCCTAGGCTGGTTAGCAGGCATATCCTGTAGCCCGGCTCGTATCTGAGATATAATTTGATCGTCGGAGAAGTGCTTCATGGTGATGGCACCAGAGGGACATCCTGCCGCACACTTTCCACAGCCTTGGCAGAGAACAGGATTGGATACTGCATAATCATGACCACCATCACCAGGCACGACCTCGATGGCATTGTATGCACAATTGATCTCGCAGGTTCCACAACCTACGCATATCTCTGGGTCCACCACAGAAACTATTGCCTCAGCTTTTCGAATACCTCTGATGAGTGGAACTAATGCCCTGGAGGCTGCTGCTTGGCCCTGAGCAATTGACTCCATTATGCTCTTTGGTGCCGTAGCAGCTCCTGCAACGTAAACACCATCAGTTTGAAAATCAACAGGTCTAAGCTTGGGGTGAGCTTCCATGAAGAAACCTGAGAGATTCAATGGTACCTTGAATAACTCGGACAATGCTTTATTCTCTCTAGGGACCATTGCAGTTGCTAATACAGTGTGGTCCACATCAATCTTCAAATCAGCTCCAAGGATTTGGTCTTTCACAGTAATTGTGATGGCTTTGTCTTTACCTTTCTTCACTTCTGGTGGAAAGTCCTTATCAAAACGAATGAAAACTACGCCCTTCTTTCGTGCCTCTCGGTACTTATCCTCAGCATCGTAAAATACTCTGAGGTCTCTATACAAGTGAAAGACTCTCGAGTTGGGGTATTTCTCTAAGAGTTCAAGTGAATGTTCAAGTGCAACCTGACAGCATATTCCAGAACACCAAGTTCGTGAACCCTCCAGTGACTCGTCTTCACGAGATCCAGCACAATGAATCACCCCAAAGGTTTCACCATCTTTGATGCCTTCACCAGAATAGACTCTTTCGTTGAGTTCTGAAATTGTCATGACTTCAGGCACTTGATGTAGTCCATAGAGCCCTTTCTCATCTAGTGCCTCAGCTCCAGTAGCGATGACGACAACACCTACTTTGACTGATTCTATTTCTTTTCCGGTCTTAATTACTACATCAAAATCTCCGATGGACCCCTTTGCTTCGATGATTTCTGATTTCAATCGTAGTTCGACGTTTGAATTCTTCTCAACACGACTGGCATATTCCGTAACAATTTCTGCTGAAGGACGATGATCAAAGTTCACGGTCTTGAGTTCATTCAACCATCCGCCAACCTTGTCTTGGCGTTCTACAAGAATGACCTTGAATCCTTTGCTAGCAATAGTATCTGCTGCAGCCATTCCTGCGACACCTGCACCTACAACTACAGCAACGGGTTCTACTTGAGTCACTGCTTCTTCTTGTGCTTCAAGCAGTTTAGCTCTCGCGACGGACATCCGAACAAGGTCCATTGCTTTTGCAGTGGCTTCATCCTTTTCAGCCTGATGGACCCAAGAGCAGTGTTCTCGGATATTAGCAAGTTCGAAGAGATACTTGTTCAGACCAGCTTCTTCGATTGTTGCTCTGAAGAGAGGCTCGTGCGTTCGTGGTGTGCAAGATGCAACGACAACACGATTTAGGTCGTGTTCTTTTATCGCCTCTTTGATGACATCTTGAGCATCTGATGAACATGAATAGAGAAGATTCTCGGAATACACAACATTAGGTAATGTGCCTGCATAGCTGGTGACTTCCCCAACATCAACCGTACCAGCAATATTAATTCCGCAGGAGCAAATGAATACACCAATCCTTGGCTCTGCAGCAATCAGTTCAAGATCTTTCTCGGTCAGGGCTTCTGTTTCCGCACCCTTATGAAAAGTTATGTCCATAGCTGCCAATGCAGCTGCCGCGCTTCCCTGTGCAACTGAATCCGGGATGTCTTTGGGCATATGTGCAGAACCGCAAAGATGAATTCCTGGAACTCCTGTAGTTGACATGATGAGTTCGGGATTCTGAGAGGAAACAAATCCATACTTATCTGTCTTGATTCCTATTTTTTCGAAAACATCATTCTGTTTTGTTGGGACCATTGCAGGGCAGAGTACCACTAAATCATATCGATCTTCAAGAATCTCATGCCCCTTCTGATTACTGTGACGGACTAACAAATCACCAGTTGAGGTATCTTCCCATATCTCACTCGGAAGTCCTTTCACATAATTGATTTCATATTCGGTTTCGCCTCTGACAAGAAACTCTTCGAATCCCTTACCAAAGACTCGCATGTCATTGTATAAGATATCAATGTGAACCTCCGGAGTGTGCTCCTTTGTGATTATTGCTTCCTTTGTAGCATATGTACAGCATATCTTTGAGCAGTAAGCGCAGTGATTCACATCTCTTGATCCTACACACTGAATGAATCCTATACGATGAGGTTCACGGCCATCAGATGGCCGCATCACAACACCACCCGTGGGACCACTTGCCGACACCATACGTTCGTACTCAAGAGCACTTACCACGTTGGGAAATCGTCCATAACCATATTCAGGAACTGAAGAGGGGTCAAGTAAATCATATCCAGTTGCAAGTATTATTGATCCAGCATTTATCATGAAGGTTTCATCTGCTATATCAAAATCAATAGCCTCAGCCTTACACGTATTCTTACACATCATACATTGAATGCAATTCTCAATGTCAATTGTAGCTATATTTGGAACAGCCTGCGGAAATGGTATGTAAGAAGCCTTTCGCATTTTCAGTCCTTGATCATATTCATTCGGGACTTCAATTGGACATACACGTTGACAATCACCACAACCAGTGCACTTCTCAGCATCAACTCTTCTTGTACGCTTGAGAATCTTTACTGTGAAATCACCTTGTTTTCCATTTATCTCTTGGACCTCTGAGTAAGCAAGAATCTCAATATTTGGATGTCGTGAACAATCCACCATCCAAGGACCTTGTATACACATCGAACAGTCCAGTGTTGGAAAAGTCTTGTCAAGTTGAGACATATGACCTCCAATAGAAGGTAATCTCTCAACCATGTACACCTGAGCACCCATATCAGCTAGGTCGAGTGCGGCACGCATTCCTGCGATTCCTGCGCCGATAACCACGACCGGCTTTGTTGCCTCTGCCATTCCTGAATTCGCTCCGCGAGTGATGGTAACGGCGAATCGAATTGGACGATAAAATGTTTGCCCTCTAGACGTCTTTCACCATACATATGAATATCAAAGGAGTTAACAATGTGCATCCGAGATTTTTATGATGGCCATAGCGGAAGTGGCATCAAATATAACCAAGGTTGAAGTTCTGTTAAATAAAAGACAATATGAGGATGCAATGGAACTTTTACAGGATTGTATTAACACATCAAGATTGGAGTCCAAAGATTTCATGGAATGTTTGAGGGATTCTACAAAGAATCCTGAGGTATTAGACAAACTGACCCACATATATTTCTTGAACTTTGTTTGAGTAATGAGCGTGATGGAAAGATGGAATATTGGGGTTTTGAGTTAGGTCCGATACGACCACCTAGCGAGGCATTTAGTCTTCTTATCCGCATCACAAGAAACTGTCACTGGAATCGATGCACATTTTGTCCAGTCTATAAAGATAGAGAGTTTTCAACCCGACCTGTTGAGCACATTAAGAAGGATATTGATTCAATCTGGCGTTACGTAGAACAGCTCAAGGGAACTAAATCAGAAGAAGACATCATGAACTTGAGTGATCATACTTATTCCCTAGACCCACATGCCTATAGATCTGCACTATTATGGTATCGCAATGGAATGCAATCGATTTTCCTTCAAGATGCAGATAGCTTAATCATTCCCCCGAAGGATATTATTGACATTCTAGACCATCTCCGAAATAGGTTCCCTTCAATTGAGAGAATCACATCATATGCGAGGTCAAGTACAATTGCGAAAATTGATGATACAGACCTCAAAGCAATTGCTAATGCAGGGCTCAATCGAATCCACATTGGGCTAGAATCTGGTTCTGATGATATTCTCAAAAGAGTCAGAAAAGGAGCAAGTAAGAAGATTCACATTTCCGCGGGACTGAAAGTGAAGGAAGCAGGTATGGAACTTTCAGAGTACCTGATACCAGGATTAGGCGGTAAGAAATATTCAGATGAACATGCTCTAGAGTCTGCAGATACCTTAAACGAGATTAATCCAGATTTCATTAGACTTCGTCAACTTGCATTACCTGATGGCAAGGCGCTCTTTGAGAATTTTGAGAGATGCAGTGATATGGATGTTGTTAGAGAATTACGACTCTTCGTCGAAAATCTAGAGGTAATGAACACAAAAATAGTCAGTGATCATATTCTAAACCTAATTCCTGAGATTGATGGTCAGCTCCCTGAAGCCAAGAAAAGAATCTTGAAAATAATTGACCAATTTCTAGATTTGGATCCTGTGACTCAAACGCAATACCAGTTGGGTAGAAGAATTGGCATTTTTCAGGGATTAAAGGACTTGCAGAATTCTGAGAAGATGATGCGTGTGAAGAAGATATATGATTCACGAGGCATCTCCCCAGATAATATAGAGAATATTACCAGCCAGTTGATGCAACAATTCATCTAATTACTGGTCTCTGAATAATTCCATGTAGTGCGTATCTGTATTTTTCCCACCAATGTAGTATTTCTGGTGAGCAGTTCCATAGAGCTTGAATCCAAGTTTTTCATAGACATGCTTGGCTCGAGGGTTATGGGCATGCACGCCCAATTCAATTCTTCTCAGATTCAGATGCATCCATCCAAAATCAATCAATAGTTGAAGTGCTTCAGTTCCGAATCCCTGCTCCCAGTTTTTCTTTGGATACAATGCAATCCCAAGTGTGCAGCTACGAGAGAACCAATCAATGTCGTGTAAACCACATGATCCAATCATTTCTTCTTCTGGTAGTTTCTCAATCGCAAATGTGAATTCGACTCGCTTCTTCATCTTTTCTTCTGTTGCTTCAATCCATTCTCTCTCGGCATTTCGTGTGACGGGGATATAGCCACCAAGGAATAGCCGCATTTCGGTATCATTGAAGTGTTCCATGATGTGATCTAAGTGCTTATCCACCTCTAGTGGAACGAGATGAATCTTTTTTCCAACCAGCATTGTGAATCACAAGTTTCTAATCTCAGCCATTAATTTGAATCTTGAGGCTAACTTGTCAAGAATCTTTTTTCACACATTCAGTTGTTCATACAGAGTTTGAGAGTGGAATCATTGGACCGTCATATGACGGTCAAAAACCCAAGTACTGTAGATTAGAATCGCGAACCAATAATAAAATGCAAGGTCGATTGCGATGACTCTAACAAGTGATTTAAAGAAATTTGTGAGAGAGATAGGATTCATTGATTGTGGAATTACAAACCCAGAATCAGTAGATCATCTGTACTATGATTGGATTGGTAAAATTCGGAAGATGAGTAGACCAGTAGAAGAATTTCCAATCACAAAGTCCATCATCATTATGATTCAGGAAGTGTGGGATAATTCATTCAATCTCTCAATTTACCCATCTGAATGGAAAGGATATGGAATGCATCCACCAGGCGAGAAATTCGAGAGTTACTATGTCGGGTATGAAATAATGAGAAGAAAAGCACAGAATGTTGTAGAATATTTGCAGGAGAAAGGATACCGATCAAAAATTACTTACTCAATTCCATTGAAGACAACTGCAGTAGCAAGTGGACTAGGTGCCCAAGGTAAGAATACTCTTTTCATCCATCCATTGAAGGGACCTCGAGTTATGATAGTTGGTATACTGACAGAAGCTGATCTGGATATTGACAAATCATATGATGATGACGTATGCGGCGATTGTCAGAAATGCGTAGATGTGTGTCCAACTGGTGCTCTGGAACCGTATAAATTAACACATCAACGGTGTATGACCTACTCTGCAGAAAGCCCATGCTCTATAGATGTACCTGAAGAAGTAAGAGAGAAAGCAAAGACTTACATCAAAAGACCTACTTCCAACAGTTTCATTGACTGTAGCATATGTGTCAATATATGCCCACTAGGAAATAGAAACTGAATATGAGGTGTTGAATTGCTTGTAGGTTCGAAAGTTCAGCTAGTGCCAATCGAAGAGCACCATCTAGACTATATGATGGAGCATGTCAACAATATAGCGATGCGAACTTTGTTAGGAAGCTTCATGCCCACGACACGGAATATGCAGAGAGATTGGATTCTATCCGTAAGCGAATCAATCAAGAAGCGACAGGGATACAATTTTGCAATTGAAAAATTACCTGAGGGTAAGATGATTGGGTCATTAGTTGTCTATCAGATTGATTGGCTTTCCAGATCAGCAGAGCTAGCAATCGCAGTCTATGAGGAGCAGAATTGGAACAAAGGATATGGAAGCGAAGCTATGAATCTACTGATTGATTTTGCTTGGAAACATCTCAATCTAAGACGCTTGGAATTAGGTGTACATTCTCATAATCCTCGTGCCAAGCATGTCTATGAGAAAATCGGGTTCAAGTATTATGGTACTGCTCATAAGAAGCACTACATCAACGGCCAATTCGTCGATACGGACTATTTGGAACTCTTTAGAGAATCCTAGCCTAATTAGAAAATTCAGAATCATTCACTTTCAAGGCAAGCCTAGCATGCATTAAGAAGAAGATTTATTAACTATTAGTATAATAATTTAACTTAGAGTACAGTTAATATACTTAAAGTACAGGAACTAAAGACAATGAAAGTATTGATAGCTTATGGAACTCGAAAGGGAGCCACTGCAGAAACCGCTCAGGTGATTGCAGAAACCCTTCGCGATGAATACTCATTTGACGTAGATGTTGTTGATCTCAAACGTGACAAACATCTCGTAAAGAAGATGAATCTTCGTCTATATAATGCGGTGTTCATCGGTTCGGGAATTGCTGTAGGTAGATGGACAAAAGAAGCAAAGGAGTTTCTGAGATCTGATTTCGGTGATACTATGATTGCCATATTCGTGTCAGCGGCCGCTACATGTAGAGAGGCTGAGCTGAAAGAAGACTGGAAGACCTACCAAATACATGAGTCTAAGTATATTGATGAGGTTGTTTCCAAGTATTCGATAGACCCTTTCGCAAAACGTGCATTTGGGGGTAGGATGATCTTCTTCGGAAATACGACCTTGGACAACTGGGACCGAGATATCATTGTGTCTTGGACAACTGATGCTGGAAAGATATTGACTAGTGCAATACAATTGGTGTAAAAAATGAATAAAATCAATCTGTTTCTAGTATTTATGACAGTCCTTGGAATATTCTCAACCGCAGTCTGTGGTCTGTGGCTATGGCAAGTACCTGGTCAATTAACATCCGATGGCATAGCATTCCATGTAATGGTAGGTGGTGTCACTATTTTCTTCACATTATTAGTGATATTGCGCCTTATCAGGCAACCACAATAGTCATCACCTACTCTTCTTTCTTTTTCTTGGAGGTAATTATGTGACCGAATCACCTCGTCAAAAAAGGACTAACCGTGAGAGAGCATTGCGGAGAGGCGATATCATCGCCGCAGCAAACAGTCTGTTCCTAGAAAATGGGTACAATAATACAACCATGGATGAGATAGCAGAGAAGGCGGGTTTTAGCAAGGTCACGGTCTACAACTATTTCTCCACGAAGGAAGACCTCTATCTAGCTGTTGCAGCCCTTGCATTCAAGACATGGGCTGATACATTTGATGAAACCATTAAGAAATGGGAAGTGAAGAGTCTTTCCAAGGGTTTTGCCAGATTCATCAAAGAGCATCCTGGTTATGCGATAATAATCGATGACAAGGTCCTCAGACCTTCATTGGTTCAGATAATGAAAAAAGAAGAGGACAATGAAAAATTGTCTGAGAGTGAATCAGAGTTCAGAATTCAACAGCTTCGAATTTTCGGCGTCCTCATGAAAGCCATTCAGGGCACCATTGGCGAAAATGATTTACGGGGCAAGATATCTCACCTTGAAATAGCAAATGCTCTGAGCAATCTTGTAAGTGGTATGGCTTCAGAATTAATTATCCGAGAGGAGATTGGTTCTCTTTCACCGAGTGAAACAGAAAAACAGTTGGATCTTATAATGGACATCATTGATGGTGGAATCAAAACACTGACGAAATAAAAACAATGAGAAGGGGATGACCCCCTTACTCGCGAGATCTGAGTGCCTGCCAGCATCGCTTGCAGACACCTGGGGTGGGCATGGTGTTACCGTTAACCCAGCCCTTGCAGTTAGGAGCGATATTTACGGTGCAGCGCTCCATCCTGTGAGGATAGTGAGCACCACCGACTTCACGCACTCTGCTTTTCTTCTGGCCTCCACGGCCTTTCTTGTGAGCCAATTCAATAACTGACCTGGCCTCTGCCCCAAAGGGCGTGAGACCTAGCCTAGGCCACCCATAACAACGTAGAAATTATAGAAAGAACGGGTCACAATTCGTTCGATTCCTTGAACGCATATAAAGCTTAACTCGGTTTTTATCGAAGAATGATACATCATTACCTTTGAATCGTAAAGATTGCCTATTTTTCGTCAACCAATGGCGCCAACAAGCATCGAAGTTCAGCTATTCTCTGAAGATAAACTGTGGAAGTTATATATTACACACATAATACATAGTCGGGATGAAGGCTACAAGACTCTATACGCGCGCGTATTTGACTCGAATCAGATACCGGGAGGATGCTGCGCGACTAGATGATCTTAGCATGGTTGAGATTCGTATCAAACCAAAAGTTCATGCAAAATAGTCGCTCTTTAGCTTATGAAATCTCCATTGAAGGGACATCGTTTTATTTCGTATCTTGTTCTTGGTTGAAGGGTTATGAAGAATCATAGAACGTTATATCCAGAAAGAAGCGATATGAGGGGAGTTTAGAGTTTGAATTTAGAACTCTTCTTAATGCT
>JAEORG010000391.1 GCA_016841005.1 Candidatus Thorarchaeota archaeon | reverse complement strand
ATTACTGTTCACAATCGGGAATGTCAGCGATCTTTCATTGATTTTAGCTAGTTTACCTGCACTTGTATTCTACACACTCAACATTCAATCTTGCACAGAATTTCCTCTCAAAATTGACCACGTAAAATAGATACCCTGGAAACTAATCTAGAAACGAGTATTCTTTCCTATACTTGAAACATAAACACTTTTCATAAAAATCTGGATACTTGCTTCTGATTTTTAAGAGGGAGATAGCTATGAAGAAAAACACGATTATTTCAGATGAATATGAATCCTCGATCATATTCCTCTTTCAATCGTTTCACCATTTCGACTTTCATAGCGTTTGAGTAATCACGAGTGAATGCATATGCGTTCTCAATGCTTTTCAGAATTTCGAGAAACTTCTTTGCTTCTTTGGATTTGGAACGAATCCTTTCTACTTTCAATATGTAATCCGACAATCGAGGCAATACAATCGATACATGTCTGGCTACCTGGTCATAATTACTAAGCATGAGGTCGATGAATGAAATTGTCGGGTGATACATTTTAATTCGTGAGTTCGGACTCTTTGTGACACCGATAACCCCAATCTTCACAAATTGCTTTAGTTCTTCTGAAATCGTACTTCTGGGAAGGAGAGTTGACTTCTCTAGCTCGTCCTGTGTTGTACAACCCTTCACAAAGACATCATGGATCACAATCATTTGATTGGCAACAGTTTGAGAATAGAGCGGATTGAGATTTGTCTTCAGTCCAGAATAATACTCATTCTTGGAAAGCAGATATTGTTTATTGGCCTTATTAGTGAGTGCATGATTGGAATCAAATTCTAATGATGCCCGTCTAATCTTCTCCAAAAAATCAGCTAATTGTCCTTTCTCCAAGGATTTTGCACTTTGGAGATTAAAACTCTCATATGACACAGTTTCCAAAACATGTGCAAATTCAGTAATCCCCACGTTTCGCAAGTCATGAACTAGTTTCATGTATAGCCAGATATTCTTAAGGTAAGTGACGAACCTTTCGAATGCAGAATCTCTGTTGGATTTCTTACTCATTTCTTCTATGACGGATTCGATATGCTTGATATCAATAGCCTGCGCTTTCACTCGTGTTTTCCAGAGATCAAGGACAAATCGTTCAGGAGGTCCATTGTATGTATAGTAATGCTTCCTATCTCCTATCTTCCTAACTGTGCGAATAGGCATTAGGAATTGTAACTTCTGGAGTGTTAGGGATACTGTGCCTTGGGAGCATCCTGTTAACTCCATAATTCTTTCCTGACTAATTGGTTCAGGTTCAATGATTATTGAAATAAGACACCCCATGAAGTTCTTAGCATATGGCTCTCCAACACGTACTTCTTCCATGAGTCTAACAAATTCACGTTTGATTTCTGTGAGTGTCATAGGCGTTTCATTATTTGCTTATTTCGCAAATATTTAAAAGTTACGAAATATAGTCTATTTGAGAAAAATGGTAATTACTCACGACAACAATTCATACAGACGAGAAGTCACTGGAGAAGAGAGGCGTTTTCTTTTAGCGCCCTACATGCACATCGCACTTGTGCTAAGAATCCGAGGGTCAATTTCTGAAGAATCCTTGAGAACTGCAGTAAGAAAGATGCTAGTCACTTATCCTCTATTTGGAGTAAGAATGGAATGGACTGATGATGGAGTTCATTGGTCTACAAATAGCGAGGCAGCTGAAGTGCCTGTGAAAATACACACCCGAGAATCGGACAACAGTTGGATGCAGGTGTTGAATGAAGAACACAAAATACCAATCAGTCCGTCAAAAGGCCCATTAACTCGTTTCATTCTTGTGAAGGGGAATGATACATCTGAACTGATTGTATTCTGTGCTCATTCGATAAGTGATGGGCGGTCTCTTCAGTTCGCGCTTCAAGAGGTCCTCTCACATCTAAAAGATGCTGATCGCGAACCTCCCAAGGCTGTGAAACTACCGGTACAGACTCCGGACTTGCTACCTAAAGGAATATCCATGGGGCGACTTAGGTCAACAATGATTGGAAGAATCAACAAGGATTGGCAAGAAAACAAAACCACTTTTGACGAAGAGGACATGCAGAACATCTGGGAGTCATTCTGGAAGAATTCTGAATACAAAATTGAAATTATTGAGTTTGACTATGAT
>JAEORG010000390.1 GCA_016841005.1 Candidatus Thorarchaeota archaeon | reverse complement strand
TGTGGGGTACATACAGCCCATTGGGGATTTGTCGTAAGTATCGAAACTACTTAGTACTCTCACTAGTTCTATCTTTTGTTCTAGTTCCGGTTCTTGATGCGACAATCGTGCAACGTGATAGGAATCGAAACATGCTCTATGGCGAGCTCTTCCTCACTGATGGTGTTGCAGTCTACAACTTAACTGACAAAGAGCTTAATGAAACATATTCGGTGCCAGCAGACCATCTGTTGACTGGAATTCTGAATGTATCATACGAATATCCTATTGTGGCGTTGGCTTTCTTCTCATTTCTCGCAGCCATTGAACCAGGAATGTTTGGTCCTCACTACATAGTCAATTTCGTTATGGCGTTCATTATGCATCTCAATATTATCCTCTTCCTCTATCTAGGTCAGGACTATTGGGAGCGAAGATGGTTTAAACAGTTCATCATAATGTATTACCTATTTGGGCTTTCTTTGGCTATTGGATTCGGCAAAGCAGAACCTTTAGCTGATTTCTTATGGTTAAGTTCCTTAGTTCTCTATCGAAATGGAAAGATTCTTTCTAGTGGAGGTATACTTGGGATAGCTGCTCAAACGAAGTTATATCCAGCAATGATTCTCCCAATAATCGCAATATCTAATCCATTGATATTAATCCCATTCCTAGTTGTCAGTGGTATTCTCTTTCTTCCTATGCTCTTAGCTGGAATTAGTTATAATACGTTGATTCAGCATTTACTCAATAATACATCATATGCAACTTCAATATCCAATCCCTTTTTCATTGGATTTGCTACAACTAATCCTCTTTCGATTATTGCACCAGCTGCATTGATACTGTCTTTCATTTACTCCATCTTCGAATTAAGAAAATTCAAGGGAATTCCAATTCCCACACTAACACTGCGAACTAGGGAGTGGAGAAGTATTTTCATCTTTGCTCTTCCACTAATTCTAATATTCTTTTCATGGGTTTTAATCTGGTATTATTTCTGGTTTATCATTCCAGTTCTCTATTTTGAAAATGAACAGGATCAATCACGATACAGATACATCTTCATAGGGCTAATAATGGCTCATTTTATTGGAGTAATAGTGAATCTTGATTATTTGCTCTCTGGTCCAATCCTTGAATTTCTAGGTCACATAAAATTGATGTAAGGAGATACTTTATCGTTACAAAGGAATCTTTTTACAGGAGGACGTTTTAAAATGGCTCAGTCTTGTCCACCATAGCGAAAGCGCTTTATGGCCAATAGATTCAGACTCACAAGCTCAAAGCAATAAAGACGATTCAAGCAGGATAATTGGAGTTAGAACTGAATGCGTGTATACTTAGATGCAAACTTCTTCATCTCAGGTTTCAGTGAACGTCCTAAAGATGTATTCATGATTAAGGAAGCAGCAGATAAGATAGGAATGGAGTTATGGATAACCCGACAAGTATTCCAAGAACTTCGATGGTATCTTAGGAGAGAAGTTGAGCAAATTATTCAGATTGATGAAACTTTGAAAAAAGACATCAAGGATCTTATGGAGAGTATAAATCGACCAGATTCTTCATTACCTCAACCAAATGACATGTCGCTCATACTTGCTGCGATGCGATCAAAGGATTCTAAAATTGTCACTAGTGACCTCAAGCTATTAAACACGATTCAAGATCTGAATATCGAAGTTGAGGGTATTGTTGGGTCTGCTTTTGTGCTTCAATTACTAGAATCGGTTAACGATGAGGATGTAAGGAAGAAGCTCACTCCTATAAGAGAACGAATCTACTCTGAAGAAGTTCGTTACAGTATCTCACGAAGCGAAGCATACGATCCAGTAACACGTATACGAATTATTGAAGAACATGCCATGAAGGTCCTAAGAGAAGTGAAACGACCTGCAGGTGCATTTGATAAAACACTCTCTCGTGGCCAGCCCCTCTTTGTGCTTGATTTCCTTGAGGATATCAAAGCTGGTATCCCTACTATGTTTGAAGACTTCAAGGAAGGAAAATATGACTCACTTGCACGCGAAATTGAAGCAGTCCAGACTGAGATTGAGCGTTTACTCATCGTATCAACCCTGACAGAGGATAATGAAACTCATGAGAAACTTGTAGAACATGCAGCAGATCTTACTTTATTCCTCTATTACTTAGAGATGATTTGTCACCTCTACAGAGGTACAAAGGAAGGAGTAGAGGATGCACTTGCAATCAGTGATGAGGCGTTTCGACTCTTGATGTTCGCAGGAGTACAAGACGATTCTCTAAAGGCATCGGTCTTTTTTGTACGGATTGTCATCTCCCTCATCCGTGAGGACTACGATGAAATTGACTATTTCTACTCGCTATATGACTCCCTTCTAAAACGCTTAGGGCTTGATGATATGATGGAGACTTCTGAAGGTCTCTATATCACAATGCAGATTCTAAGAAAGTTCATGGGCGGGTTCTCATTAACCAAGACGACACTGGAGTATCCTGAAGTTACTATTGCAATGCTAAATGATATTGCTAAATATGCCATCCAATTCGATGACCATGATAACGCTTGGCAACTTGCTGTGACAGCGTACAAAATCGGAGTTGCATATGGAAAGGATGAAGGTGCTCAATCTTCATTTGAGATGTTATACAAAGTTTCATCGTCATCGCATGATCGATTAAAGCCAGCTCTGGAGAAGATTGCAGAACATGCTCTGAAGACCTTTGTCAAGAAGGGCTGGGATACATCATCTGTTACTCCCATTCTGAATGAAATCCAAGGGAATATTCCTCCTCTTGACATTAAACTCTCAGATAAACCTGTGACTGTTAGCAAGCTTCCAGAATCACTTCAGGGGTGGATGGATGTTCTTTCTGTAGAAGACATCGATGGAATAGAAACACTAGTAGTAAGAAATGCTACTCTTCATACAAGAATTGGTATAGATATCTCCCAATATCCAACACTCAACAAGCTCAAAACTGGACATAAAGTGGCTCTCACAAGAGGTAAATTTAGTACATCTGAAACTTCTGAGGAGGTTAAGAATAAATATGCAGTCACACTACTGTTATTACCAAGCAAGGGAGCTGAAATTTCATTTGAAGGTGAATATGGATTCAGTTACATGAACCTAGCTGAACCAGAGGAAGCATAATCAAGAGGACATTGCTATGGATCTAATAGTTGGAGTTTTTCTAGTAATAGGAACTACCTTAGCTGTAATTTTCAACTATTATTTTAATAGAGCACCAGGGTCTGATCCTGAAGATTTCATCGTTGGACCAGAGGAACTAGGAATAAAATGCGACTGCATGCTCAATACTATTATTGTGGCGGGAATTGCTGCACTTGCGGTATCTGCCTCTTCTAACGCATTTGATAATAGGATTGAGCTCTACATCATTGCACTAACAGTATTCATTATTGTAACAATCGCAGGAATTATTGGGCGAAGACAGAGATTCAGAGATTGGAAAGAAATGTCAGATATAATCAAACGGTCTGTCCCTACGATGATTGACCGTCCAACTGGTTCGGTTGATTTTGTCTTTGATGAAGATGATGATTCGGACCTTTCAGATGATGAGTAATTTCAGTCTGAATTTTTAGTAATTTTGTCATTCTTTAGATTTGGCATCTTAAGTGCTATCAGGGTTACATCCTCATCGTCATAAGTTTCGAACCAATGCGGTTCGCCTGGACTTGCAAGGACTACATCTCCAGCTTCCAAATCGAGTAAGGTATTTCCAACACCCATCCTAGTACGATTCATTACAATGAAGGCTTCTTCTAAAACTGCATGCGCGTGAGGTTCAGTTTTCGTTCTCTTGGGAATCCTAACTTCAATCACACCAACAGTATCCGAAGGATTTCCTAGAGTTAGATCTGCAACATAACTTGCAGAGTATCCACTTCGTCCTTTCGTTTCCGAATCACTAATTCTATAGACTCTCATTAATCATCGAGAAGTCATATCACTAAGTCTACATGAATCTAGTGATTCTCTTCGCATGCTTGAATTTCTTTTATTAGAAAAGCTCTTCGATAAAACGAACCTGTAACAACACAGTAGCTTTTTAGGCTAGAGTTGCGTGGATTCCATGCGGTTCTCGAGATGACGTTAGGATTACGTCATGGTTGCTCTTGATGGAGGTTTGAATTTGAGATATAAGAGAATATCACTCTTAATTATAGTACTAGTACCAATGTTGTTTGGTATGATGCTCTTACCCAAGTCCCTGCCAACCGTAGGAAACATCTCAAATTCAGGAACAAATGATTCACTTCCGATTAACCAAATAGAATTGAATGATGGGCAAACCGTTGATGTCGGTCCCAATGAAATTTTAGAAACTTTCACCTTATCCGCCGCACCTACATCTATTGAAGGAACTGGTTCATATCTTGATGTCACTGAATATGGTCAAAGGGATGATTCGTTCACTGGTAAACAATTATACTATGATCATATGTTGAATGAAACTACCAATACTAACATCTCAATTCCTGTTGGTGACCTTTGGCAAGGAGAGGAGATGTTTGTAGGAATAAGTAATCTTCAGGAAAACCGTACATGGTTACAGAATTACGGCTTTGATGGAAATTCCAACTACTGGACCCTTGCTGTTGATGATGTAGGCACATACTCAAACTCGCTTTCAGCAACCTATGAGAATAATTATGTTGTATTTGATATGGCAGGAGTACCTAGTGGTGGATATTATCGGTATGATAATGGTGATAGATGTTATGCCGAACAAAGTCTATCAATTAATCGAGGAGCAGTAACCTGGGTAGGTGTTTCACTTGATTATTATGTTGATGATGCTTGGGGTGGTCTACCCGTTGGATTCTGGGAACTCTATGTTCAAGTTGGCTCCGCTGACAATCCATCAAATCATTTATGGAGCATGCTTTTCAGTGACGTTGGCTCGCAGGCAACCTGGTATTCAACAGGAATTCAGACTGCAGATGCATCCCTAGTTAGCCTGCCAAGTCTCACCTTACAAGCTGGAGTTAGAACCTATCGTTCTTTTGGAGCAAATCCTGATCTCGTTCCTGAGATACGAATGGATAACATAACAGTCTACATCAAATCTGAGGCGACACCAAGTGATCTAAACATGGAGGTTAATGGACAAGCAATTAATGATTACTTAATTGGTGGCACTCCAGAATGGTCTCTAGGTAACACAACTCTATCAAATACCTGGATAGGATCATCGGTAAATGCGACCTTTGCATGGTCTCCTGATTTTCCACTAGACCCAGATTTAGATATCCGGATTTCTTTCAATGTAGATACAACACTCTGGGCAAAGAAACCTGATAGACCCACTTTATTTCAAGGAGAAGTCAAAAGTTATGGAGAACACTTCGAGATCTCCAATAATACTGATGTTCAATGGAATTCATATTACTACGTGTCGGTACCACCAGGATACTCAAACTTCTTCTATTTCAATGTGACAAAACCGAGTAATAGAGTAATTACATTTGTATCCTCGTCTGCATACCCATCAGACGATTTTGGATACTGGACAACCGGTTCAAATTATCTCAATGTTTCAGTTTACAAAAATACAACTGAGCTAACTCAAGACGGATTCTGGAATATTCAAGGAACCTCTCCAAATCTGATTTCTGACCTTACTATGTCTGCAGGAGGTCCATGGTTAACAACAGGAACTTATCGTGCAAATGATGACCTTCAGTTTAGAGCAACTACTCCATCATTGGCAGATGGTGCAGTTGTGCTATTTTATGTATACAATACTGATGGATCTCTATTTACTTCAGTTCAAGGTACTGTTAGTTCAGGAATTGCAACGTCATCCACTGTTTCACTGGATCCATACTTGTTCGAAACTGGACAATGGACAGTCCAAGCTTTCGTTAATGATTCAATAGCCAGTAGCCCTATTCATAATATCGGACTCTATAGTAGACTCTTCAATATTCAACACTCCACTGATATCTACCTCTCATATCCTCAGGATGCGATAATATCATGGATGAAGAACTCAACACTTGGTGATGAATTTACTCTTCAAGTACGAGTCAATGATTCTGATAATGGTGACCTATTACCTGGGGGAATCGCTTCATACAACTGGACATCTGGTCCAGTCCAAATGACTGACCAAGACACTGGGGAATATAATACGTATATTGAAACAATAGATTTAGCAGCAAATGGACCATTCATACTCAGAATTACATGGTCCAAGCCGCATTATGACCCAATCGTGAAAGACTTCACTCTGAACATCCTTGCTGAAACCCAGTTACTAGCAGATTCTACGGATGCAAGTACACCCCGTGGATGGAATGCGACTTTTATTATTACATATGAAGATCTGTCTTCAACAGGGATTACTGGTGCAGGTATCTCATGTAACTGGACAGATTCTCCGTACTATATTGAACCTGTCGTAGGCCAACCCGGATCATATGAATTGACTATTACAACATTCAATTCAGAGCTTGATATCTACACAATAGTCATTCTTGCAAGCGCAAATTATTATAAAACTGCACAATTGGATGTGTATCTGAATGTTCGCCCCCTTTTCTCAACTGCAACATTATCAGTTCCACAGATTACCCTGAACTCAGGATACTCAGCGAAAGTGAATCTAACATACTGGGATACAGATCATGATCTACCCATTCTTGGAGCAGAAAACCTGATCACATGTAACTGGTCTGAATCACATGTTTCAGGTGAGCTTAATTATTCTGTCCAGATGGTTACCCCAGGAAAAGATGAAATAACATTGTATGGCTCTGAAGCAGACCCTATAGGAGATTACAATGTCATTTTCCAAGTCAATAGATCGTATACAAACAATCATTCCATTTCAGTTCCACTATCAGTAATAACAAGATTAACTTCATTTTCACAGGATAATTCTGTAGACCCAACTCCCTACAGTGGGTATGTTACAATTCTCGTGAATTATTACGATACGATAGCCCAGATAGGGATTCTGAATAATTCAGCAAATGGTCACAATGTCTACATGTATGTAACCACATCAGGCATTGATCCCCTTCTATATACTATTGAAAATGGAACAACAGACGGACACTATATCATCAGGATTCCAGCAAATCAATGGGGAGATATAGTTGGATGGAAATCTGTTGATATCTTTGTGAATTGGACGGGAAGTGTTGCAAAATATGAAAACCATACAATCTCAGTGAATTTCAGGCTGACATCATCTCCAACCGAGCTATTCTTGAGCGATTTTCCGTTGTCAACACCTTATGGCGATAATGTCACATTTAGTGTCATTTATTGGGATATAGCAGGTGGCATTGGCATAGTCAATTCAACTGGTCCATATTCCGGAAATGTCACTCTATATGTCGAAGTCCTTACTGCCGGAGAAACTTTGACACAGGCTGATATGGTAATTACTGAAATCGGTTTTGGAGAGTACCAAATAGAATTCAACACCTCACTGTTAAGTGGTCTAGTTTCTATTGACCTGAGAGTATATGCAAATTGGACAAGTGGTGTTCTTCCTCTCTATAGTAATAGTACACTAGTAACAACAATCAATGCGATATATCGTCAGACTCAAGTTCAATGGACTCCATTACCCGTAACTCCGTATGATGGATCAGCTGAACTACAAGTTTCATTCATTGATGTTGGCACATCAAGTGCAATCGCTAATGATACAAGACTCAGTATTTCTGTTGTCGAATCAGGAGTTCTACTTAGTATCAGTTACAATCCTTCCACTCATGTCTTCTCATTAGAAATTAATACTACCTACTGGTCCGGAGTTGGTGATTTTTCATTTCATTTGAGTATCACGTGGGATGGTGCTCCATATTATCAAAATAGAACATCTACTGAGATTCCAATTTCAATACGATATCGGAATACAGACTTGAGCCACCTGACGATTCAGAAGGTTGCTTATTTGGATAATGTCACTATTGTGTTTACATTTACAGATTTGGATGACTCAAGTACAGCAACAATGACAGGTGCTACTCTAACTTTGGATGCAGCACTGGCAGGTCACTATACTGTGATTGATGAAGGCACTGGAAATTACACTCTGATTCTGAACTCTACTGCATTTGGCGAGTTGGGTGTGTTCCTCATCAATGCTTCAATTCAATATAATGGCGACCGGTATTGTCTAGATGCAACTGATTTCTTCTATTTGACAATTAATGAAAGAAACGCAATTCTAACAGGCGATCAAATTGATGCTGTACCTTTCCTAAGTCTTGCAAATCTTACACTACTCTACTCAGATGATTTGTCTCTATCCGGAATAGATGGAGCATTGTTATTGATATCATCTCCCGCCCTCACACTCAACGTAGATTATTTCGTATACTCACTAGGCTCTGGAGAATATGAGATTCGCATTGATACAACTTCTCTTGGCAGTTTTGCTGAATTTGATATTACAATTACTGCAACTTGGTATGGTGCACCATATTATTCGAATGAAAGTATTACCATTCCTGTAGAAGTAACTAGGCGTGATTCAAGCGTTCGAGTTTCTGTATCACCGTTAAGCACTCCTTATCGCGAATTATTTGATTTCGAAATCATAGTTGAAGACTTGATCAATGGAATGGGGATATCGATAACAAAAAGCGAATTAACGCTTACTTACGGTAGCTCTATTGTAATTTTAGATTCCGAGTATACATTGGATGGGAGTAATGGAGTATATCTGATCACAATAAACTCGACAATCGTGACCAATATTCCAGTGAACAATTATCTTATCTTCATCAACTTTCACTGGGGCGATACCACACCATTCTATTCTAATTCATCAACCTCAACAAGGGTCACGGTCACAGCACGTTATACACAATCGACTGTATTATCAACTCCACCTGCATACTACAATTACAACACTTCAGTAATAGTAGCCTACGCTGATTACCTCTCTGGTGATTATATTCCTGGGGCCCTGGTCACATACATATGTACCAATGATACATCTGTATCTGGCATTGCATATGATAATGGCGATGGTACATACACAATTAACACTAATACTTCACAATTAGCTACTCTCGGAAGATATCGGTTCCGTGTAAACTTCACTTGGGCATTTTTGGAGCCGTATTATGCAAACATAACCAACACAGTATTCCTCGTGACAGTGAATCCTGTTTCGACGCTCTTACTCTTTACTTTCTCTGAAGGAGTTGCATACTATCCAGGTGACTTGGTTACGGGAAACATTTCGTTTACTACGTTAGAAACAGGTTATGGGATTGATGGGACAATTAACTCAAACTGGAACGAAACATATCCTACTGATGCGTATATTGTATGGATATCTACTGGGCTTTGGTCTCTTACTATCAATACAACTGGACTCGATGCTCAGCCATATTCCTTCGAGATTAATGCCACAAACTTCTATCACATAAATCAGACCATCACTGTTGACATTCTTCTCTCCGCATTGCCACTTGAGGTCGAATTAGAAACAATTCCGACAAGCCCAACTTGGGGCGACGTAGTTCAGGTTGATGCAAATGTGACAGATGCAAGAACTGGAGATCCAATTCTTGGTGCAAGTGTAAATCTCACTGTATTTGGCCAAACATATGAAATGGCTGAGATTGGAGGGGGAATCTATAGATATTCATTATTAACAAGTGATTATGATGCAGGAGAGATTATTCTTACAATTGATGTAGAACTAATTAATCATGAAAGTCGAGAGAGAGATTTCCAAATTAGAATTAGTAAAGTAGATGCTTCATTGTCTGCAACTATCAATCCTCTGATTACAATAAATGGAGAAACTGCAACTATTCGTGCAAACTACTCCCTCTTATCTGATGGAACTGAGATTTCCTCTGGCAATCTTTCCTATAGTTGGATTGGAGGATCTGGATTCTTAGTATGGTCCTCTGGAGAACAGCTCTATGTTGGCGTGTTATCAATAGACAATGTTCCGGTCGGAAGTAATCAGATACTTCTAGTTGCATCATCTAAGAATTACAAGAGTGTCAGTCTTCCATTGAACATAGATATTAGAGAAATCAATACTGCAATCATCGCAGAAGGCGATGAAACAGTTCTTCATGCATATTGGGGAGATTTCCTGAATGTCACAGTGTATCTCAATAATACTGATACAGCAGATTCAGTGGATGAAGCAGCTTTGAGTTATGGAATTGGAGCATCTGTTGGGAGTCTTCTCGAACTAGGAAATGGATACTACTACGTTTTAATTAATACCACTGGATTAGATATTCGATCTTACCTCATGACTGTTTCAAGTGTCAAAAATGGGTACACTTCCTCATCACTCCAATTCTCAATTGAGATTGAAAATATTCCAACTTCAGTGGAAGCAACAACAGGTGTTATTCAGACTGTATACTATGGTAGTAATGCTACATTCAACCTCTATCTTGAGGATGTTCATAATACTTTGGGAATTCAAAATGCTACAAGCGCATATAATGTTGAACAATTGAATGGGACTTTGCTAGAATTAGGTAATGGAACATACGAGTTGACCATTGACTCTTCATCATTATTGGCAGCTTCTGTTCCTTATGATATTAGCATCTCCTTCCTAAAGGACAAATACGAATATGTCTTCACAACTGTTCAGATTCTTGTTTTGCCTATTCCAACAGAAATCATCGGACACACAGATGTTTCAATTCCTATAGGTGATGACTTCAGGCAACTCTTCACATTTAATGATACTTTGAACAATTTAGTGCTCATTAATGCCACTACTGCAACTGTTGTCTGGGAATTTGGAACTGCTGAACTGACCAGTCTTGAGAACGGTTCATACACCTTTGGATTTTCCGAGGCACAGATTAGTAGATTGGAATTAGGGACATACCCAATACGAGTGATTATGAGCTTAACAAATTATGAAACTGCCGAATTTAGACTCGACCTTACTATTCGTGAGATAAACACATCAGTTACATGGAGACTTTATCCCTCTACAGTATATGCAGGTACAGTCTTTTACGTTGATGTTACCTATTTCGATGAAGATCATCAAGTTCCAATCATGTCTGCAGGTAATAGTAGTATTGAAACTGGAGGATTAACACGTATCCCTGAGCAAGAGTTTGATTTTGGTAACGGCACATACCGATTTGCATTCATTGCTCCCACCACCGGAGTCTTTGATGTTGATATTATTTTGTCCCGGGTTGATTACTCTGAGGCAATAGCTTCAGTGACAATATATCCAGGTCTCTCTGAAGCGCAACTTGCACTTCTTACTGGGTTCCAATATGGTACAATACTCTTCCTTGCTGCTACAATATTTGGTGCGTTGTATTTCAGAGTCCTAGCGGTACCGAAACTCTTGCGGATTCTTAGAAGAATGGTTTCAAAACTTAGCAAAGGAGGAATACCTACTCCTGCTGCGGTGCGGCTTCGTCGACAAATGATACTTGATGCAATGAATGAAGACCTTGCTAGTGTGAACATTATCAAGCATCAGGAGGATGTTGCTGTTTCCACTATTGAAGTCGAAGCATTGAATGTTGAAGCGTTACTTGAGGAACTAGCACAAGTAGTTGGATTGACTGAAACAGACATAGATGTTCTTAGAGTCGACTTAGACAGAATGCGTCCAAGTGAACGTCCTGGATTTATTTCTGAGGTTATACGTCAGGAGCGATTAAGAAGAGCTCAAGATCTTGCAGAAGCTGCTGCGGGCATGACTGACGAGCCCGTATTGGTCGATAAAATCAGTGATGAAGATTTAGAGGACTTCAAACAGAAACTCATCAGTATGGGAATAGATGACAGTGAAGTCGAGATTATGCTGGAGCAGGCGAAGAGTCTAACGAAAGCAGAATTGGATGCATTGCTTGATCAATTAGGAGGTAGTTTAGAGTGAATCGCAAGTCATCAATACTAATAGTATTCTTCGTAGGCATGATGCTTCTCCAAGTAAGTATACCTTCAACTGTTGTACAATCAAGGCCTACCAATAATGATGACTCTACGCTCTTACCAGATACAGTTCTGGATGATGTTAGTTTAGATAATCGCTACGTTATGAGTGACCAAGGCATGCAGGAATACACGGGTGTTTCTTCAGGATTGCCTACTCAGGTTTATGGTAATAGGACAGATCTTTTCGAAGATAATTCAATGTTCTATTTCCCCTCAAACTCATCAACAAGTGACGCGTCAGTGTCAATACCGATGGGGGCTGGTTGGGTAGGTCAGAAATTGGAAGTTGAGTTTACGAATCTACGAGAAAATCGGACTTGGTTCTTGGATCCGAATATGGATAATAATGCTGATGGGAACTGGACCCGTGGAGTAGTATCTATGGGTGGTGGAACAACGACATCGAGTTGGGTTGCTGATACTCACGATGGCGGGACCAATGCTATTCAATTTTCGATGACTGGTGACCCTAGTTATGAAGAGCGGGCGTATGCACGGCAAAGCGTGTCTGTACCAAGAGGTGATGTAGTCTGGGCAGGTTTCAGTATAGATTACTACGTAGGATCCGCTTGGGGTGCAGATGGTTTTGTATCTATTTATGTTTCAATAGAATCTTATGACTATACTCAAAGAGTCTGGCAGAAATCATTCGGAGATGTCGCCGCAGCTGATACCTGGTACAATTCTGGTTTAATCAATGTAACAGACCTGTCGATATTCGATTTAACCAATGGATTGACTGTTGAAATCGGTCTCTATAGTTCATCTGGCGTGAATTATATTCCTGACCTAAGTCCTTACGCAAGAGTCGATAACTTCGAATTATATCTTCAAACTGAATGCGCACCACCTGATATTAATCTAAAGAC
>JAEORG010000389.1 GCA_016841005.1 Candidatus Thorarchaeota archaeon | reverse complement strand
GCCCTAGTTTGTACGTTTTATCTCCAATATCCCATCTACTCGATAGGCGGGGACTTCTGATTATACAGATAGTAGTAGCGATTTCATTCTGTGTGGCACTGCGTCATTGGGCATGCTCGCATTGTCCGAATTTTGGATGTATTCTAAATACAGTTCGCAGAGAAGACAGAGAAATGTTCCTTGAAGCAATAAGGAGAGAAGAAATCTACTAAATATCGGAACAAGTTTAAGAGAATGATGCACATACTACGACTGAAATCTGAGATATCATTTCAGATATGCGTGGAAGGAGCTTATGGATTGAGAAAAGTAGTGGTTACAATCGCAATACTGTTTGCGATATTCGGTGCTTTCGGAAGCAATGGAATCTTTCTTTCGAAATATGTAATGATGGTTAATAGCAGCGAATCAAGTCAATCTTACACAGCCCATAGTCCCATGGTCATAGACTCGAATGATGACTTTGCGAGTGAAGGCTGGTCAGGGGAAGGTACCGTGGAGGACCCTTATACAATCTCACTTCTTGATTTCACTGAGGAAATTGATGGTGCTTGCATAAACATCAGTGACACTAATGCTCATTTCATGATCGAGTACTGCACCTTTAATACAACAGAGTATTCGGTTGCAGTTAGTCTTCATAATGTCACAAATGGTGTAATTCGAGCATGCACAACAGGAGCGAATTGTTGGGGAATTACCTTCTATGAGTCCTCAAGAATTCTACTAGAGTATCTAATAGGAGTTGCCTGTGTGATAATGTATGACTCTTGGATGTGCAATGTTTCATACTGCTACTTGATGGGGGCGCCAGGAGACGGTGTATATTGCAGCAATTGTCAAGACATTAGAATTGAAGGATGTTATATCGTACAGTGTGCTGCAAATGGAATTTCGCTTCATGATACAGTTGATTCGTTAGTCATAGGTAATTGGCTTTTCATGAATTGGATGCATGAAGTTGAAATCTACGGAAGTTCTTCCAATAATTTCATCTACAATAATATCATCTACTACAATCCAGATGGGATGTCAATAGCATACGATTCTGGATCGATGAATTATTGGGATGATAACATATCTACAGGAAATTGGTGGTCAGACTACGGCGGGTCTGGAACCTATAGTATTACAGGTTCAGCAGGTTCTGTTGACCATTATCCAATGGGTCCCTCCTCAGTCGTATTAGTAAGCCATGCGGATGTCCAATTTGCGATGAACTCAATTGCTGTAATTATTTGGACCGCATTCTCTGATGTACCTGATACATATATTATCTATATAGATGGAGAGGTTCACGAATCGGGAGTATGGGGCGGGTTAAATATTCCAACAAACGTGACAACGGATACACCTGGTTTCTACAACTATACTCTATTTGTAAATGGAACATCAGGAGATAGCAAGACAGATACGGTCAATGTATCAATCTATGTCCCAGCACCACTTATCGATTCACCAAGTGACATAACGTATCAATATGGTCAGATAGGTAACTCGATTGTCTGGCATCCGGAAGCGGAATATCCAGATAGATATGAAGTCTATAAAAATGGCATCTTGGATTGCAATGAGACTTGGGATGGTTCAGCCGTTTCTTATTCAGTTGATGGTCTATCAGTAGGAACATATTCTTTCAGATTACGTGTTGTTGATACATTGGGAAACGATGCTAATGACACCGTACAAGTAACTGTGACCCAAGCTGCTGTAACCACCACGACAACTACAACCACGACCACAACCACTCCGCCTCCAGGATTCTATATTGATATGGGGATACTTTTGGTAGCAGGGATAAGTGGCGCAGCAATAGTAGTGATTGTCCTGATCTTAAAATTAAGAAGATAAAAGCGATTTAGATCTCAGAGAACCAGGTTCTTTGCCCTACCATTTCTGAGATCTATAGCTTCTTTTGACCTTCTCTTATTACAAGTTTTGTCATAACATGATGATGTTTTCTGAAGAACTCACTTACTAGATTAGGATCTCTTTTACTTAATTCACGTAAGATCCATCCAGCAGCCTTTCCAACAAAGAACTCCTCATCAGAGATGTGCGGCGTGACTGCTTCGAGGATCATATTTGCAAATTCGGGCTTATACTGACTTTTTAGTGTCAAGTAGAGGTATGGAAGGATAGAACAACGGCGTCTCCAGAAATTGTTTGAAGTTCTCCAAGATTCTAATTCTCTACCTACCTTGGCATCTCTCAAAATCAAACTACCAAGACAAGGAGAACATAGAGGGTCCGTGATCGCCCATGTATCGGCATCATCAATCCATTGACTGGCAAGCTCTAGTGCCTTGTCAATCGAGCCATTCTTT
>JAEORG010000388.1 GCA_016841005.1 Candidatus Thorarchaeota archaeon | reverse complement strand
CAACCTCAGTTCTACGCTGAATTAGGTGTTGATGGATTCGACTCTTCCAAGAATCCATTCCTCACCATGCTCCTTGCATATTTGGGTGTGGAACTGTCATTCTCTGGTTCTGCTCACTTCCTCCTGAACCTCTTTACCTTCAGGGGCGGAGTCTTCGAGTGGGACGAGTTCTTCAAGGTCGTAGAGTGGGGTCTTAGCATTCAGATTGGTATCGAGCGGACTATCACACTGTTGGATGTCATTACTGGTGGATGCGGTGGAGGCGTCCTCAACAAACTTGGTGAGTTCCTCGGTCTAGATTCGATTAGTATTGACATATGGTTCCAGATTGAACTGGACATAGTAAAGAAGGCGGCAACAGCTCTGGAAGCGGAGGTCTCGACCCTGAGTCTCGCATTTACTATAGGTGCTGCCTTGAATATAGGATTAGACTTACTCATTGTCGCTGTGAAGTTCAGAGGATCGTTGGAGATCATACTGACGTTCTTCCAGGACCTGTCTTCGAACGCGCCTATGCAGATATTGTTGCGGCTGGTGTTTACGATAAAGCTCACCCTGACGTTCCTCTTCTGGGACTGGGATGGGGAGTGGACGTGGGAGCCTGGAGGGCCATGGGACCTGTCACCCAGTAAAGGTGAACCTGAGTATGAGAGCTCAGGTGTCGGGTTTGATGATGATGGCGATGGATTAAGCGATGAATATGAGTCGACCATTCCCGGACTTGATCCCCATAATCCTGACACTGACGGAGACGGCGCAAATGACAAGCTAGAAGTCCAAGAGATGGCTACAGACGCAACAGATCCCGATAACGACGATGACGGGCTCACTGACTGGGAAGAGTGGAACCTCGGAACGAGCCCCCACTTTGAGGATACTGATTGGGATGGGCTCACAGATTTCGAGGAGGAACGAATCTACGGAACAGATCCTCTCACACAAGATACTGATGGCGATGGTCTCAGTGATGCGTATGAAGTTCGGACCAAACTCAACATCACAGGAGTCACTCCAACTGTCACTGAAGTTATCATCGGCGGAGAGACCTACAACGACAGGACTGATCCTCTTAATCCAGATACGGACGGAGACGGTTTGGTCGATGGGGATGAAGGTCCTACAGGCTGCTTCTATGGCCTAGATAGCCTCTACAACGATACAGAAGGTTCAGGCTTTGACCCAGACCCCATCATATTCAACCAAGGATACACTCATCCATTAGATGCCGATACAGACGATGATTCGTACCTCCAGCTGTATAATGGAATGATTGACTCGCAGGCACCTCTCTTCCTCAAGGACATGAATGACGGTGCAGAGGTCGCTGGGTTCTGGATTATCGTGTATGACCAAGAGGGTGAGCCGGAACGAAAGCATGTCTTTCCAAATCCATGTAATCCTGATACTGATGGGGACACTGGCGTTACTGACCGTACTCCTCAACCCGGTGCATGGCTGAACAGCGATGGTTACGAGCTCGCACAGACACCACCGACAGATCCTACAGATGGCGACACGGATGACGATGGGTTAATTGACGGAATCGAGGGTGTCCTGAATCAGTATAGTAATCACACTTCGCCAACAGATGCGGATACTGATGACGACGGTCTCGGAGATATGCAGGAGATACTCCTCGGTGCTGATCCTCGCGACGCTGATACTGACCATGACTTGATTCCAGATGGTGATGAGTTCTACAAGTTCTTCACCAATCCTAACGTCGCAGATACTGATTTTGATGGGCTTCAAGATGGCGAGGAAGTTTACATCTGGCACACAAATCCACTAATTGATGACAGCGATGGAGACACGTTGTTGGATGGTCAAGAAGTACTGGTGTATTACTCAGACCCCATGGACGAAGATGGCGATAACGATGGACTCACGGACTTTGAAGAAATCAAGATCTACTTCACCGACGCGTTCGACTATGATTCGGACGATGATGGTTTGAGTGACGGTGAAGAAATAGTCCTCTACAATACAGATCCGTTGAACTGGGATACAGATCACGATACGATATACGAGCCTAACGAGTTCGGTGACTTCACCTGGCCAATGAATGACTACGATGAGGTCATCCTCTATGGTACGAACGCCACAAAAGCAGACTCAGACATGGATGGGCTGGATGATGGCATCGAGTTATACCTCGGTGGATGGATGAACTACTATGGAACTGCTCCACGTCCTATCATTCCATGGCTTGATCCAATGCCCCTTAATGCAACAAACGAAGATACCGACGGAGATTGGTTACCAGATGGTATGGAGTTGCTCCTTCAGAACGTGAGCGACATTGTCTATCCGTACGTGAGTGTCACAGTAGTATTCAGGTACAACACGAGTCCGGTAGTGATGGATTCGGATAATGACACATTGACAGACTATCAGGAAGTGCTTGTGTTCAACTGCAATCCTGCGAATCCTGACAGCGATAATGACACGCTAGGTGACTGGGAAGAGACCTGGGTCTACGGTACTAGTCCAATCAATAATGATACCGATGGAGATGAGCTCTATGACTGGGAAGAAGACCTGTATGAGGTCTATCCATATGGACCATGGCCGCCTGTCAATTGGTCTATAGGATGGGGTACGGAGAACGACCCGCCAGTAGGCGAGGCTCCACCTGCCCCGATATATCCAGCTAGTCTGCCACCTGGATATTCCTATCCAGATTCCTATTCCCTGGCACAGACACCAGTGGTAGAGGGTCTCTATGGTACCAGTGCCCTCGATGATGACAGTGACGGGGACTGGCTTCCAGATGGAGCTGAAGTACACTTCTACCACACAGATCCCGCAAACACAGACTCGGATCGAGACGGGCTTCCTGACTCATATGAGTTCGATACAGATTACGATGGTATGCCCGACGCAATGGAGTATGAGAACGGTCTTCAGGCGTTACCGCATGGAGGAATCTTCTATCCGGATAGTGATCTGGACGGTCTCCTCGATGGGGACGAATACTGGATATACGGTACTCATCCTGCAAAAATGGATACAGATGGGGATGGTTACGGCGACGGTCTTGAGGTTGCCTTGGGCATGGATCCACTGACTCCAAATACAAAGGAAGAGTTCGAGATGTTCCTTGCGCTGGCGAGAGGACAGTCGACCATGCAGATTCTTACTCCCACAAATGGTTCCACTGGATACCAAAACACACCAGTGAGTCTATTGAATCACACCTTCTTCCAAGATGCCTGGTTCAGGTACGAGAATGGAACTGGGTGGAGTGACAACGTCAGCCTGGTCTATGTTCCCGCATCAGGTCTCTGGCAGAACACGACAGTCCGATGGGATGTCGGTGAACAGCATGTACAGGTATTTGCCCGTGACCGTCTTGGTGTGATACACGCACAGGAAGTCTGGTTTACCGTACGTGCGGGTGACGACCCGTTCTGGATGTATGTCCTCATAGCGGCAATTGCAGTTGCTGTGTTCATCTTCCTTCTAATACTGATAGACTGGCGAACGAAGGGAGGGGTGCGGAGAAAACTACGGGCTGGAGGAGGATGGCTCAAACGGAAGGTCTTGCGGCGAGGGCCGCCTGATAAAAAGAAGTCCACGAAGAAAAAGGAATCAAAGCCTTCAGAGAAGAAGACTACGAAGAAAGAAACGAAAGAGAGCCCCGAGAAGGGCGATGAGGGAGGTGCATAGAGTGAAGTTCAAACTTCTGACTGTCATGTTCATGGCTGTTCTAGTCATTGGAACATTTGGTGTTGTCCCGACTGTGCCCGCAAAGGTTGGGAATACATTTGAGACGACTAATGGTTCGCCGTTAGATTCTATCCCAGAGGAGATGATACCCTCAATCGAACAGGCACTTGCTGAGGACAATCCGTATCTCCCCGCTGACTATGACATCGGTGCAGTACTGGGTGACAGAGATAACGACTACAAGATGTTCTATGAACCTTGGAAGTCTAAGGCTGCCATTCATGCTATGGCATATGACGAGGCGACTGGGTTCCTTGCACTGGGTGGTGGATATCTCTATGACAATGAAGTTCACCTATTCAGGCATAATGTAGAGACCAACCAGTTTGACAAGGTCTGGGATACAGGAGACAGTGTTTTCCAGAGTGACGTGATGAGTCTAGCTTTCGGTGATACAGACCTCAACAATTTCCTTGAGATTGTAGCTGCGTGTGCTGATGGTCATGTCTATGTCTTTGAGCAGCGGCACATCTATGATCCCTATGCAAACACAGAGAACCAATTCGACTTCGTCTGGAAGAGTCCTGATATGGACCGCGTGTTTTCAGTCGTTGTTGATGATGTTGACCGAGACTACAGACCAGATATTATTGCTGGAGGCTGGGACGGTAAGGTCCATCTATTTGAATATGACAACCATTCTGGGTATCCCTTCGTTGAGGACCACTGGATAACATATGATCAAGTAGCTGTTCTCGATGTTGGTGACAAGGTGTATTCACTAGCTACTGGTGATGTCAATGCAAATGGTCTTCCGGATATTGTGGTAGGTACACGAGATGGTACTGTATATGTCTACGAGAATGATGGTGTCACCCTTTGGATTAATGGTCAACCATTCCCGCTAATCTATGACAATCATTACTACCTGAATTGGACAAGTCAGAACTATACTTGGTCGCCTATACTCTCCATGGAGGCTGGTGAGCTTGATGGAGATACTGGTGATGAGATTGCATTAGTTTCCCAAGGACAAGGAGTCTTCACCCTTGATTGGAACCAAGACAAGAAGACGTTTGACTACAATAAGGTCTACAAGGAGTTCAAACCTTGGGAAACATTCGGATACTGGGGACTTGATACCTATGTGGACCGAGTCACAGAAGCCTGGAATGTTACTTACTTTGATCCGTATAATGGATCGATTGTAGAACCTGAACCAATTAACTACGTCTGGGGTGGAGCATACTTTGTACCAAATGCCAGTGTGTATCCTTTCAACTCAGGAATGGCCTATATTCCAGATGGCAATTTCTCTGTGTTCGATGCAAGTGACCCATCAGTTGATAACGCAACTGCAGTGGTTGATTTTGGTTTAGACGAGGAAGGAACTGGTAGTGCGAACGCTGATCCTGATGTATGGATTAAGTTCAGTGGGCTCTTCATATCTGGCGCTGATATCAGTCCATACTTCAACTTTAGCATATCTCAAGATGGTAAGGACTTCGAACAAGTATCACCCGATCGCTTCGTCTATTCAGGATTCTACCTTAAGGTTGACGTTGATGATGCATTAGGAAGAAGAAAATGGGATTGGTTCCGGTATGCGAAGATTTCGGTCTTCAACGGAGCTACATATACTATCAACTCACTTGAACTCCAACAAGTCTACAACTTGATTACTGATGCTCTCTCAGTTACGATAGGTCAACTCAAAGAGGATGGTGATCTATGGTACGATGGAGGTGTAGAACAAAACAAGATAATTGTAGGTACAGTTGTTGGAGAGATGCTTGGTATCAAATACAATTCATCTACAGAGGTCTACGACTTGTTCTGGGAATCTGGCGATGACGATTACTACACCTTTGGTGCTGGTATCTGGGATATGGTTCAAGTAAACACTGATAGTGATATCCCTGCATGGAACCTGTGGTCTGGAATCAGCTTTGATTCGGATGTGGGATATATACCGAATCAGTGGAGTTCAGGAGTCATTGATCCGTATACGGAACAGATTTTCAATATGTTCCTTGCTCAATATCCTGAAGGAGGAGGACTACCAAAGATTGTTGCCCATGATATCTATGGTGCAGTGGACACACTTACAACGAACAACGTTCTCAATCCAATCAACCTCGATTTCCAAAGTCTTGCCTGGGGATTTGAAAGGGTTTCAGTAGAACCCGCCTATATTTGGGATGAGTATTACAATAATCCACCTTATCCCAATAATCCACTACCTATGCTTGTTGTTGGTGGCATCAATGAGGACATCCCAATAGACTCGGCTAGCATTCTATTTCGTGCTCAGTTGTTCTTCTATTATAGACAGTTCTACACAGACTCGTTTGGTGACTATGTTCCTCTCTGGCAAATGGATGTTGATGGTCAATTAACGTCACAGATCAATCTTGCCAAGACAACTCCAAAGGTTTCATTTGCAGACTATGATGGAGATGGTGACCAAGACTTTGTTGTATCGAATGGCTATGTTTACATGGCTGAGAACCTGAAATTAGGCGATGAAGGTGCTACTGGCCATCTCAACTTCACTCTCGTACCTGGGTATTTCGATGATATAAACAACCTAGAAACCAGTGTAGTTTGGGGTCAACCTGATTTCGCTGATTTAGATGGAGATGGTGACTTCGATCTTGTGTTAAGCTATGATAGCAAGAATGGTTCTACAGTGTTCATCAACGATGGTACTGCTGAAGACCCGATTTGGGTTGAACATAAGAAGATAATGTCTAACCCTGGAGAGTTCACAAATCTCAAACTTCTGAATATCACTGATGTCAGAATTGTACAGGATTGGGGCTCATATTATGATGGGCTCTACTTGGAGCGACTCATGGAACTTGGTGGATTCGACAGACCTGACTACTATCTATATGGATACAACACATACACCAACTATCTCTGGTTTGCTGAGCCAGTGTGGGGAAGTGCTGATTCGTTTGTGGTGGCTAGCTATCCACGGGTGGCTAGACTCAATCTCAATCTTATGGCAGGGTCATTTGGTAAATTCTACAATCTCGGATATCATGTGATGGAAGATTGGAATAATGATGCTGACTTAGATGGTTGGACGTTATCAATAACTTCTGCAGACACAGACCATGATGGAAAGAATGAGATTATCATAGGTGACTATGACAACAATGTCTATGCATTTGAACATCTCGTCAATAATACCTACAAACGAATGTTCAGGTCATTCGACTTAAATCATTCAGAAACAAGTGATGTGAGTCCATATGCATATGAAGAATTAGAAGGAATATCAGGTGATTTCAACAGACGCATCTGGGACCATGCAAAACACTTGGTTGCAGATGTCGATTTAGATCATGATGGATTAAAGGAAATCATCGTAGCAGCTAATCTCCAGATATACATCTTTGAGGAGGTGGGTCTCTTTGGTGGAGACGCTGTGCAGTTTGTCTATTCGTTCGATCTCAGAGATACAGAGTGGAGTGATGATATTCAATTCATAGACTATGTGACTGAGATAACAGCACTTGCTGCGGGAAATGATGTGGATAGTGACGGTCGAGGAGACCTTGTTGTTGCTGCTGGTCCATACCTCTTCATATACAATGTCAATCATGGTTCATTTGTTGCTATGGAGGATAATGACTACTTTGTAACAACTGCGGTCATGGAAGGTCGTTACTTCCTCATTGGCAATCCACGTATAGCTAATGGTAGATATGCTGAGATTCATGCTATAAATGTTGGAGATACGGATAAAGATGGATACCGTGAGATTCTTCTAGGCGGAATCATGGACAATCGTTTAATACGGCAAAATGGCTTTGTACACATTTACGAATGTCGGGGAGGAACCTTCTATTGGTCGTGGTATGCACCTACTGAAGTGACCTATTGGAATCCAATTAGTGTAATCGAACTCGATGATCAAGACTATGATAGTGAGGTTGAGATTATTATCGGTCACGCTAACGGGTTTGATATGTGGGAACATGAAGTTGGAGCTGATAACTCATATGTCAAGGTGGAATATGTCACTGCATCTCCTAACTATCCCAACGTGCCATTACAGAGCACATGGGTTAGCGGTGATGCCTTTGGTTTTGCCAATAGAAGCAGAAAATGTATCACTCAGATTAGACACCCCAGCGCTGATGACATTCAAGTAATGCTCTTCGAACACGATGAAGCGGGTTACTCCAAAATATGGAGAAAACGATACAATGTTACCACTGAATTGTGGGAGCCAATGGGTGATCTCACACTCCCATATCCTCAGAGTACAACTATTGACTATGAAACTGAACCTCACGCATCATCGTGGGGTAATAGGATGTACATAACTTGGAATGGAAGAGCATCCAATGGAAGTAGCTATCTCTTCGTCACCTAGTATGACTACTCAATACCTGCATGGGGACCAGGAATAGCTGTTCCTCGAGATGTGCTAGAATTTGGATACAGGCATAGTCCGAGTGTATTTCAATACAATGATACACACATTGGTGTTGCTTATGTCCTTGATTGGCAGTGGATTGGATTTAAATCTTGGACTGTCCAAATCAAGCTCTTTGATAACGATCTAACTGGCACTTGGAAGTCTGCATATACCCAACTAGAGAATGTTGGAGATCTAATAGTCCACGATGCAGAAGTCATCAGGCTTGATGATGGAAGATTTGCAATGGCCATGTCTGCAACGAATCCGAGTCTCTACAAGGCAGACCATGATATCTGGGTCGCAGTAGGTACGAATAAACTCAACTTCACAGGAATATATGCAAGTCAGGCAACTACAAGTTTCTATGAAGAAATGTACGTAGATATTGACGAGCTCAACACCACTGACAAAAGTCTCGTTGTTCTCTATGAGCGGATTGGAGCGGTACTTGAAGATAGATTTGGTATGATTGCAAGCCAGGATGATGGTCGGACTTGGAATGTTGAAGGATATCTCAATACCATCCCAACCGATGTAGACCGTGTAGAGTATCCTGGTGGATATGTCCAGTATTTGAGAGGAGGAATTCCACTTCTCCAACCTGAAATCTACAGTCCTGCCTTCTTTGCGAGAGATGAAGGAGGATTCATCTATGCGGCATCATTTGTAAACTACTATATGTACTATCAGACATTAGGTTCGCTATCTGGCTGGTTTAAGTTACCTTCTTTAGATCTGGTCTATGGTATTAATCCCCAGTCTGATTGGGCACTTAATCATCTGCATGATGTTGTTGACCTAGATGTAGGAGACACGGATGGTGATAGTAGACGAGAAGTAGTGGTTGCATTCGACCATCAATACAGTGTCAATGAACTGAACTCATCAAATATTGGTGGTGGAGTGATGTACTATACAGAGGACTATCTCTCACCAGAATACGAATACCCTGTGACAGGTATTGAGGTTTCAGACAGCAATGGTAATGGTTGGGATGATATTGCCTTGTCATGTGAGCGTGGAGATGTGTTCTTCTTTGAATACATCGATATCTCTGAAGGATTTGCAGGGTTCTATGGTTCAAAGCAAAATCTGACAGTTGCTACTTCAGGTATTGGAAACTGGGCGAATTGGAATACACTGGAGTCCTTTGATCTTGATAATGATGGCAAGGAAGAAATGATAGCAGCTCAATCCACGAAGGGAGAAGTCATAGCATTTGATGAGAATGGTGTTATTCTGTGGAATAATACTGACGCAGGTGCTGGTTTCAATAATATGCTTCTTGCAGACATAACGAATGATACAATACCTGAAGTCATACTCGGATGTGATGATGACTCACTCTGGGTATTGGATATTCAGGATGGTAGTGTTGTTTGGAAGAATGATGATGCAACCACGGACATATTTGCTATAGATGTTGCAGATGCAGATTTGGATGGTTGGCCAGAAATAGCATTTGGAACATTAGGTGATGACGTCTTTCTCTTAGACCATAATGGCATCACGTTACATCAATGGAATCCTGGACTTGGTGATGTCACTCAGATGACGTTTGGAAACTACACTGGAAGTGAGAACCTGACTCTTGCATTTATAGCCGGGGCGAGTATCAATGTGATGAATGTCATGAATGGTACCGTATTCTACTCCTCTTCCAGTACTGCTACTTATGCAGTAAAGCCAGTCGCGCATGACTTCAATGATGATGGGATGGATGATCTTCTCTTTGCTCGTGATCGGTTCCAAATTTTGGATGTAAACTCATCAGTACTCTTCTACAACTCCACATTCATTTATTCCAACACCACAGGCTTCAAGGGGCTCTGGAATATATGGGTGGAGGACTTTGATGATGACGGCTCATATGAAGTCGCAGGCTATTCCCCATTCGGAGGTGTATTCCTCGAAGACGTCGACGCAGGTGCAGTACAGTGGTATTATAAACCACATCCGAACTACTGGACTTGGGATGTCAGTCTGGGATACTTTGGAGGGTCTGGAAGCTATGACATCTTAGTCGGGTACGTGAATGCATCAACTGCGAGTGATGGTGTACTAGTAGCTATAGATGGACAGAGCGGAGTGCCTCTATGGTTCAATCGGACGGGTGGATTCCCATATACTGTATCATCTGGTGATATCCATGGTACGGGAATTGATTCTGGTATGATGTGGGACTTTTGGAGTCACAATATTATGGCTGTTGACAGCTATGAACGTGTTATCCCAGATGAAATGGAAGCATATCCAGTTCATGGAGTCTATTGGAATAATGAATATACTAATGCGACTATCAGAGGAACGGTTGTTTCAGATGTGAACTCTGATGGGTTCGATGAAATAATCGCATGGTATAACAAATCGGTTTCTCTAATCAATGGAACAAACGGCGCAATCATCTGGACTTACGAAGTCAATGGAACTCCTGGTAGAGTCCGAGTTGGTGACATGGATGGAACAGGATGGTTAGACGTTGTTGTTTCTGATAAGGAACGAGATATCTACATCTTGAGAGGAAACGACGGTAATGAGGTAGGCGCGGTGTATAACGCTCCCGGATTCAATCCAGAAGACTTCTACATAGGCGATTTTTCAGGAGCTTATACTGCTGACGAAATTGCTGTTTTGTGGAATGATGGAACTGATGTCTTTGTAGGATGGTACGACGTAAACGGAAATGAGCATTACAGATCTAATGTGAATAGCTCTGGTTCATCGTTCCATATGGCTATTGGAGATACCACAGGTGATGGTAGACCTGATGTGCTTATGGGAGGATCCGATGAGATAATACATACCTTCCGAGGCACAGATGGAGTTCTTCAATCAGCGATTTGGACAGGTGGGCCAAGTGTCTATGGACTGTACACCGGTAATATGAATGGCGATGCATTCATGGACTACATATGGTTAGACAATGGCTATGACCCTCATATCATAAATGGACAGACTCACACACAATTCGCGGGTGGCTACATTAATTTCCTAGCACCACCTAGGGGAACTTATACTGCTGATCTTAATGGAGATGGGCTTGACGAATTGGTTGTGAGTTCTGAACGTTATGGCATCTATGGATTCAATCGTTCCGGAGGAGAAGAGTGGCGTTGGCTTGCTCCACTATTAGTTGGTGCCCAAGACTCAACATGTTCCTTTACAGATATGGATGGTGATGGTACGGACGACCTGATCTTCACAAATTATGGATATCTAGATGTCGTTAGTATTGTCAACGCTGAGCTTCTCTGGCACTACTCAACAGACCATCGTGTTCTCAAACCCCTAGCTGGTCGTTTTGTAGGGCCAAGCTATCCTATGGATGTTGTTTCCTATTGGGAAGGTTCTGTATATGTAATATCCGGAAGTCTACCAATTCCTGTTGCACCACCAATACCAGAGGTACCGCTACTAGCAGCAATGACATTCGCAGATATGATTGTAATGGCAACCGTTACTGGAGTACCAATCTTTATGCTCCTGATGGTGCCCATCGCCATTGCCTGGCGACGTAGAAGAAGACTCGAATAGAATCTCAATGCCCCTCTTGAACTGAGGGGCATCCATCTTTATTTATTCTTTACAACCTAGAGCGTAAAGGACTCTACGCACAAAACACACTTCATCCCCAGAACGGTGAGGTTCGACCTGCTCAAAAGCAGATTGTTTAATGACTTCCATAGGAATGCCTTTCGCATCTGAAAGCTCCTGAATCTGAGATTTCCAATCATAAGACATCATCTCGTCCCACCATGCATCCGCTGAAGAATAGGGGATCTCAACGCTCTCGTGTAGGACAGAAGTTTTGATTAATCCAGAACTATCAATTATTTTCTCCCAACCTTCTATGTTCTCTTTTGAGTATGTGCGTTTGGCTGGATGAGAATATGAATTGACAAATACCTCCATCCATTCGGTATCTTCTTGGAACAACCATGTACTGATTCCGACTTTACCTGAGGGTTTTAGAACACGAAGAATCTCCTGCATCACTCTATTTGGGCCAGTAAATTCATTCTTCGTAAAATCGAAATAACGTCTCCAACCCATGAAACCTGAAATCACAAAATCAAAGTGATTGTCGGGGAATGACATTTCAGTGGCATCCATTAGATGTACCTTGGAGCCTGTACAATTACATCTCTCGATCTCTGAGTTTGCATGTTCTACCCATTCAGGTTCCTTGTCTACTCCTATCACTTTGCCGGAAGGGCCGACTCTTTCTAAAGCCGCCAACAGTGTTGAACCTCCACCAGTACCCACATCAAGAACAGTTGCTCCTTCTGTAATACCGATTAAGTTCACTAACCGTTGAGCCAAAACATCCCATAGAATTCCCCAGGTCTTGAATTTCTGTGGACCTTCATTCATGATATTATAACTCTCCTTGTCAAATTATATCCTCATCACATTCATCCTCTGCATAGGTTATTTCTACAGAAGGCTCTTCACCTAATTCGCTCTCCAACTCCTCAACACTGATACGTGGCTCGAATCTCATCGATAACAGTACAACTAGTATGAATATGTTGAGAATCAGAGTGATGAATAGTAGAGGAAGACCCTGCCAGTTAGTGTAAATCCATCCAGCAGGAATCGGTCCAAGTGAAACAACTGCAAGAATAAGTACCGTAGTTAGACTAAACAGTTTTCCAAGGTCTTGTCGTGGGAGGGATTTCTGAATGTAGGTTCCTAGTACTGACCACCACAACGTATCGTTAATCGATTTCATCGCAGTTGCTAGAAATGCAAGTGTAAAGATCACACCTAGGCCTGGATATAATTGATCTATCGCAATGAGCCAGGAATCAGGAGCATAGTTTGGTACAAAACGAGCGATGATTAGCAGACTGATTGACACTGGCATGATTGAATATACTGCGATTGTCAAATTTCGGCCACCATGTTTGTCAAAGAAACGGCCAAGGTACAATGTCAAAGGAACCGAAATTAGCAATGTGATAAGGAACATGAAGTTGATTTCTCCTAATCCATAGTCTAAGGTTTCATTGAGATAATACGTATTTGCGAAAGAATAGAAACCATCACTCAACGCATCGATACAAATAACTGCTACAAAAACTGGGAACACTCGGACTAGCAATTTGAGACCTCTGACATTCTCTCCAATGAAATCACGAAGAACGTTGTCTGATGTTGATTGTCTAGTAGGCATCGGAATTGATTCAAGGCCGAAGGCTCGTATTCCAGCGCAGACAAAGTAAAGGATTGATGACACGAATAATAGAATCTGCATAACAGAAATGAATCCATAACCCGCATCTAATAGCACACTAATGAAATAGAGCGGAAGTAGACCAAGAGAAGTACCTAGGTTGAAAAGGCTCTGTGCAACCCCTCCGAATCTTCGATCAACTTGTTGCATCTGGTATGCAATACCTGCGGTTCCAGTAAATGCAGATAGTCCCATTGTTATCATAGCAATTGCCACAAGAAGGAAGTCTTGGACAAAGACCAGCATTAGATAACCAATCCCGCTAAAGGTCATTGTGAAGACAGAGAGTTTTCTGCGATCGTAATTGTCCGCAAGGTATCCTGAAACGATATTACCTACTAATCTGACAACGATAAGTCCAGATGTTAGGATCCCTACGGAAATATAGGAAATGCCAATATCTCGAAAATAGAGATTGAAATATTGATAGAGCACGTTCATAGCACCGTAGATCCAAACGGTAATCAAGTATAGAGTCCAGTTACGATTTTGTGTGACATGCTTCACAGATTCAAACCAGCTCATCTGCGTAGGATCGATTCCGTCAGTATGAGCATGATCCATCTGTTCATCTTCTGTCATCTCTGAATCTCTCAGCCAAAATTTTCTACAGCACTGAAATTTTGGGGCTACATATAACTTAGAGGTATAAAGCCACTAAGCAAATGCTGGTACTAAGATGAAAATCCTTCAGGTTTTGGAAAAGAATCTAAAATTCAAGTTTGGCTACATATCAACATACCGATGTATTGCATGTTCACTATTGTTACTGTGATATAGCAGTAACAATCGCTTAAGTACAACTGTCAAGAAAAAAATATGTGTTGGGGGACCAACCTCATGATGAATAAGAAAGAGTTAGATATAGAACTCCAAAATCACAAATTAACAAAGAGTCAAAGAAAGGTTTTGGAGATATTAAGACAACAAGGTATGAATGGAGTTACACCTAAGCAACTACTTAGCGAGGTCAATTTTGCGCCAAGAACTGTTAGATATGCATTGAGAAAGTTACTGAAGAAGAAGCTAATCCGGAGAATTCCATGCCTACTTGATATGCGGCAATGGGTTTACATCCCAATGTAAGGGATCATACACGTACCTCAATGCGTCCTATTGGATTATCTTTAGCTGCGAAAAGCACCTTTCCATGAGCTTTTACAAGTTCAGAATAGATGTTAATAGGATGCTCAACTTCCTCTAGGACTTTAGTACTGTATGCACAGATTGCTGTAATTGGTATATCTAGGACTGTGTGTAACGCCCTTTCATATTCCATAAGCTCCTTGACCAATCCATGTTTGAAAAAGCAAGCCATCTCTCCAGTGACACGCATTCCGTTGAAACCTAATGCTCGAGATTCTGTGTGAAATCTCTCCCAAGTTTCCATAACGTCGTCTATACTGAAATTCCCATCAACAATGTACACGTCTGTATAATCTAATACTTGCAGAGCTCCTGTGCGTTCATGTAGTGTCACATCAATTCCAAATTGATTCATAGATTTTCGGATCTCCTCGGGAGTCTGTTCGGAGCATACGTACTTTGTGGCTTCACCCTGCTCAAGTCCTGCTTTGATGTAATTGAAAAGGACTTCATGTTTGAGTTCGCAAGAATCATAGAATAGAACAACATGATCACGAGGCCTCAGATTTTTGAGTGTTCGTCCGAGATTTCCTGCTGACGTAGATTGGTAGGCTTTCCAATCTACAGAACGTCGGAATTGCTCTTCAAAGTCTCTCTTAATCAATGAAACTAGATTGGTGTCTTCACTGAGAAGGAATTTTGTGTCAGTGAGTCCCCCTTTTGCAGAGGTCGCTAACATCACTTTATTTTGATCAAAGAGTACATATCTTCCAGGAATATCATCAACATATCTCAATGATACATTCTTCGCCGGTATCATTTTGGATAACGTTCGTGGGAGCATATCTTCATCTTGAGGACATTCGGTGAGAATTCTGATTTGCACATTATTTCTTACTGATTTTAAAACAGAATCTTCGAAAGATAACAGAAATCTTACTACATTATTCACAGTTTCAACAAGGTCAATCACATGAGTAGATTCTTCGATTAAAACTTCCATTCTCCTTGCAATAGTATCCCTCTCAGTCACTAACACAAACTGCGAAATATCATCTTCTAATTCTATTGATGGTCGCTCAGTGTTGAAACTCTCAATCAAGTCTTCTTTCTTCGCTTCTAAATCAGCTAATTCTTGTCTAGCTGCATCCTCTTTTCGTTTCACCAGTATAGAGAGAGCATCTTCTAGAGGGAGCGCACGAACTTTTATGGGGCGTCCAAGTATACGTTCAATAAGACCTGCCTTTTCCAACTTTGGTAGAGTTCGATAAACTTCTTCTCTACGAACTCTTGCAACTTTAGCAATTTTCCCTGCAGTTGATGGACCCAATTTAATGGCAGCGAGATAGACCTTTGCCTGATATGGAGTGAGTCCGAAGTCTGTTAGTAATTCGGTGCTATCTCTCTCACTTCGCATCTTCATGACCCCTCACGTGATACGTACAGCTTATCTATTGGTACCCTTCTATTTGAGATTATTGGACAATATTTTGAAGTGCAGAGATTGATTTATCCCTTGGGTAAAATGTCCAAGAAACTCTTTTGAATAGGAAAAGAAATGAATCATAGTTGACAGTCGATGATAAGTTGGCGGATAAATGATATTCTCAAGGTAGTAATACTAGTACCCCTTGCTTTAGTGTCAACTTATCTGGCGATTACTACAGCTAATATTGTATCATTAACTGAAACAACAAGGTTGAGTGTTCATTCCCTATTTGTATACTGGGCATGTGTTCCCCTAGCAGTCATACTCGTGACTCTGAGAAATAAATATACAATTTCAAAATTGATCTTTACATCTGCATTTCTTTTCTTTATACTTGCACGTGTATTTAGTGCAATTATTAGCCTTCTTTCACTTGGAAGTGACGCTGTTATCACCCAAGGCAATATTCTAGCACGGAGTTTTGAGATCACGATATTCTCAATATTGCTATTTGTAGCAACAGTTACATCGCGACGAGTAGAAATTCAATTTTCTTTGTCATGGAAATTAGGTATAGGAATCCTTCTACTGAGTCTACCTCCCATTATCAGCGTACTCTTCTATTTCATGTTCATCCCGATGCTCACTCCGTCTACAATTATTTCTACGAGTCTGGTGTTATTTTCACTTACTCTTCTCGTTCTCATACTTACTCCGATATTGTGGCAAAGAAGTAGCATCAAAGAGATATCAATCGATTCAGGGTATTTACTTACAGGCTCTCTTCTTCTGATTATAGCGGCAGGTGTGATGATGTTAGCTATAACCAGTCACTTTGATTTGTGGGTTATTGGAGAAAATATCCAGATTGCATCCTTCTTTGTGTTTGGACTCTCATTTTGTGTTCCATTTCTTAGAAGACGGGGATTTCAAAGAATCACGAGCTACACAATCTATATCGTTTTTGGGATTGTTTCATACCTACCTCTCCTGGTGACGACAGTTTTAGAATCGCTAAACCTGACTCAGTCTATTGGAGAACCTAACATTCTTGCATATGGGATCATTCACACTGGTGTAGGTTCTTTGTCCCTTATGATGGCATTTCTGATTTACGCATATTCAAGGATCAGATTGACAAAAATTCAAAACTCATTGATCCCTGTTTTTGTCGTCTGGTCAAGTGTGGCAATTGCATCATTTTTAGCATATAATTTTGCTTTTATTATTCGAGTTGGAGAAACAATAATCCCATATTTAGTCGGAGGTCTTCTTACAATCTATCTATTACTTACAATGCAATCCTTAACTCAAGTGAATTCTAATGACAAGTCTAGTAAGGGAACGACCCAGCAAATAGTTCTGACTTCGCTGCTTTGTTTCTCTTTTGTAATTATTAGTGATATTATTGATCAACTTGTCTTTGGTTTGATTAATCAATACAATCTCATTGGACTTGGACAGGTCTTACTTTTGCTATCAAACTATTCATTGATGCTTTCACTAGCATATGTCATTCTCTTACTAGCAGAAGAAGCATCGAATTCAATATCATTTGAAATGTATGTTATCAGCTTCATAATCTTCTGGATTTTACCTAGTACATTGAAGAATTTCTATCCTATCTGGTCCACAGGGTGGTGGCTTTCTGAAATCCTATTCTTCATAGGAGTGTTGGTTGGTCCAGCGATTCTTTCTTTCTTGTATATTCAGGCGATGCGAGATATGAATGATTCACATTCCCGTGCTAAGCTCTATGCAGATTTGTTAATGCATGATATTACAAACTATAACCAGATGGCATTAACAACCATGGAACTATTAGCTTCGGGACAGCTGACGAAAAAGGAAACAGATCGAGTAATCTCTGATGCACAAAGAGCTGTTGAAATGGCGAATCAATTGATCTCGAATGTTCGTCTATTAAATGAAACCGAGGGGTGGATGGGAAAAACCCTCTTCACCATTGATCTCGTAAAATCTGTCGTACGAACGGTAGATCTCGTGACAAAATCTCAAAGATATCCTGAGAGAATCATCAGATTAAGTTCTGAAACGGTACATGCATATGCATTAGGAAATGAATTTCTTGATTATGCACTCATCAACTTTCTATACACAGCATTATCTCTTCCATCAAAAGATCGTGAGATACTTCTGACAGTGAATCCCACATCGAATTTTGATGAGAAGTGGTGGAGTATTCAGCTTGACATTCCAGATGTATCATATGCAAGAGTAGGTTCCGATCCCATAGATGAATCTCTTCATCAGAGAATTGAGCAGACTCTTGAATATCAAGTATCAAAACTCATTATTGAACAGATGGATGGCTATGTGGAAGTCCTGAGGACGATTGATGAGGATAGTATCTGCATTCTCATGTCTATGAATCTCCCAGTTAGTCACGAGGAAGATTAGATTAGGTTGTAGAGAATGTATAATTTGAACTAGACCTTTCCGTCTTATGCTAAATCCATCATATTTTGTATCAACAGGCTGGCAATACTTCTTGGATTGATACAATCCATAGCATCTAATTCTTTTTGAAGATTCGATAGATTTGTAGCTGTTTCGTGCCTTCTCTTTTCTATACAGTATCTAGTGCCTTGTATTAGGGTTCTTTCATCAACCTGATACCTTCTGGGATATTGAAGAACATGCACATGTATAAACCCAGATTCCCTTAACTTATTCAATCTATCATATAGCTGGGTTCTCTTTAGTTGAAACTTTGTTTTGGTAAGTATTTTCTGAATATCTTTTACCGTTGGATTAGTATCTCGCTTTTGTGACATTGACATTATTACTGAGAGGATGATTAAATCTGTACTTGAAATGGCATCATATAAAAATGAAAGGAGCGGGTTTCTTGTGCCAACTAGTGCATTTTCAAGCTGAAATGCGAGAGGAGATTCATTCTCTACTGTCATTTTGAGTAATTAATATAACAAAGGAATGATAAGCATTTTTTACAAACGAAGTGCATTTTAATGGCACAAACAAATTCGAATATCGTGTCGATGTGAGGAAGAGGATTCTTTGGACGGTTCTGGGGATTTTACAAATCTGCCTATGTTAGAACTAGACATCACCAAACTAGATGATATGAAACCTTTGCCTCTTCATCCAACTTCCTTTCAAGAACTTCAGGTATCTCTTAAGCATCATCCTGTTATTTTTGAATCATCTTATGTCCTTGAATATCATGAAGCATTAGCAGAATTTTTGAAACATTTTCCTATGGCAGTTGTTTTGGATAGTCAAACATCTTGGTCTAGAACTTGTTGGTTATCTGGAATTATTGATGAGAAGCCTATCCTTGTTGTGATTGACTCTCTTAGGGGACAAAAATCAAGTTTGGTTACAATTGATGCTTGGTCCAATTCTGACCAATTTGTAGAAGCAATCCAAGGTAAACTTGGTATATCTGCTTTTGCGAAGGTGTCTCGTTCATTTGAAGACATTCAGATTGATTGGGAGATAGATCTAAAGACGGAGAGTTTGCATCAACTCATTGTATCATTAACATCTGAACTTCCTGAGGATGCTCCGAGAGAGAATCTCTATGTTTCAGTTAATTGCTCTGATTTTGTATCGGAGAAAGTTATGTTATCCGTCCCACTAAACGGTGGTGTTGCATCAATTTCTATTGAACTCGATTGGTCAATAAGAGAGCCAGTGGTTAGGTTGAATGAAGATTTTTTCACAATCAATATTACTGATACTTCATGGAAGCCAATTCAGACCGCATTCAGACATTCTTTAACTTGGCGCGATGTCTTAGAAACACAAATCCAAAGAAGACTAACTACGAAAAAACGCTTTGAGAGTTTTCATGAATTGGCTGATTCTCTTGGCCTCTCCTTTCACAATCTGAAAGACATTGTCGCTAAGCTGTTTTTTAATTACTGTTTAGAAAAGACACCTCAAAACTGTGAGAAGAGCAGAATAGATGATTATTGTCAAAGAGCAGCAATCCTAACAGGGATAGTGACTTGTTTTAACCCAATTCGAGGGTTGAGTGGATATCTGGACATGCTTATTGGTGAAAACACACCTGACTCTGTTATCAATCTGGGTGGCAGAAGAACCTGGCGAAGCCATATATCAGAGGTTGCCAACTTAGCTGAAGACTTTATGCCAACTCCCTTAAGAGTAACAAGGTCAAGGAAGAGCATTGTCAGAGGTCGTCCTCCAACGCAGCTTATGCCTAAAGTTCCACTTTTAAATCTCTTTCAGAGATTCATGAATTCTCCCCATGTATATATTTGTAGAAACTGCCGCTTCATTGATTAAGCGATTTGTATGTATCACGTTCTTCGTTTTTTCAATAGTATCACTAAAACAACAACTAGAATCACCCCTATTCCAGTGACTAGGCCGATAGTCAAAATATCCATTATAGGAATAGAAATCTCCTCCTGATCGCCGACCGCCCAATTTCCAAGACTATCCATTGCATAAACTCGATAGAGTAGATTACCTCCTGGAATCTCCGTGAGCGTGACTGTCCAGATGCCATCAAGATAAGTCATAGTTACATTTGTCCATGTTATACCGCCATCATACGAGTATGAGAGTAACACTGACGCAACAGAGTATTCTGCAACAACAGTTGCATTGAATGTTGCATTACCTGAGGCTACTATAGAAGAAGGACCCACAGTGACATTACCTATCAGTGGTCCATTTGATAATAGACTATTAACATGTAGGTCAATGGATGTGGAATCTACTAACGGATAGTAGTCTGTATTTCCCTCATCGATAAGATAAGGTGTGTCCCCTATACCGTCATTATCTTGGTCAATACCTTCGTAATCAAAGTAAGAATTCCCATGTGTACCATTATCCCATGTTAACTGACTACTAGACCCTTGGATACCAATGGATGTATTTCCTGAATATCCGAAGTAGTTAAGGTAAACCTTCGACTTCGACGCACTATCTAAGGTGATTGAATGCCCCCACGTATCGTTTACATAGTTGCCTACGACTGTGGCTTCTCTTGTCTGCCATAGAGAAATTCCATCCATCCCTGAATTCGTAATCTCATTTCCGATGATACGGGCAGGTATTGAATGGAAGACATCAATTCCTCCTCTTCCAGTATTGTTGAGCTGGTTGTTGACAACAAGTGCATTTTCACACGAATACATTGTGATGCCTATAATTCCGAAAAACAAGTATCCTCTGTATACTGTCATATTTCTGAAAGGTGTATCTTCTACTGTACACGAGGCAACAGTCACATTAGAACAATATGAAAATCCAGGTCCTGCTCCACTGAAATCACAGGACCTAACTATGACATCATCTGAATGTAAAACCGAAACGAAATTACCCTCAAGACCTTCGATTCTTGAGTGAGAGCAGTTTATTAGTATGGCTCCTGATATGTTCTCTTGATCTACCTTTAGTGATTCATGGTCTTGGTACACTACGATCTGCTTTCCGTCCAGAGTAACATTATCAAAACTATTGATTCTTTGGTTAACAAACTTATTATGCCAGAGGACTGATACACCACGTATATCCATAAGGACAATATTACTGATGCTTGCTTCTGAGCAAGAGAAGACTTCTAGTCCAATCCATGTGATATTCGTGATGTAATTATCCTCTATTACAGGACGCAAAGAATCAACTACACATATCCCTCTTCCATTTGCATCTTCAACATAATTACCACTAACAGTCGCATCGTTAGATGAATCAAGCCAAATGGCATCGCAGAATGAGTTACTGACAAGATTGTCATTGATGCTTATACCGTCACATCCCTGAACATCAATTCCACAATAACCAGTGTATAAGTTCAGAGCATATGAGTATGATGTTGCTCTAGAATCATACACTTCATTGTTGCTAATATCAGCTGAACTACTTCTCCATGAAACAATGCCTGCTATTCCACTTTCATATACCTTATTCCCTGTAACTAACACATCCTCATCATCCATTACTGTTATTCCCCATCGGATAGAATTCCAAACAGAATTATTCTCTACAACAGTATGTGAAGACCATCTACTGTAAATGCCACCTACTCGACTTGGTGATTGATTAAGAAGGTTATCTCTAATATGGACATTAGAACATCTTTGCACTGAAACTGAGTCTCCAAAACGAACATTCTGAATGAGATTATTCTCAATCAGTACATTTCCTGAATATGAAACATCCAATGGGCATATTGTGAATTCTGAGTTCTTTATCGTGATTCCAACGCTGTATGTGACTGCAATTGATGTGCCACTAAAGCCATCAAACGTCACATTTTCACAATTGTGCACAATTGCTTCATTGATACCTGATCCAACTACAATATCCGAGCTATCCTGAAAGAAGGCTATTTCTTCTCCATTTACTGTATTCCCTTCAAACTCTCGCAAACCGGAACAAAATGGGACATATGAAAAAGTACCCATTGTCCATGCGAATCCTCTTGTTGCGGGATTTATTATGGTGTTATTGGAAACCATTACATTATCACAATTTCCCAACACCATTCCAGTTCCCCCCCATATTGCACCAGTGTTCAGGCTGAGATCTGTTCCGACATTTGTAATTGTATTGTAAGTGATATTTGCATATGGACAGCTTACAACTTCAATTCCATAGCTATAGACATTTGTTATAGAATTACCAGTAACCTCAGCATTGTCCGAAGAAACATAAATACCGGCACCTTCAATCCCGTTGAGCACATTGTTTTTGATGATTGCATATTCTAATGGCAAATATGTTGGCCATCCTCCAAGACTCAACAATGCATTTGTTCCGTAGTTCTCATCAGGAATTGGGTAATTGCCTTCAAAAGTACAACCTTGAATATTGACACCAGACCCTCCATCTGCTGATATATACCATCTATACTGAGTTCCAGAATGAATATGTGTATTAGTCAAGGTGAGGTACCCCCCCTCTGCCACAATAATGCAACACACCTCAGGATCAGTCCACCAGTCCGTTTGAGAATGCATTGTTACATCACAGCTTACCAATGTTAAATGGCCTCCTGCTGTTACGTATACTCGTCCCTTTACATTAAATGTCTGGCCAGATAGAGTTGTTTCATTTGAGATAATCCAATCGCCCACAGATGGTGGTCCTGCAAGATTATCATCATTTGGTATGATACGGGCATTCGATTCATTGTCATCCAGTACTGGAGTAGAATTAGGCACCATCGCTAAGAGCAGCAGGAAAATCCAAACAATTGAAACCATTACTAGTATTTTCTTCACAGATACCTCCCTCATCACGCAAAATGTCTATTCTAAACATATTATTTCCGAACTATAAGAGCTACCTCTTTCCGTTTTATATACCGGAAACTCTACGACTCTGTTTATTGAACCCACGAATCATCTCACCATCAGGTGTAATCTCAACATCGACAAGGTGGTCTTGAATAAGTTGAAGTAATGCAGATTCAAACTCAGTTTCTTGAAGACCAGACATCCTACGTAGTTTCTCTAGTTTCGCTCTTGGATACGAAAGAACCAGTGTACGTACTCTCTCAAGTGCTTCCTCCTGTAAGGTAGCGCTCATGAGGTGTAATCCTTTTTTGGATTTTCTATAAACTTTTGAAATGATACCAGTTGTCAGTATTCCAAGTCCAATCATCAAAGCAGGAATGAATGATGAATTCAAAGGCTTTACGCCAAGATTCTTTACACTTGCAAGCACTTGGGGGGTTTCTGAAAGAATATTCACTGGATAGAAGCTCGAAACACCACCTTGTTTTATTGTAATACTGAAACAAAATTGGGCTGTTTCTTCCAATAGGGTGTCTGTAGCAATCAAAGTTTCTAGTGAAATCATTCCATTCCTAGTGCCAACTGAAGTATTGATATTATTGTCCTGAAAGGAAGAGTTTGTGCCATCGCAGAATACGACCCCCTCATTATTATCCAAAGCAGAGGGAGCTCCCACATTTATTTGATAATCTAGTATGCTTCCTTGAGTAGTGTCTCCCCAAATTCCACTTCCATCTGCATCAATAAACATCGAAATTGATGTATATAGTCCGTCAGGAATTTGAGTTTCCAATCCTAAATATATCGAATTATTGAGAAAACCGATACTCATCATTGCTGGATCTGCAGCTCCATCCTCTCTGAGAAACAACATGTTATTTTCTGACGCTGCATCCCTTTCCCACGATTCTATAATCCCATTAATCTCAGGTGATTCAGTTAATTCATACACATCATAATGTGAAACCTGATGTTCGGTGTAGAAACAATAGCATTGTTTTGTGACATCCCCATTGTAATTTTCCACCTCGATCTGAAGAATATGTTCACCCTGTTCGTCTGGAACTCTGATATCCCAAGGTTCTGATCTTTCATACCAACCTCTATAATCCCAGCTATATTGTAGCTTTTCAGAACCTCCATAGATTTCAAAGGATAACCAACTGTTCTCTAGAATATGAGAACCATTCTGAGGCCATAACAAGATGGGTAAAGCAGATTCAGGATAGTCTAAATAGCCAAAGGTTAGCATAGTTACCTCACAGAGCTTAAATTCATCTATCCCTACTCTATCGTCAAATTCTGCTGATGATATCACAAAAGGCATACATTCCATTGGTATGTTATCAGAAATACAGCACTCAATCTCGCCATCAATCAAGAGAATGACAATAGAATCTCTCCAAATAAGCCTGAAATTATGCGTTTCATAGAGTGAGAGCTCAGGTATAACAAGTACAGTTCTCTTACCCTGAGAGCACGCAACCATGTGAATTCCGCCATCCCAATAGTCCAGGTATATTCCATTAGTTGCACATCTGAAGTTTCCCGTCCAATTATCAATTGAGAATGAACTAGTGTCTACCCATCCAATTCCGAAGTAAGTGTTTCCACAGGTAAAAGTAAACTCAAAGTCAGCAATCAAACCGTTTGCATTACTCACTGTTGGGCTACCAGGTCCTATCACATAGACATCAGGATTGAGTTCTAACTTGGACTGAATACCCGTAAATGAGAAAGGATCACCTTGTAGAACAAGATATTCATTATCTTCCCAACTCGTGCCATTACTATTTGGCAGCTCTGTCCAGATTCTTTGATCGAAGCCATAGGGAGTGGTTTCGAAGGTATCTGAAAACAGAAGAATATTCTGATCATTAGTTTGGAATGGATTTGAAGATGGTGTAAAGGAGATTTCAGCGGCAAAAGCATATGTGCTTGGATTACGAGCAATCAATTCTGGAGGAATGGTGAATACAAAATAAATTAGCACGAACAAAGCGAGAGAGTTGTATGCTTTGGAATTTCTTCTGAAGCAGTTGCCCTTTGCTCGCGTTTTTTCATTCATTAACCCACCTTCTGATGAATTACCTCCAGTAACCCCTTCTATCTCCACACCTGACTATAAGGACTTCTCTAATTCGTCACTTCGCCTTGAATTTAGATTGATTTATGCATCATTATCATAGTCACCAATTGCCACGGAGTTAGATTCATTGGCATTCAAATCTGCGCTGAAGATTAGTGTATCGAATCTGAAGATGTATAACTTTCCTTCTGAATAGATGCCACCAGGACCACCTGAAACTACAAGTTCATTCAACATATCTCCATCAATATCTCCGATAGCCATCTGATCTCCGAAGAGGTTCGACATTCCGGGATTGCTGATGTTGTAGGTATTCACGAATCCGTGTACTGAATCGAACTCGAAAATTCGAAAACCAGTTCCAGTCGCTAAGAATGGCGTATAGAATACAAGATCTAGTTTTCCATCATTTGTAATATCACCCAGTACAAAACTGCAACCAACATCTCCGTATGTAACAAGATTTGGTGTTGGCCAGAAATCTACCAGTTCACCATTAGTGTAACAGAGGATTCGGAATAAACCTCCCATATAGTTGACATATAGTTCCCCTATACCATCACTATCAATATCACAAATCTCCAGATTGTAGAAGAATCTATACTCATCGTCTGGCGATGAAAAGTTAGAGCAATTTGCAGTATTTATCCAAGTACCCAATGTCGAATCAAAGTCATATAACATCACCTCGCAGAGAACTGGGTCAAATCCATTAGCGAATACAATTTCGAGTTCATCATCTGCATCCAGATTACCCGCATTGACTAAATCAACGACTGAGTCCTCAAGCAACATTAAGGCGACTTGGTATTTTCCGTCCACTTTATCCCAGATTACAGCGCCACCATAAGCTGCAGCGCCTGCAATCTCTAGGTCAGGGTCATCATCAAAATTACCCACTGCAATTGACATAACCGCTGCAACAATTGGTTCTGGAAGAACGAGTGTATCGACAGGAGAAGTACCCAAATCCATGTCAAATATCTCAACGATGCCTGTTCCATGTATTTCGCTCATCGTTTTAGCAACAACTAATTCATTATGTCCGTCAAAGTCCAAGTCGACAATTCCGATGTCCGTAGCAGCTGCAGAAGTTATCGGTATATCAGTATCATGATACCAATTGTTCCCGTAATTCTCCCAAGCTTGGAATCTATGGCAAGTATACGGGGCTGTAAGAATCTCTATTCCACTAATTGGAGCTTCATAATCATCTCCCCCGATAAAAGCTTGATCAATGTATAATGATGATAGTATCTTGTTCCCGATAGACTGATCATCATCTACAATACGAAGACTAACTGATGGACTGGTTAGGTCAGATAATTCGGAATATAGAATCTTATTTTGGCTTATATGAGATATTTCCAGAATTGTACTCCATGAACCCCCCAATTCCTCCTGAACTAAGAAGGTGGTATCACTGTCACCTTCAGGGAATTCAGCATACCCATAGAAGTAGAAAGTAGTTGTTGACCGAGGAGTTGGTAGATTAAACTCAAAAATCCAACCTAGTTCAGTAGAATCATCCACAGGTTTCTTGGTACCATGTGCGTTCTTCTCTTCTGATAGAATCTCATATACTCCATCATCATAAAATGTGTTAGAATAAGTTCCTGATGAACTTCCATATCCAATAGATGAGTCTTGATTTTCACCAGAGATAAGGAATACTCCTGGTGGAGGAGGTGGAGCTTCAATTATTACTGTTACAGAATTTGAGCTACCAGATTTGGCAAGGTCCGCAACAGCGTAAACCCTTATCTCATAGGTTCCAGGTTGTCCAGTGAGGGTCCATGATACAGAAACACTCTCTCCGTTGAGTAAAGCAGTAGAGTAAGGTTGCTGACCGTTTACAATACTAAGGGTATTACCATCAACATTTTCGAAATTGGACGTGTCTTCTCCATATGAGAACTGCACATAAACTCGAACCGCACCTGCATCTCCTTTAATAGCGTTAACAATTCCTACTACATCAAACGAACCACCAGTCTCTACTACTACACCATCCACTGGTTCAGAAGTATTGACACTAAGACTAGCTTTTGGTGGTTTAGCTGCCATTCCTGATTGCCAAAACACAGATGCCAGTAAAATTCCCATGACCACAACTGAAAGAGCAACTTCCCGCTTCATTCTTACTTCATCCCTCTTCACAATCAACTTGTTGAATTTCACTTCTAGTAATCCTAATGTTCACATGGAAGTGTGATACAATCTAAACCAAGGTTTACTATAAGCAAGATTCTTTTCCGGAGTTAAGACCGGAAAGTATTCTGACACTCGTATGGAACATAAAGATACCATTAGTAAAATTATATATTGTTAAGTTAGAGCTAGCTTCTGGGAGATAATCGTGAAATATCGACGAGTCGGAAAAAGTGGATTGAAAGTTTCTGAACTATCCCTTGGCTCATGGCTGACATACGGTGGTTCAGTGGAGAACAACATCGCGAAGCAATGTATGAATACTGCACTTGAACAAGGCATCAATTTCATCGATACTGCTGAAATCTATGCGATGGGTAAATCAGAATCTGTCATTGGTGAATGGCTTCGTGAAGAGAGCATCAATAGAAAGAACCTTGTTATTTCAAGCAAGGTATTCTGGCCAACTAGTGAAGCAGTAACAGATTGGGGAAATGGTCGTAAGAATGTCATGAATGCAATCGATGGGACCCTCGAGAGATTAGGAACAGATCATCTAGACATCTACTTCTTACACAGGTACGATCATTTGACACCACTAAGAGAAACAGTTGACACAATGGATGACTTAGTTCATTCTGGTAAGATCCTATACTGGGGAACATCAACTTGGACAGCGGCACAGTTGGAACGAGTCAATGCGATTGCTAAGGAGCATGGACTTCAAAGACCTATTGTCGAACAGCCAATGTATAACATGCTCTTCAGACACATAGAAGTTGAGATAATGGGAGTTGCAAAGACTCACGGAATGGGGTTCACCATCTGGAGTCCATTATACCAAGGAATCCTCACTGGAAAGTACAATGATGGGATTCCAGAAGGAAGTCGTGGAAGCCGGTCTGAAGGATTCTTGAAATACCTCACTGATGAAGTCAGAGAGAAGATTGTCAAACTCACTGGTATTGCAGAAACTATGGATATCTCAATGACACAATTAGCATTAGCCTGGATTCTTAGAAGACCTGAGATTTCAGCTGTTTTGATTGGAGCTACTAAACCTGATCATGTAATTGAAAATGTAAAGGCATCAGATGTAGTTCTCACAAAACCAACTCTCGATGAGATTGAGGACATTCTAGACAACACTCCGGAGTGGCCAAGAACCTATGCACCAAACATATTCGATGAGAATATGCGATGAATCAATAGAGGAAATTCTCCTTGGCACTCTGAGGTTTACTCTTGGATGGATGAGCTACAGATACGGATAGAGGATTCCCTGTAATGTAATAGTATGCATCCGCTAACAACCATAGTAGATTCTTGTTATGAAACCATGGTATACTCTTTGAAGTCTTAGAATCTAATCCTTCAATAGCAAAGTGATCTAAATCTGATATTGTCATCTTCAGTAATCTGCTTCACCAAATATACT
>JAEORG010000387.1 GCA_016841005.1 Candidatus Thorarchaeota archaeon | reverse complement strand
GAGGCAAGCCGAGAAACAACTTGCAAAACAATCAAAGAAGGCTTCTCTCTATTTAGATATTCTAGCTCATGATGTTGCAAATCAGCTCCAGATAATAAGTGGATGTACAGAATTAATCAATATTGTAGCATGTCTAGATTCTAAAGAACAGCTGATAAAACAAATCTTGCATTCTGTATCGAAGTGTAAAACTACAATTCAGAGAGCAAGACTGACAGAATAATCAGCTCCTCTCCTCTCAAATTTACTGATTATTCCGAACTCAATTCCTAGAATGATTCAGATAACCAAGGAAATGCTCTCGGAAGCCATTCATAGAGGGTAGTGGGACTTTCTCCTCTTAACCACCCCAACCTTCTTAGTTGTGATTCACCAAGAGTACCATAAAGAACTGCAGTTAATCCCTCGATTGTGAACATAACTTTCGCTTCTTCTTGTGATCGAGAAACACTGAGTGCTCCATTCTGATCATGCAGCTCAAAGGTACCATTATTCCAGTCAAGATGAGAATCTGTCACCTCAAGTATGATTCTTCCACTAGATCCAACTTTGATACTGTTGAAACTTTTCTCTACATCAACTATTCTTGCCATCGCTATGATGTTTGAAGATATAGTGGGCGTGTGATAATCTGTCAACCAATGATAGTAATCTTCATTGTGAGGAGTCACCATTAGTTTGACTTTTTTGATTTGATCACTGTGGCCATAGATGAAATGAAGTAGACTATCACGTCCTTCAAGTGATGACCACAACATTGAGCCTATACTAATTTCTCCTGGCTCAGACCAATCGTGACCTTCACCATACCCCTTCACAGAATAAACCATTACACCTTCAGCCTTGTTATCTGGATTCCTTGCTACAGCGATCTTTCTAGTGAATTTTCGGGTATATTCCAACCAACGGATATCTCTTCTTCCAGCAGCTCCATGAGTTGATTTGACCATTTCTTCATGCAAGGTTCGCCAAACTTGGAATGCCTCATCTCCCGACTCACGTGAAACTGTATATCCCTCTGGTTTAGATATGCCTCTCAGGGTAACTGGGTCAAACTCCAATCTTCTGGTGGGAGGTAACTTCACATAACCCATTGCGCTATAGAAGGAATCCTTGAATGGATACAGACAACTAACTGCATAATCCTTCTCTCTAATATCCTCAAGCATCTTAAACATTAGATCTCGAACGTATCCCTTTCGACGATATTCAGGAGACCCTGCTACTAGTCCGATACCACCCATATTCTTCATGGTTCCCCTAATATTCTGAATCAGTGGTATCATCCTTGCAGTAGCAACAGGAATTCCGTCAACCTCACTGAGGAAAATCTCGTTGTGGATATCATCCCATTTTTCTCTGAAGTTCTCGAAGGACGAATCAGGAATGCTATATGCATATCCACTCAGTTCAATGAAAGATTCGATATCATCCTTATTGCATCGTCGAACAATGCCGTTCATACATTAGCGCTGATATATTCAACCTTAAAATCTACGCATCAAAGCCAGAAACTCTTCTAAAAGTCAATATCTATTATAACAATCTGCAAGATGATAATATATCTCTTAACACTGGGACGATTGATTTATGTGTCACTTGAAAAGCAGAGTTCGTGGAATAAGAAATGTATGAGAGAGAGAAGCTACCACGATTCATATTCGCTGTCTTGTTCGTGGTCTTCCTGTTTTTTACGATTAACAACTTTACAATCACATCACTCCAGTCATTTATAGAGTACATTTCTGGAGATATGGCTGCATTAGGCATCTCGTTTGGAGTCTTCACACTTTTTGCCATGCTCTTCAGATTAGTATCAGGAAGACTGTTGGAAAGTGTAAAAGATAAATTTGTACTAATTCTTGGGAGTATCCTAATTCTCTTTGCAATGTATGGATACTATTCTGCTTACTCAATAGATGAGATTTATCTTATGAGAGCACTCCATGGAGTTGGATTTGCATTTTTCAATGTCGCATATTATACCATGCTAGTGAAGGCTGCTCCTGAGTCAAGGACCGGAGAAGTGATTGGGTATGCAAATGCGATGAACTTCGTGACAATGATCTATTTTCCCTACTTGGGGAGTGCTTTGATTTCAGATATGACACGATCGTCATTCGATGCGATGTTCCTCTTTGCAATAATTGGTAGCATTGTGGTAGTCATAGCGGGAGTTACACTTTGGAGGTTTACTAGCTACTCAGGAAATCAATTTGAGCAGTCTGATTCAGCTAGTCACCATATAATTGAAAGAAATGCTCTATTACCAACTTTAGCCATTATCTTTGTTTCATTTGACATCGGTGTCGTTTTTAGCTACTCTCCCAGTCTTGCCCCTCTTCATGGCGTGACGAATCCAGGGCTCTATCTGACCTTTCTAGCTCTAAGTCAGCTTGTGAGTGCAATGATTGGTGGTCCTATATCAGATCGACGAGGTTACAAACCTATTAGCTTCTTTGGGGTGGTGCTCTCTGTACTTGGATTATTGATTGGATCCTTTGGCCTGAATATCCTTACTTACAGCCTATCAGCAGTCTTTCTGGGTGTTGGAATATCATTTGCTGCCATCGGATTTATGTCGTTAGCCGCTGTTTCAGTACCAGAGGAACGGAAGGCTAATGCCATGGCAACAGTAACTGCAGGATGGGATGGAGGAGTAATGATTGGTTCTCTGTTAATTGGAGCACTTACTGGTATTGGATTGCAACTAGATTCACTACTCATTCTATCCGCAATAATCACATTTCTCTGTTTAACCCTCTACAAGAAATTCTAATCCTCGCTTAAGAAGGAGTGCTATTAATTCCTAAAATCAAATTTAGAGGTCTATCAGTGCCCAGAATTTAGAGAGATATGTTTATATCTTATTAAATAAGAAAATAAGGACGCAGGTTTTTTCTGTACAGACTTCTTGCCTGAGTCAATTTGATGCGGCGGTGTCCGAGGCAAAAACGACCTTGAAAGTCCAGTGAGGTGACCTCAGTGGCTAAGGACAAAAAGCAGAAGAATCAACAAAAAACACCTCAGAAACCAAAGAAATAACTTTGGCATCCTGATTTCCTAGCATTGTAGCATCTATAATGCTCCCGGGGGAGGAGTACTCCTCCCCACTTCAATCTTCAATAGCTCTCCAGAGTCTGTTATAATTTCTTCAGAATCTCAATTGCTGTCTTTTCAAGATCTTCATGCTTCACAAATGTGACAAAATCTGCAGCTTCCCCGAGCAATTCTTTTGCTTCATCATGGCAATCATATGGTGCAATAACTAACACGGGAATCTCATTTGTCTTAGCAGGATATAACAGATCAAGGGGTGTTATATCCCTTGCAGGGTCAATGCCCATCTTTGTAGTGTGAGTATCTGGAGTGATACGTTTCCCTACCGGTGGAAGTAACTTGTGTAAGTAACCAATGATAAGGTCTATTTCTCCTGGTAAAATGCGAGATGCAATTTTACCATGGTTATCCCATGGATTAGCTAGTGGTATTGTTCCATATCCTTCTGCAACTAATCTTGTTAGGACAAAAGGATCTGTTCCTTCAAAATATCCGACTATTTTCATATTATCACAATTCTATCATTTCTATCATAAGCATTGTTAACATTATGTGAAAAATATTTACATTCAACCATCGATTTGTAGAGTTTTTTCCTAAAATCCTAGAGAAACTGGATTTTTTCCTCACTGATTTTCACCCACTTTCATCATCACTCTGCTGAAAATCTGAGATGTATGAATTTTCCAGCTGCAAGAAAATTAGTGAGCTTCATCAAGATCCTGGTTGATAACTTCCAAGATTTGTTCATAGAAATTTTCGAGAAAAGTGGAAACCATTCTAGTACCTCGAGTTTATCTGACCATGAAGCAACTTGTTCTGATGGATTCGCAATTGCAAGTTTGAACGTCAGACCAGGGACCCCTTGTTTCAGTATCTGGCGATTGACTACTCTATTACCAAAGCTAGATTGTACATCAAAAATCAACTCTCCACCTTTGAAGGATTGAGCCATTTTCTTTAGGAGCGAAGAAATTTGCTCCTCTTTGAAGTACCCGAAGAGACCCCCTGCGATGAAGAATATACCTTCTTCCTCCGAAAAGATGATGTCATTGAACCAGTTGGTATCGAATATCGAATTAGAAATGCACTTACTCCTTGCTGTTTCAGGTATTAATCTGAGTCGATACTCTATAGCAGCAGGGAGATCCAAGTCATACCACTGGATTGATCCGTTATCCACCCTAGGGAATGGATTATCTAACCCACAACCCAAGTTGACGATTGTCGATTCGGGAAATTGTTGAATATACTCATTTATTGCGTCATCAAGAATCTTTGCACGAGTAAGTAATGTCAGCCCAAGAAATTCGCTAACTAGCTCCTCCATCAAACGGAATTTTTCTTCATCATCGGGATGCTGTGCTTTTACATTTTGAATGAGACTAGTAGCGGCAGGATCAGCGAAGATCTCAGGATACTTTTTTCCATAATACGCTCTTGCATAGAGTGGTCCTACCATTGTAGTCATAATGGTGTCATTAGTAGACTCATTCATCAATGGATGCGGCTAATTAGGTCTGTATTGAATTTTTCTGATTATATTATCTAAATAAAGAGAAGGAGGAATGTCCTCCTCCATTCTGAATATCTAATTCCAAGCTTCATCGCTTTCCGGAAGTGTATCCTTTGGAGGTTCTGACCCCTCGCTGAACTTGACTAAGTCCACTAATTCTGGTATCCAGTCAAGTCCGAGTTTCTTCACCTTCTCCATTGTAGGTACACCGTTGCGTGTCCAGCCTCTGCGCTTATACGCTGCATCTGTGAGGAGCCTATAACGTTCCTCCCTGTAGTCACGAAGCTTGTCTCTTTTCTCAGTGGTTGACATTCCAGTGATATCTACGCCAATCTCCTTGAGCTGCTCGTCGTAGCGGTCTTGACGAGATTCATATTCCCACTCAGTCACAGGACCCGCACTTCTGTAGGGAATGAATGAATCGTTGATACGTAGACCCTTGCCTTGTCGAATATTGAAGACTCGCTGAAAGTTGTAGACCTTCTCAGACATTGTGATGAGGTCTTCTCCCTTGGTGGGTCGCCCGGTCATTGCCTCGAATAATCGCGCATAGAACTCAACATGACCTGGAACTTTTCCTGGTTCATCTGTGTCTGAGTTGTCTGCTGGTACAACATCGTTCCATGGAAGCTTACACAATCCATTCAGTCCGAACCATGTTCTCCATAATGGGAAGTAATGTAGGGCCTCCGCTTTATCCTCGAAAGTTGGCATGTAATTGTGAACTTGGTCAAGGAAGATGAGCCATGCTTCATCATGCTGCGGTCCTTTGAGAGTCAAACCATATCCTCCCTGTTGTGCAAGGCTCTCTTTGGTTACGTATTCAGAATACTCGAGTCCCTTGTGTTCCATACCAATGTCGTGCATCACAAACTTGTCAACTCGAAACTCTTCATCGAAATACTTCTTCAGGTAATGCACTCCCTTACCAAAATGTTCACCGCCAAAGCCCTTTCCTTCAGCCATCTCGTGAAGAACAGCCAAAACCTCTTCTGCGGCACCCCACTTCAGCTTGTGACCTCCTGTTGCTTCCTCGTCAATATGACCTTCTTCCAAGAGTTCCATCACAAAACCCATTGAAGTACCGAATGAGATGGTATCAATTCCATAAGCATCGCAATAGAAGTTAATTTCAGCAACATATTCCGGATTAAAGATACCTAGGTTTGCTCCACATCCTGCGATGGTCTCATACTCAGGACCGTCAACTACCACATTCTTACCTTTGAATGCCCCTGTCTTTGGTACGAATCCCTCAATACAGTGAGAGCAATTAATTGCACAGGGTCTCCAGCATCCATCCCATCCCTTTCCTGAATTTGTATAGATGTTCTCCCAGACATCTCCAAAGAGATTCTTAGCCTCAGGATCACTCCCTGCTCTAAAATTACGTGTCGGGAATAGGTCAAACTCGTTCATAATTGATGGCAGGTGTCCTGTACCTATAACTCGCATTCTATTCTGAACCGGGTCTAAGGCTCGTATCTCATCTGAGTGTTCTCGTCCAACCTTCTTAACTGCGTCTGCATCTGCGGGACCGTTCAGTTCGACTGTTATCTTGTCACGTTTGCAGACCAATGCTTTGATTCTCTTATTCCTGAATACTGTTCCAATACCGCCTCGACCTGCTTGCTTGTATCTCGGTAAATCGCGGCGCATGTCCCACCAAGAGAAGTTAAGACATCCCATCCATGCGTGTTCTGCTGCAGGACCTGATGTCACAACTGACATATCCTTACCTTCTTTCTCAGTATGTCTTGCACTGAGTACACGTGTTATTTCATAAGCTGTATCAGGAAGGTCTGCAGCATCGTAAATCTGTATTTTCCCGTTATCGCCATCAATGAATACGTATACATCCTTGTCTGCTTTACCTTGAATCTCCATCGCATCGAATCCACTAAACTTCAGGTTTGGACCAAAGTATCCTCCAACATTGCTGTCTATTGGAATACCAGTCATCGGAGAAATGGATGTGACAATGGACTTTCCTGCACCAGGGTATTGTGTCACACCACCTAACGGGCCTGTTGCAATACATATTTCATTTTCTGGATCGTCCCATTCAATTACACGGTCTTTAGGAAGTCCGTTCCACATGAGCCAAAGGTCAAATCCTTTTCCACCTGTAAAGGTTTCCTTCATCTTGTCATCAACGGGTTTGATTTTGATCTCATTTGTACTCAAATTCACGTACAATGTCTGATTGGCGTAGCCACGCTCAATCATTGGTATCTCATAGGTAAGCTCCTTCAGCATCAGAACACACCAGCGTTTGATCTTTGCCTATCCTCAAGGCTGACTGTGGCGATTCGCTTGATTGCTACATTTGAGTCTTGTCATCGCCTACATTTCCGAGGATGCATAAAGCTAGTGAGGACAACCTATTAATTCTTAAGTTGCAGCTGGCGTGCCTGTTATATTCAAGCTGGGGAGTAGAGCGTTACAGAAATCTCACAAGCCACAGAGGTCGTACTAGTGAAGCACACAATTTCTATCCTTGAATCCGCCTTAACTGACGCCAACTTCAGGAAACTCCTTGCAATTCCAAATAGGAGCGTACACAGGTTTGTAGCAGAGGCAATAGAGCTCTGTAAACCGATGAAGGTCTTCGTCTGCAATGATTCTACGATGGATACTGAATACATACGAAGGACAGCCATTGCTAGAGGTGAAGAAACACCTCTCGCAAATCCATATCATACTGTTCATTTTGATGGGTATTTTGACCAGGCTAGAGATAAGGAGAGTACCGTCTATCTTGTGCCAAAAGGAGAGAGCTTGGGTGAACAACTGACCCAACATGATCGTGAAGATGGTCTAAAATTAGTCAAGAAACGACTTAATGGAAGTATGGAAAATAAGAAGATGGTAGTTCGCTTCTTCTCTCTTGGTCCACTTGACTCGCCGTTCTCAATACCAGTCGTTCAGATAACAGATTCTTTCTATGTTGCTCATAGCGAGGATCTACTTTATCGTCCAGGTTATGAATACTTCCGACGTATGCCAGAGGATAAAGAAATATTCTGGATGCTCCACTCCTCAGGAAAATTAATTCATTCTGTCAGCACTGATTGGAAAAAGCGCGGAGTCATGATTGACTATAAAGAAAATACAGTCTATAGCGTGAACACCCAATATGCAGGAAATACAATTGGACTCAAGAAACTTGCACTGAGGCTTGCTATTAGGAAAGCTGACAGAGAAGGTTGGCTTGCTGAACATATGTTCTTGATGGCGGTGCGTGGTCCACATGATAGAAACACATTCTTCACAGGAGCATATCCTTCTGGCTGCGGCAAGACAAGTACATCAATGGTACGAGGAAATACCATAGTGGGAGACGACCTTACATATCTAAGAGTATTAGATGGGAAGGTAAGAGGAGTGAATGTGGAGCGTGGTATATTCGGTATCATCCGTTCCGTCACAGCTAAAGATGACCCTGTTATATGGGATGTACTCCATTCAAACCAGCCTGCTATCTTTTCCAACGTGCTAATCACAGAAGATGCTGAACCACGGTGGCTTGATGATGGTAGAGAAGAGCCCGAATCTGGAATCAATCACTCAGGTGAATGGTTCAAAGGAAAGGTGGACCGTCATGGAGAGACTATTCCATACGCTAACAAGAATGCCAGATACACTATTGGTCTGGAAGGACTCAGTAATTTAGACGGTTGTCTTGATGATCCCCGTGGAGTTGAAGTCGGTGGCATCATTTATGGAGGGCGAGATTCTGATACATGGGTTCCAGTCCAACAATCGCGTAGTTGGGAGCATGGTGTGATCACGATGGGTGCCAGTCTCGAATCGGAGACTACAGCAGCCACTCTTGGTCCTAGCGGTATCAGGAAATTCAATCCATTTTCTAACCTTGATTTCCTCTCTATTCCTCTTGGTAAATACATTCAGAATCATCTTGACTTTGGAAAATTGACAATAGAACCTCCTCTCATCTTTGCAGTGAACTACTTCCAAAAAGATAAGGATGGCAATTTCCTTACAGATAAGGCGGACAAGCAAGTCTGGTTAAAATGGATGGAGCTCAGAGTCCATGGGGATGTCGAGGCAATTGAAACTCCATCCGGTTTTATCCCGTTATATGAAGATCTAAAGAATCTCTTCAAGCAATATCTCGATAAGGAATACTTGAAGGAAGATTATGACGAGCAATTTACGACTCGCGTTCCAGAGCTATTAGCAAAAATAATGCGTATTGAAACAACTTATAGAGATACAGTACCTGACGCACCTCAAGTTCTCTATGAGGAACTCACGAAACAACGAGAGCGCTTAGTACAAGCCCAAGAAAAATATGGTGAATGCATTTTACCAGAGGCATTTCTAAGCTAAAAGTGTCAATCTTCGTTTAAATTCATGATATTACAATATGTAAATATTACAGTGGAAATAGTAACTAATGGAATTTTATACTGAAAGGCTAATGACTGAAAACAGACAAATAGTAATCAAAAATAAATATAACTTTAAATAACGAAACGTATACAATTTATTGATTAAATCAATGTAAATAGTAACGGAATGAAAGAAAAAATTCGAATATAATTTCATGGCTTTCATAAAAAATCACTATCATGTTCGATTTCGAACATTTGACTTTTGTAATTAGTTTCATCCTGATACTTTCAATGTTTATTTTTAATAAAATGTAACTCTCAAGCTTTAAGATACTCGTTTTCTCAGATTACATGGCCTATATCTAGAATTTAGACAAGACACTGAAAGCTTTCACAAGTCGCATGTGTTACAGAGAAGACAATATAGATTGGAGCCGGTGAAGACGAGATGCTAAGAGTGAACACTTGTTTCATATTGATTCAATCCTCCAGAGCACTCTCTCTCAAAGATTCCCAAACATGCGGTTATACTTGTCATTTGAATGATATTATGCCTAATAATCCACATAGTGGAATTTCCATTTTAGATTCACGGAGCCATTATCATGACCGTTGATCAACCGACGCAAACAACAGAAGTGGAACTTGCAAATCAAGTCCCGAGCGCACTAGTTGTGGGTGGCGGAGTAGCAGGAATGCAAGCGGCGCTTGATATAGCAAATCAAGGATTCAAGGTCCATCTCGTTGAGAAGACGTCAAGCATTGGTGGTCGAATGGCTGCCATCGACAAGACATTCCCAACATTGGACTGTTCTGCCTGTATTCTAACTCCTCGACTGAGCGAAGTAGCGCGGCATCCGAATATTGAACTATTGACATATTCGGAAATCAAAAGAGTAACAGGAAGGGCGGGTAACTTCCATATTGAGGTTTTAAGAAAACCAAGATATATCTTCGAGGATAAATGCTCTGGCTGTGGAGACTGCGTTGCTGTCTGCCCGATAGAGACCGCAAATGAATTTGATGAAGGTCTCGGGTTTAGAAAAGCAACATACATCCCTTTTCCACAAGCAACTCCTAATGTCTATACAATTGACAAACGTGATCACCCCGCATGCCGAGTCAATTGCCCTGCTGGAGTAAATTGTCAGGCTTTTGTCATATTGACTAACCAAGAGAGATACACAGACGCCATAAGAATTGTGAGAGAGAATATTCCCTTTCCAGCAACACTAGGTAGAGTCTGTGTGAGTTGGTGTGAAGGGCAATGTCAAAGGGGAGAATACGATGGAAGTGTCAGTATAAGGAATCTACATCGGTTCCTTGCTGACTATGAAAAAGAAGCAGGTGCCAAACCACCAGTAGAGGCTAAGATAGACAAGAAGGAGAAGGTAGCGGTGGTTGGTGCAGGTCCTGCAGGAGTAGCAGCAGCCTACCAGCTCGCACGATTAGGTTATCCAGTAACTGTATTTGAAAAACGTTCAGAACCAGGTGGTCTGTTGAAATGGGCTATTCCATCATATAGACTTCCTCGAGATATTCTCCAGGAAGAAATAAACTGGGTTGGTGAGCATGGAGTAGAGTTTCGAATGGATACGAATATTGAGTCTGTTGATCAGCTTACGAAGGATGGTTACAAGGCAGTCTTCATTTCAACTGGTGCATCCCAAAGCAACAAGCTCATGATTCCAGGCGAGGATGCCAATAACGTCTTTCATGCGATTGATTTTCTTGACAAAGTTGCAGGCGGAGAAAGCATCCAAGTCGGAGAGAGAGTAGCTGTAATCGGTGGAGGCGATGCAGCTGTCGATTCAGCTAGGACTGCACTGAGACTTGGTGCGAGTGAAGTGACGGTAATCTATCGTCGCTCGCAGGTAGAGATTCCTGCTATTCCAACTGAAGTTGAGGATGCTCGACAGGAGGGTATTCGATTCATGTTTCTCACTACTCCTGTAGAGGTCGTTTCTCAACGTGGTGAGGTTCAAGGTGTCAAATGTATTCGAATGCGTCTTGGAGAGCCAGATCATTCAGGACGAAGGCGACCACTCCCAATACCAGACTCAGAGTTCACTATCAGTGTTGACCAGATGATTATTGCAGTTGGTCAATCAGTTGAACCAATTCCTCTACACGATGGAATTGACACGACGGAGTGGGGTACACTCATGGTTGATCAGGTGACACTTCAGACTAGTAAAACGGGAGTATTTGCTGGTGGTGACTGTGTCCTAGGCCCAGCTACTGTAGTTCAAGCAATTGGCCAAGGAAATGAAGCTGCAATATCGATTGATCGTTATCTCCGGGGTGAGGATATTCGTGCAGGACGTGAACCTCAGCATTATAGGATCGCAAAACCAGATGTTGACCCTGCGAAATTCAAGACTCAAGCTCGAGCTCAAATGGTCAAGGAGAACATTGCAAGTCGAAAGGGCGGATTCTCTGAAGTCGAGAAGGGATTTGACAGAGACACTGCGATTAGTGAGGCAGGTCGTTGTCTGAATTGTACAGTCTGTTGCGAATGTAAAGAATGCGTCAAAGCATGTGAGAGAGAAGCCATAGACCACGATATGAAGGAACAGAAGGTCGATTTGCATGTAGGTGCAATCATTGTTGCTACAGGATACAAGTTGTTTGATGTCAGTCGATACAGACGACTGGGATATGGCAAGTTCCCGAATGTCATCACTGCTATGGAATATGAACGACTCATCAACGCTGCTGGTCCAACTCAGGGAAATCTCATTCGTTTTAGCGATGGAAAAATGCCAAAGAGCATTGGCTTTGTTCAGTGTGTTGGAGCAAGAGATACTCAGAAGGGTGTTCCTGAATGCAGTAGGGTCTGTTGTATGTACGGCATTAAGAACGCTGTGATGGCAAAAGAGCATGATCCTGATGTTGATGTTTCAATCTACTACGCTGACATTCGTGCTTTCGGGAAAGGCTTTGAAGAATTCTATGAGATGGCCGATGTAAGATTCGGAGTAAACTTTGTCAGAGGGCGAGTTGGTGAAGTTGATGAGAACCCTGCTAATCACAATCTAATTGCTCAAGTAGAAGACACTGAAACAGGTGATCTGATGAAGATTGAGCACGATTTGCTGGTAATTAGTCCCGGCCTTATACCAAATGATGACATGACAGCGCTTGCTAATGAGCTCGGTGTGGCAATATCTGACGAGGGCTATATTGACGTAAATGACGACCTCATCGCACCTGTTGATACAAGTAGGGATGGAATATACGTCTGTGGATGTGCAGAGGGTCCAAAGGACATTCCTGATTCAGTAACAGCTGGAAGCGCTGCTGCCATGAGGGCATCAATCATCTTAGGTGAAATGCTCCAAGAACGAAAAACGTCCTTTGGAGGTACATTAGTATCAGAACCGGAGGTTAAGGTAAAATCATCGAAGTAGGTGTAAATCATGGCTGTTGAAGATAAAGAAACCAAACAGATTACTCATACTCCTTCATCTGATTTCGCGAAGGAAGTCGCCGCAGTTGAAGGTGGCGAAGCCATCAACAAGTGTGTTCAGTGTGGTATCTGTACAGCAAGCTGTGTTGTTGCCAAAGCGACAGATGTCTACCGTCCAAGACGGATGATTCAGAAAATCATTCTTGGGATGAAGAAAGAGATCCTCACGAGTGATGAGTCTTGGTACTGTATGAGTTGTCGAATGTGTGAAGAACGGTGCCAAGAGGGAGTGAGTCCTGCTGAGATCTTCCATGCGGTACGGGTTCTTGCTGCACGAGAGGGACATGTTCCAAACGTGTTCAAACAGACAGTCAAGACCGTCTTGGAGGATGGATGGATGTTGCAAGACTCGTATTCTGATTTTACAGAAGATGAAAGAGAAGATCTTGGGCTTAAGACGGACTTGAAGATGAATAAAGAATTCGTTGAACGAGTCCGAGAGAAATACTTCAATGATGAGGAGGGGAAGTAATATTGGATTTGATGTTATATAGAGGTTGTACGACACCAGTAAGGCTTCCTGCATACGAGGCATCGACAATTGCAGTGTTGAAGAAGCTAGGAGTTAACCTCATTGAGATGGAGGATGCCAACTGTTGTGGAGCTCAATATGTCGAGTTCATTGACAAGAGAGCTTTTACTGCACTAAGTGGTCGAATTTTGGCATTGGCTGAGAAAGCAGGGTACGATATCCTAGCAATTTGTGGTGCATGCTCAGGGTCTCTGAAGACCACCAAACATCTGCTAGACACAGACATCAGGGCTAGGGACGAAGTCAACTCGCTTCTTGCAGAAGAAGGTCTCAAGTATACTGGAAATGTTCGTGTCCGTCACTTGCTTCAGGTGCTCGCAGAGGATATTGGTTACGATGCGATAGAACGAGCAGTTGTCAATCCTTACACCGACGTCAAGATTGCCGCACACTACGGTTGCCATGTCACGAGACCGTATGAAATCGTGCAAGTAGATGATCCCGAGAATCCCACAATACTTGACCGTATTGTCGAGGCAGTAGGCGGAACCGCAGTTGATTATCCCGGAAAGACTAGATGTTGTGGAGGTCCTTTACTCGGAATAGATGAGGATGTAGCAAGTATAATTGGTCGAGATAAGATCAACAATATCCGGGGAGTTGGAGCGATGGGTATCGTTACAGCCTGTGTGTTCTGTGGTGTACAATTAACTCAAGTACAATTTGGTGAGAAGGCAGGCGACCAAGCAAAGATTCCAGTTATTCCAATCCCTCAGTTCATAGGACCAGCACTAGGTTTAGAGGAAGATACGCTCGGATTTGACCTCAACAAGATCGATCCGCAATCAGTACTAGATTGTTGTGGGGTGAAGATATGACAGAAGGACAAGTAGAAACTCCAACTATGGATACTTCTGCAGACCCTCGCATTGGGGTATTTGTCTGCCACTGTGGACATAACATTGCAGGCGTTGTTGATGTCGAACAGGTTGCAGAAGAAGCAGCTAAATTCCCGAATGTGGTATTCTCAACGCATCTGATGTTTACGTGCTCAGACGCAGGGCAGGAGGCAATCAGGGAAGCCATTAGAGATTACAATCTGAACCGTGTAGTTGTTGCAAGTTGTAGTCCCAGAATGCATGAACCAACCTTCAGGCGTGTTGTGGAAGAGGCTGGACTGAACAGATATCTTTTCGATCAAGTGAATCTAAGAGAACATGTTTCTTGGTGTCATAGTAGAGAACCAGAGGCAGCAACTGAGAAGGCAAAAGATCTTGTCAGAATGTCTGTTGCTCGAGCGGCAGCTCTAGAAGCGCTTCCGATAAAACGGGTCAACATTGCTCCACGAACACTTGTAGTAGGTGGAGGTATTGCTGGACTTCGAGCTGCGCTGGATGTTGCAGATCGTGGATTTGAAGCGGTCTTGATCGAGCGTGATAATGAACTGGGAGGAAATGTCCGCAAATGGTCTCACATGTTTCCAGGGGACAAATCCGGAAAAGAAGTCCTGCAGCCCCTCATTGATCGAGCAATGAAGCACAAGAAGATTACTGTCCTGACTGGAAGCACAATTGAGGACTTTGAAGGATATGTGGGAAACTTCGAAGCAACCATTGCTACATGGGGTAAAAAGGCACCCACAAAATATACTGTTGGAACGGTCATTGTTACTACTGGTTTCCAACCTTTTGTTCCTGATGACTACTATAGCTACGGTAAAAGTCCTGATATCATGACACTAGCAGAGTTACAATCACTACCGGACCAAGAACAATACCTCAAGCGTAGCGATGGGACACCAGTCAAGAAAGTCGCATATATTGGATGTGTAGGCTCGCGTGAACCCGGTATCAAAGGACATGAGCATTGCTCTAGGTACTGTTGTTCTGCTCTTGCTAAGACTGCAAGTATCATGAAAGACAAACTCGATGAAGCAGTCATCCTCTATCAGGACATCAGGACGTATGGCAAGGAACATGAGGAATTCCAACGACTCGCGCGCGAGAAACATGTAATTTATTCTAAATTCCCGACTGAGGAAAAGCCAACTGTTCAGGTAAAGAACGGTAAAGTCAAGTTGAAGTGGAAAGATGTCTTGTCGGGTACGCAGCTAGATTTCACTCCAGACCTACTTGTTCTTGCAACTGCCATGGTGCCACCTGATGGTATTGAGGAAATCGGACACACCTTTGGACTCACTAGAAGTGGTGATGGCTTTTTCAATCCTGAACACATCAAGCTTGCACCATTGACCACGCACACTGCTGGAATCATGATAGCTGGAGCTGCTCAGGCTGCGAAGAATGCGTCTGAAGCGGTTATCGATGCAAGTGGTGCGGCTGCAAAGGCAGTGGGATTAATGGCAAAGGGTGCAGTCGAGATTGAGTCAACAGTTTCTCGAGTGATCTCAGAACTGTGTTCTTCATGTGCAACCTGTCTTACAGCATGTCCGTATAATGCAATAGAGTGGGACGAATCTCATGACCCACATATTGCACACGTACAGGAAGCTAAGTGTCACGGCTGTGGGACCTGTGCTGCCGCATGCCCAAGCAGTGCGATAATTATGCTACACTCGACTGATGAACAAATCATGGCAATGGTGGAGGCATATCTCTGCCCAATGCTTGAACCAGAAGGGGGTGGTGCCTAATGACAAAAGCAGCACAAAAGGTAGCAGCAGACCCTGATTGGGAACCGAGGATTATAGCCTACTGTTGCAACTGGTGTAGCTATGCTGGAGCTGATCTCGCTGGCACATCACGTATCCAGTATCCACCGAATGCGAGGATTCTACGAGTAAACTGCACTGGTCGTATTGACCCAGAGTTTGTACTCGCAGCTCTGGATATGGGTGCAGACGGAGTCCTTGTTAGTGGGTGTCATTCTGGCGATTGTCATTACACAAGTGGCAATCTAAAGGCTCGAGCACGCTGGGCGCTTTTAGAGAAAGTCATTGAACAAGCAGGAGTCAATCCAAAGCGAGTCAGGCTTCAGTGGGCAAGTGCTTCTGAAGCACAGTTGTTCGCTGATGGAGTAAGAACTCTGGTTGACCAAGTAAAAGAAATTGGTCCAATAGAGAGGGAGTGGCGATGAAACGATTTGCAGCATTTTTCGAACAAAAGCATAGTGTTGTGCGTCACCAAAGGGAACTCATAAGGGAGGCTCTCAATGGCGGAGCAAATACGGTGGCTAAGATCTCTGATACCACAGAAATGCCTGAAGACCTTGTTCTCTGGAACATTATGGGTCTTCTCAAGTGGGGCGAATTGGAAGTCACAGGTCATGAGCATCACGAAGTGATGTACGCCTTAAAGGAGGTCTAAATATGGCTAATCCTGTACCTGTCGCATTCGGGCAAGGCTCATCTTGCTGGGGATGCTACCAGAGTCTTGTAGATATTCATCTTGCTCTTGCAGACGTGCTCCCGTTAATAGATATCAAATATTGGCAAGCAGTTGCGGATTTCAAGCTTCACCATCTAGAAAGCTATGAAGACAAGTCCATTGTTGCAGGTTTTTACGAGGGTATGGCACGTACTGAAGAAGATGTACATCTCCTGAAAGTCATGCGCCAGAAGTGTCAGATCCTTGTTTCATT
>JAEORG010000386.1 GCA_016841005.1 Candidatus Thorarchaeota archaeon | reverse complement strand
GATGCCTTTTCTTCAATAGTAGGTAAAGGAACAATCGATTTCTTAAATTTATAATTCTGAATTTTTTTTAAGTCGAGATTCATCAATAGACTGTCAGGTTACGGGAAGCTTCAGGTCTGATTATCTGCCATACAAGAAACATAGATGTAGTCGCAATTCTTTGAGAGAGTCTAGGTCCCCTTTTTTCTTTTCATTCTTGTAAAGCATAACTCATAATCCTCCCAAAGTTTATGAGTGCGAGATTTGGTGCGATTATTGTGTGGTGATTTTTTGAGCTCCATATTAGCCAATGTGATACAAGAGAACCGAGAAAAAATCCGAAATAATAAGGACAAATACTCAGGAGGAAAAGGTGCAGAACCAAGAGTTCGTACCGATTTATTATTCCCCATTCTTTCTGCACTTGGATGGAAAATAGATACAAACGATGTAGAAGTGGAGCATGAACTCGATAGTGGAATTGCTGACTTTGTGCTTTTTGATAGTAATGAGCCAGTATTTGTTATCGAAACAAAGGCACTAGGGAAAAATGTTGGACCGCAGACAGAAGCATCAGCTCAACTCCTTGATTACATGATAGACCTAGATTTGTATTATGGATCAACAACAGATGGAGCAATATGGACTCTCTTCTCAAGAACAGGTCGAAGAGCCAATCTTGAATGGAGTATCGATTTGTTTAGGGAAGACCTAGACAATTGTGCAAGATTGCTTGCATTATTAGCTAAAAGCAATGTGACATTGATTGACACACAGGTTAAACTCATGAACAGGAAAAAGAAGACTTTAGCAGATAGTTGGGCCAAATCGCTGGGTAGGAAAGAAGAGATTCTGGAAATCCTAGCAAAGTACCTTAGAGATAAAGCATCAGAAATCATTCCTGAAATTGAGTTAGATGATGCTAGAGAATACCTTGTTGAGCGATACAAAAATGATGATTTCATCATCGAAGCAGGGCATGTTGATTCAAAACCACCTGAAACTCGGATAGGGAGTAGAGTGAGACCTAAGCCTGGCACCCATAAATCATCACCGCAATATTGGCTTACGCCTGTGGCGTCTACGACAGATGAATCAGCAGAAGAGCATCTTGGTTGGCTAGTAGGGGAAGACAAGGTGTACGCATATGGCGATAGAACTCCTGGTAGGGAAAAATTGAAGCCAGGAGATTGGTTGTGTTTCTATGCATCAGGAAAAAGCAAAGGTGTAATAGGTCATGCAAGAGTGACCACGAAACCGGTCAACAGGCCCTACCCAAAACTCAGTGACCCGAAGAAACATCCTTGGATTTTCAAGGTGGATTCTGTTAATCTATATCCGAACAATCCAGTGTATATTAATGAAGATTTACTCTCAAAATTGGATTATTTTGAGAACCGCGTTGTTGATGCAAACTGGGGATGGTTTGTTGTAACGACTCGCAACATTAGTGAACGGGATTTTAGAAGATTAACCCGCAATACATCTTGAATATACTGAATCAATTCAAACCGGATACATAGGATTTTGAATAATAAGGCATGGACGAAAAATAATGGCTTGAGCACAACTATCACAATTATGATAAAGGTGCGAATGGATTCTGGTACAACAGGGGGAATTTAGCAAATGCTATTCAAGATAAATCCAGACAAGAACGACCTCAATCGAGCGACGCGGGTCAGTCTCAGTCAATTCGATTGGGATGAAAGAAGACTGCAAAGGCTCCTCTTCGATAACTTGGAAGATATTTTCAGCACAGAAGAGCTATTGATTATTTCGCAGTCTCGTGCATTCAAGGAAGAACCTGATCTCATGGCAGTCGATGAAAATGGAGACCTTTGGATTTTTGAAATAAAAGCATGGGAATCAGAATCTGAAAACCTACTACAGGCGCTCCGGTATGGTCAAATCTTCGGACAATATTCATACGATGATTTGGACGAGCTCTTCAGGAAATTCTCAGAAGAGCAAAGCCTACTTGACGCACATAACAGAAAGTATCCTGAGAAAGCAATAATAGATGACGCCTTTAACAAGAATCAACACTATGTCATTATCACGAACGGCTTGGATTTCAAAACTCGACAAGCCATTGCCTTCTGGAGGTCTAGTGGACTAGACATTATGCCTTGGATTTATCGACTCTATATGGAAAAGAATGCCATTTACTTCGAGTTTAATCCGTTTCGAAGACTTGGGGATGATCCTTTCGAAGACATTGAGAGTGACTATTTCATTGTAAACACAGATCGAGCGCACGGAAAAGATACGGAAAGAGAGATGCTAGAGGAAAAGAAAGCTGCCGCGTACTATTCAACAAAGAAGACTATGAAGAGGATACGAACTGGAGATACCGTCTTTCTCTATGCATCCGAAGTGGGAATTATAGCAGGAGGAGTAGCAAAATCTGGATTCAAAAAGAAGGATAGAAATAATGACCGCAACGCGGAGTACTATGTGGACCTCAAGAATTTTCACATATGCGACGAAGCAATAAAACCATCTGAAATACGTGAGATGACCCAAGTCAATTACAGATTCATGCAGACCTGCTTTTCGATAAGCGAAGAGTCAGGAAAAGCACTTTGGACAGAGTTGCTCGAAAGATCCTCATAAGGTGACATTCATTGCTACGCAAAACAGTAGGAGAGTAAAAAATGACATTAGTTGATGAGTTGATTGTCGCAATTGAAGACATCTGGTTGGAAGAGATGACAAGAGATGCCAAGCATTCATGGCTATGGAATAACGAGGACGCAATGGTATCTTCACTGTATTTCCACCTAAGGAAAACTCCGATATTGAGGGACAATCCACTATTGCGGATATGGCTCAACCCCTCCATTCCATTCAAGAATCAAGATGTCATGAAACGCCCAGATTTGGTCATAGTCCATCTTCCTGATGACACGCATATCGATAGAAAGACCTACGAAAGATATACCTTTGAAAAACTACTACTTGCCATGGAGTTCAAGTCAAGATCGCAGATTCAGAGTTACGCCCATATTGAGAAGGATTTTCAGAGATTGAAAGAGTTCAAGACAGAATATCCGAGGGTTGGCACTATTTTTGCCATCCTAGATGATAATCGAGATTATGAACTAAGATTGAATTTTGTGAAGGAACAGAGTGCTAAGTATAACATTCTCGCACTCTATGGACATGACAGCCAAGTGGACAAGTGGCAAATTATTTCACCAGCTCACACTTCTGAAAGTCATTTTCACAAACAAAACCAAAAGTGATTGAAATGGATTAAGTCCATTGTAGAGAACATGGATGAATTTCCTAAATCTTTCAGGAGGAACCGATGTAGATTCAATTGGTCATTTAGGTAACTTGTGGTCCTCTTTTCCCTTCTTCTTAGTATCTTTCAGTTTCGTGTTAGTGACTTGAAATCGGTACATCATCTAGTTTGCTTTAGAGCCCCTACGGACATTCGACTGTCGAAGATATTGCTTATTGATAATCTGCCATTTCAGAGGCGGCTCTGTGTTTCCGTAGAATACACATATCTCATGCTTATCAGACTCACTCCTCAGATAGGCTAGCTCAGGAGTTGGTTCAGCGTCAGTATAGTCCACATAACAGAAGATTGGAAGTACTTTTGGAAACTTGCTCTTCATTGACACCAACTTTTCAAAATCTTTCTCGATACCTGCTGTTCGTGCATACTTCACTTCAACTGCTGCAATGTGCTCGCTTACGATCAGTTCATCAGGACTAAGATACTCACTACGGAGTCCATCTCTCGGGCTAGTCCTGCAGATTTCAAGATCAATAAGACCCCACCGACCACTTTTGTATAGTTTCTGATAATGAACTTGATGCCACAACCGTAGACTATCATCTTTCCCTTCAAGACTAGTTCTTAAGTGATGAACTAATGAGCATACCACACTTGCTTCACCATTCCACAACAGACCAACTCTGTTGTCATGAGCGACTCCGTTCATCCATGAATTCACTAAAGTCCTGATTATTTGTTTCTTCGTTACTCCCATTATCATCACGCTCTGGTAAAACTCACAAAGATTGGCTGCATTCGTGAAGTCTTAATTCCCCTTCAACCTGAGGAGTGTGTCCATCTTCAGATATCCAATAATCCCTTGAACTTCTCAAAAACATCAATAGCAGTTACTGTCGAGCCACAATATCTGCAGGTGACGATACTCCCACTCTTTGGATACTCCAATTTGCCTTTACATGAGGGACATTCTACAGTTTCAAGAATAATTCCCTTGTTTTTAAGCTGTGAAAGTAAGCTGGAAAAATCAATTGAAACCTGATATTGAACTGTTTTG
>JAEORG010000385.1 GCA_016841005.1 Candidatus Thorarchaeota archaeon | reverse complement strand
CCAGTGGAAATTGCTATGTTTTTGTCTTTGAACGATAAGAGAATGGACTCGCCCTCAATTCCATCAAATCTGAAATGTGAGTTACTTGCCAATCTCTCTGTCTTATGTCCATTTAGATGACTGTCTGGAACATCACCTAGAATATTGTCGATAATCTGCTTCTGCCAGGCTCTAAATTTCTGTACCTCATCCTTCATCTCTTGTTTCATGATATCTGCAGCTGCTGCCATGCCTATGATAGATGCAATATCTTCCGTACCTGAGCGGATTCCTTTCTCTTGTCCACCACCCATCATTAATGGGTTTACTCGGAATTTTTTCTCCATATAGAGCACCCCGAGACCCCTTGGACCGTATATGTCATTAGAAGATAAAGTCATGAGATTGATACGATCTCGTTTAACATCAAGATCAACTAATCCTTCAGCAGCAACGGCATCGGAGTGGAATGCTATCCCTTTCTCGTTAAGAATTTCTCCGATTTCCCTTATTGGTTGGATTGTACCTATCTCATTACTAGCATAGCCAATTGAAACAAGAATTGTATCATCTCGTATTCTGTTCTCCAGTTTATTCAATCTGACTCTGCCATACTGATCAACTGGAACTTTAGAAACCTCAAATCCCTGTTGCGTGAGATATTTTGCAATATTGTGAACTGAGATATGATCAACCTCTGATATCACAACATGATTTCCTTTTCGCCTGTTTTTCATTACATAACCAATGATTCCGAGGTTGTTAGATTCAGTTGCTCCTGACGTGAAAATAATTTCATCATCATCTGCATTGATAAATGAGGCTATCTTCTTCCTGCTCTCTTCCAAAGCATCGGTAGCAACATCACCGACTCTATGCAAAGCGGATGCGTTACCAAACTTCTCTGAAAAATAGGGGATCATAGCTTCAACAACTCGAGAATCAACTGGTTTAGTTGATTGGTAGTCTAGGTAGATCTGTCTATCCATTCAGTTTTCCCTCGATCAGAACCACATCGTGCGGTCTGCTTCCAAGGTAAGATCATTCAGAGTTGCCGCACCAACGATCTTGAAATCTGGGTCTAGCTCGACCTTTTCCCATCCGAGCATTTGCTTCGAGGCTTCGCAGACATAAATGGGAATGCCCATCTTGACACATTGTTTTAGCATATCGCCAACGCTCGGGAAGCTACCCACCTGAATCTTGTCAGCAGCTCCATCCTTAAGGATTCTCAAACCCTGTCCAAGATAATATAGCTTGGCTTCAATATCCATTGCCTTTGCAGCCTGAGCTAAAACAATAGGTGAGTATTGACGTTCTGGATCGTCGCTTGTTTGCACGTAAAGAATTGAACTCATCTTGTTATCACTCCTTTTTTCTTATTAGAAACCTCTGGACGCCATCATCCAGTCTTTCGTAACTGACAATGATGTGTCCGGTACGTTTTGCGAATCGCTTGATATCCTCTTCCGCGGCAGGATCATCAGCTATGAGCTCTAAGACCTGGCCCGGTTCAAGCTGGTCTATTGCTTCTCTTGTTTCAAATAGCGGTTGAGGACAATATAGCCCTACACAATCCAACGACTCATCCGGTATTACCTCATCCATTTCGTTCACGGTTCTACAATTTTCATTGTTAATTAAAGATAGTTAATTACTTATAAGTCTGTGGAAGTTACTACGATTTTTGGGGCATATCATCGAATGGTGAACTAGGATTTTTGTTCCTTAATACTTAGTGCAAACTCGAAATAACGAGAAATAACATCGTCGAACTCAAGATACTTGCGGGGTTCAACATGGTCGTGTAACTCTAATCCGTATCTCATCTCAAATTCATCTATTGATAAGCGAAGCAAATTTACTGAGATGTCAGTACTCTGGTTAGCAATTAGTATCCCGTAGGTGAAAATTCCTTCTTGTATAACTAGCTCGTGTTCTCCAACTAGAATTCGTTCAATTTCTCCACTTCCAAGTGAATGTTTCACATAATGCCTTATTCCAGTGAAAAAGGCAGAAAGAATCTCACTCCCATTGTATCCGTTATTCGGAAGAAAACTATAATGGTATAATGGCAATCCGCTATTTCGATTAATAATGTAAATTTCTTCGATCTCATTTGTTCCTGAGAAGAGAATTGTGGGATGTCGAACGAACAACCTGATAATTAAGAGGAGAAATAGAGTATTCATAACTAAGAAAACTGCTGGATGATACAGTGGCTGCATGAATGCTGGAGCCACATCTCCAAATGGCTGAATGAATAACGTGAACGGAAAGACGATGATGATTACCCAAAACAGTATTCGTGTAAGATAATCTTGTCTTATTGAAATCCGTAACCTCCTAAATATCCTAACAATTAGTGGTAGTGTCGAATAAACAACTATGATGAATAATGCCGCCCTACCTAATTGAAAGATGAGAGAGAATTCATTGGACCATCCTGTGTCTGTCCAAATCAATTGGTATGCTGTAGGGCTATACAAACCTGCGATAACTCCTCCAGCAAAAAGAAAACCACTGTTGTTTACAAAAGTGCTCCTACTCTTTACATGCTCCATTGCAGAAACCATAAACGCCAATGCAAGAAAGCCAAATGGTAATAAAATATACTGAGCCCCTAAGACTATGTCAAAGAAGACAGGTGCATTGAATATTGATGGTATAATGAATGTTAAACTCCACAAACCGACAAAGAAGAAGAATACCATAGCAAGGTGAAAGAATTTGGCCCCAATTCTTTTGTATAGCCGAAGACTGGTTATTGTGCCTCCTAGAGCTGCAAAAAATAACAGTGTGGAAGGAACAAGCGTGAAGATGTCTACAGCTAATTCATCCACTCTCCTTTAGCTTCTGATTATATTCCTGTTCTGTAGGAATAGCGAATTGGAAATAATTTTGGACAATCACATCGAACTCTTCTTCTTCATAGTACTGTGTTGTTCCTACTGTTTCCTCAAAGATTTTCAAAGACTTGACCAATAGCTTACGAAGGAGATCAGAACCTCTTCGTGTGACAAGTAGACCATAGAGATTATCGCCTTCACATGCAAGAACTTCATTATCCTCAACTTTGATACTTCGGACTTCTCCTGGTTTGTCTAATGCTTCATGAAAGACGTGACGAATGCTATCATGTGCAATCGATATGCTAAGTGAATCTGTGTTTGGGTTTTCCGGAAGAAAGAGAAATCGATAAACTGTATTTTGAGTAGCTTTTGCAACGAATTGAATCTCGAATATATCTGCTGTTGATGCAAAGAAAATTGTAGGATAGAGTCTAAGAAGTCTCGCTACAATTCCAGCGACTGGTGCAAGTAGGACCAAGAACATATAGTATCCGAGACCTGCAGATGAATAAGGTGTGCCAAGTGAATTATACGCAATTGTGAAAATTCCATAAAATGCTAATACTATTGCGAAACCAAGAAATAAAACTCTGCTCTGAGTTTTGTAGACCTCCGATTGACGTATTCGTTTCCATACCCTGATAATGACTGACCCTAAAACAGCAGTAAGATAGACGAAGATGAACACTGAAAGGATGATTACAGATATACCATACTGTTGAATCCAACGTGTTCCGGTCCAAAGGATTGAATATTGATCTGGCCTAAATCTCGTTGCAATCAATGCGCCTGCAAGAAGAAACGCCCCTCTAATAATCCACTCATTTGGACTTTCTTTTACATTTTCAGAAGCTGCAATGAGAAAGGCTAAGGCCAATATGCCAAACGATGCGAGAAAGACTTGTCCTGAAAGAACAATTCCAGCATATTCTGTTGAACTTAGAAGTGCAGGGAAGATATAACCAGATATCATGAGGACTAGTGATATGCACGCGTATGTGGCGTACTTGAAAAACTCGGTTCCCAGTTCTTGATAGATACTTAGAGTCGTTCTCGTAGCGTGCGTGCCTAGGACGAATGCGAAGATTACGATTATTACTCCATATGGGTCCACAGACACCCAAGAGAGCCTCCTGACGCAGTAACAAATCTGTGTGCAAGTAATCTCTTAAGCTCTTCCTGTATCGCTATTGATAGGTCACAAAATCAAAATTGAATGGAGAATAACAGGTTGGGAATAATTGAAATCGATAAAGCAAAACAAGCCTGTGAATTATTGAAAGAGCTAGATCTAGATGCATGGTTAGTATGGGTAAGGGAAACTTCTCAAATGGCTGATCCAGTATTGGATTTGATTTTAGGTGGCGACCTTGTCTGGCAGTCCGCACTAATCTTCACAAAACATGGAGAGAAGATTGCGATAATAGGTAGTCTTGATGCAGATGGCATTAAACCAAAAGGTATCTTCGATAGAATCGAAACATATGATCACAAGGTAAGTGAACCATTATTGAGAGAACTCAACAAAATCAATCCTGATCAAATCGCAATCAACTACAGTACTAACGATGTTTCTGCAGATGGACTTTCAGTTGGGATGTATAAAATACTCCAAGAATATTTGAATTCCACTCCCTACTTGGAGAGATTAACAAGCGCAGAGAAACTTATTGGAAAACTAAGAGGACGAAAAACTGACACAGAGGTCTCCAGAATACAGAAAGCAGTGAATATCACTGAAGAGATTTTCAACGAACTAGAGTCCGAACTTAAAGTTGGAATGACAGAATTGAGTATTCATGAAAGAATCCATCAAATGATGATAGAGAGAGGTGTGGCCGACGCATGGAATAGTGATCACAATCCTGCAGTTGATGCTGGTCCAAACAAGCCATTTGGCCATAGTGGTCCCACGGAAAATGTGACGAAGCAAGGACATCTCCTTCATTTTGATTTCGGTGTTAAATGGGAAGGATATTGCTCTGATATTCAACGTATGTTTTACTTTGGTGAACCAGAGTCAATACCTGATGAAATTGCACATGCCTTTGAAACAGTAAGAGATGCTATCCAATTGGCAGCTGACTTTGTTAAACCTGGAGTGACGGGAAATCAAGTTGACACATTGGCGAGAGATTTTGTGAAATCCCGGGGATATGAGGAGTATCGGCATGCACTAGGGCATCAACTTGGACGGCTCGCACACGATGGAGGTACTTTGTTGGGTCCATATTGGGAGAAATATGGTGACAGTCCAAGTGGTATACTCGAACCCGGAAATGTCTTCACGCTAGAACTCTACGTGGACACTGAAAATTATGGTCAGTTAAGTTTAGAAGAAGATATAGTGGTTACAAGAGATGGATGTCGCTACCTCACACGGCCTCAAAAACAGATTCGATGTTTATTTTAACAGTCAAAAAGAACCTTCCAAAAACTAATATTGGAATAAATCAAACATTTCTAGTAAAATCATTCGCATATTTGAAGAAGGTTGAACTGGTGTCAGACGCCACAAAAAGGCTTAGAGAGGAATATCTCCATTGTTTCCAAATGAGGAAGTGGATAAGCTCTAAGCTACCTAAATTAAATCCAGACCAAGTGAAGACACTTTATGGTATGGTGAAGGAATGGACGGGGGAGGAAGTAGACTTCGTTAAAGTGACTGGTAGTTCATAATTATACTGCTTATCTGTTTCCATCCGTAAGGTCCCGTTCTAGAATCAGAGACACCTAATGCCATTTTTTCATTCTATGAGTCCTCTGACATGTAAGGGTCTTCATCAATATCCAGCCCGATATATCCCATTTCTTTGAGTATCTCATCCATGGCTTCTGCACCAGCAACCCACTTGAATTTCCATTCTTTTTCTGGTGATAAAATGAGCTGGACATCAGGTAGGTCTCCAAGTAAATTGTGATTCATCTCTATGACATCCTGATATGCGCCAGTGAGGGCAATCACGAAGTACGATCCATGGATATTCTTCAAGTTTCCAACTGGAATGCCTTGTCCCATTTCAGGATTAACCAATGCAATCGGTCTGTAATCTCTAGTATACCAAAACTCTCCTACGCCTTTCCTATGGAATTGAGATATCTCTCCATCTGAATCACATGTGATATCCACGAGTCTAACCGTGGTCTCTGGTCGTAGATGTAAGTCACTAATTGGGATAATTGGAAAATGCTGTTTTACTAGAACGTGATCTCCTGCTGCATTGAAAACACTGAAGTTTCCAATGACTATGTGGTCAGGGTGCCAGACACTTTCAACGACTCTATCAGATCGAAGGCTTGTATTGTCAAATCTAAGGAGTTGACGTCTAAATTCCATTCTCAAATCTCCAATGAGTTGTTCTTTTCCTCGTAAATCTACCAAAGATTCAGATTTCAGACTATATGAGGAAAGAAAATCATTCCAGATTTCTACAAGCTCATTGAAAGATTCTGCCTTTGCCATTTGTGTTGCCCATGAGTCTCTCTCCTGACGTATATCTTCAGAAATTTGATTATCTGGAGGAAACACCGATCGAACTTCAAGTGCCTTGATAACCACCATTGATGATAATGCAGTCAGTCCTCTACCAGATTCTATCATGATATCTGGAGGTGTACCTTTAATATTCCTTTTTTCTTGAACATCTTGAATTCCTCCTATGAGGGCGTGAGCATAGAGGTCCATCAAATTCGCAGGATGAGAACTTGTGTAATCGATTGGAAGTCCACCACCAAAATCTATTCTGTGAAGTTTATCAAGCCCCATATCCTTCAAATCATAAAAGACACTGGTCATGAACTCTGAAAAACCCCTGAAGTCTTCTATTGCAGTAATTTGCGATCCTACATGTCCAAGGATAGTTGACACACTATCTTCGAAACTTTTGTCTTTCAATAACTCAACAACATCAAATAAGTCATGGATGCTAAGACCAAATTTCGAATCTCGACCAGCAGAATGTGACCAGTGACCCCGAACTGTCAGATATGGTTTAATTCGCAATACGAGATTTGTTTCCCCGGGTTCTAATAATTCTACGATGAGATTCGCCTCATGAAGCGACTCAATTGAAATTGCAATATTGTACCCCTCTTTCACTCCATCCCGAATTGTTCTTAGATATTCAGGATCCTTTGCGCCATTGCAGATAATTAGTCTATGTTTCTCATTCTTCAGTACATCTTTAATCAAAAACAATTCAGCCTTTGTACCTGCCTCTATACCGTAGTTATCATCTGCCTGCATTACAGGAATCACACAATCTTTTCTTTGATTCACTTTAACCGGATAGACACCATTAAATGTCCCTCCATATCCGAGATCATCGATTGCAGATCTAAATGCTCGTTTTACTTTATCAACCTGATAGTGTATGAGTTGAGGTATCCTAAGAGTGAAGGATGACGTGTATGCCTTTTTAGAGCCATTCTCAGCCCGTATTTCACCAACCAGCTCCTTGAACGATATGGTCTTTCCATACAGACGAATTATCAGATTCCCTTCAGCATCTATATCCAAGAAATGTAGGTCGTTAATACCAATTCCAAAGATTGCTTTTGATCGCTCTACTGTCCACTCTTCAAGGGTCATCTGATACACGTCCTGAATAACTACTTCTGTTGGTCTTCGTCCTCTCTTATGGAGTCTAGCATTCCTTGAAACGCTCTTGCTAATTCACCAATCTCATCGTCCTTTTCCATGTAGCTGCTATCGACTTGCAGGTCTGCTGTGTCCAGACGTTCTTCTTTAATCATAGCTGATACATTTCTCGTTGCCAGTCCCATCAAATATTGTAGTGGTCCTGTAATCTGGTTTGCTACAACCACTGCGACTGCACCTGCTATCAATATACCTCCCACGGTTATTGCAATTATGAAAGTTATAGCAGCATTGTTAGCCTCCTGAATATTAGCTTCAAGAAGAGGAATTGCAGCTTGTACTTCTGCAACTGGAACTACTATGATGCAGATATAACCAGCAATTCCCACAGGGGTATACGCTAGAATGTAGTCATTGTTATCTTTTGTAAATGGAATAATACCTGTAGTACCTGAAGTAATGTCTATCAGCTGTGCAGGTGTTAGAGTTTCATAGTCCCTCAGTGGAGGAAGGAGGAAATCTGGATATGCGTAATAGTAATAATCCGAATCATCTACTTCTGGATGCGCAACGATGTCCCCTGATGAGGTTACAAGTGCAGCATATCCAGTTTCAAGAACTTGTACATTCAGAATCTTAGTTCGAATATCATCCACAGTGATATCACCTGCTACAACACCAATCAGAGTTCCGTTTTCGAAGTAAATTGCTTTACCAATGGAGATGAGCAATACTCCATCAATAGGGTCATAATATGGATCAACGAAAACAATGTCACCGTTTCCGCTTCGCATGTCATTGTACCATGGATTATCTACGGGGTCTGTAGGCACAAACCATGAGGCGGGATCACTTCGATCGGAAGTGTTTGCGGCTAGTATACTCCCTGGATAATTAATAAACATGTCATCGGTAAAGGTGACATAGAGCCATCGAAATTCAGGCATTTGCGTATGAACATATCTGAACATATTATCTAGGTTTGATACTCTGTTCAATCTCTCGGAGTAAGTTGATTGATATGAGAGATAGTTTGAGGCATCAGACCCCGGAATATACCAACTACTATAATTCCACGAAACATCTATTCCGTACTCCGAAGCGTAGTGTGTATCTGAGGGAGCAGGGCCATCCAATGGATGTTCAAAGAAGTAATCATAGTAGACAGTTCTCGGTTGAAATGTGGAACCAAGTCTAAACAATTCTTCACACTCTTCTGCTACTGCGTTGACCATCCCTTCTGCATTGGCAAGTTTCTGTCTAATTGCTTCAGCATTCTGTTCTGCAGTAATTTCCATGTTCCGTTCAATCTGTACCTCAAGCGCATCAGAACTCTGACCAATAGTGTATCCACCAATAAGGTCTACAAATTGGAGAGATATGAATCCTGTAACACCTAATGAAATCAAAGAAATCACTAAAAATGTTGCAATAACGTTTCTGCGAAAACTGCCTTTCTTTTGTGTAATTGCCATCTTCATTTCCTCCTAATAATCGTCTGTTGTCCCTCCAACTTCCAGTTGCGCCATCAGGACTCCAACCTCTTGGAATGCCTTTTCTATATCCAATCTTACGTCTCTACTATCAACTACCGAGAAGTATTGCCCCTCTGGTATTGTGTTACAAACTGACTGCAAGAGTTCTTCGAAGGTCATTCTCTGTCCTGTTCTCTCAGATCTGATATTGGCTTCAATTGGGCTCATGAGCTCTTCACCCACACCAATAATGATTAGATTTACATCAAGATGGCTCCTCCTCAGGAATCCTTCAATTGTGAGTGGCCCTTTTCTATTCTGGCGTTGTTTTTCTGTCCTAATGCCCTTCAGAATATCTAGTGAGAATCGCTCAGAGCTGTTATCCTGTCCATCTGTTAGAGCTATCACCCAACGATGTTCGCTAGACTCAACTAAGTCGAGATCCTCTAGTGCTTTTCCAAGTGCATCATAGAATGCGGTCGCATAATTAGGATGTCTTAGTGAGTCAAGTGCTTTCCAAATAGGGTTCTGTCTAGGATTCTTATAATCTCCTTTCACAGTTAGAGGTAGTAATTGTTGGTATGTTGAATTGAAGACTATAATGCTAACAGAATCCTGTGGATTCACTTGACTTTCAAGAATCTCCTTAGCTCCGGTTACTGCGGCTTCAATTCTATCCTGTGCTCTCATACTACCTGAATAATCTATTACAAAGATTACACTTTTCTTGAATTGAATTGCCCTTCGAAGTTTCTCTGCATCACTTCGGACCTCATGGGATGAATCACCTAATTCATCAAGAACATCTGCGAGTCGTTGCATTGCATAAACTTGAAGCCAATATTCTTCAGTTCGTTCTGCAAAATTGACTGCTTCTTGATAGGCCGACCTCGCTTTCTTCCATTCACCCTGTAATTCATAGAATTCTCCAGCATGATAATTGATGTAAGCTAGTCCTCTATCATAACCATATTCCTTAGCAATTCTCTCTGCTTCATCAAACATGGATCTCGATTGACTGTATCTTCCCTGATTCATCATCACGAGCCCCATTGCATCATAACGTCTTGCTATGCCGCGTAGATTTCCAATTGTCTGATCCAATGCAAGCGCATCCTCAAGCATTTGCATCGAATCTTCAAACTTCTTTTGATCCATTAGAACAAGTGCAATATTATGGTAACTCGATGCGATTCTGTCCATGGCATCTGTTTCATCGAGTCCACCTTGCTTTGCTTTTTCAAGAAGATCTTTTGCCAAAGCGAGAGATTTGTTATAATACTCAAGGGCATTCATAGTGTCTCCCCGTTGTCTGAAGACATTTCCAATATTGAGGTACATTGTCTGTTCGCCAACGTCAATATCGAGTCTCCGACTAATTTCTAACAGATTCTGGTAGTTAGCAAGTGCTCTGTTGAGGTCACCACGAATGAAAGCCTGATTACCAAATCTACAGGCTTCTTGGAAACTAAGTAAAGCATCAACAGTTGTTCCTACTTCTTCATACATTGCACCAGAAGCGGTGATGCTCCTCGTGAAGTCTTGTTTCGCCATCTTCTCAACTAATGATGTCATTTCTCTGATAGGTTCGACGACCGCTCGTCCTCGCCGGAATGATACATAGGATACAACTACAGCGACACCAACTAATAATCCAGCAAGAATAACTGTGAGAAATATTGTCTGATACTCAACTAAGGCAAGAATCTCTTCTGCAGGAGCAATTACCTCTTCAGTCGGTACAACAACCGCAACAGTAAATCCTGTATTCTGTATTCTTTCATGAGTGATGTACCATTCTGCGCCCGATTTTCTGTAAGTGTCCTGTCCATTATTTGTAGACAAAATTGTTGATAACTTCGTAGCAAAGTTCTGTGCTTCAGTGGAAGTAGTACTAGCAAACTCCAAATCATAAATAGTGATTGTTTCACCTTCTTCTACTTCTGCTGGATACGCTGGATGTGCGTATACATCACCATTCTCTCCAAGCAAAAAAGCATATCCACTATCAAGAACCTGGATATCTAACACACTCGCTAGAATTGTGTCCATTGTGACATCTGCAGAAACAACACCAAGTAAGGTACCATCATCAAGGTAAATCGGTCTTCCTATCGAAATGACTAATCCAGTTGATGGATCTCCATATGGGCTTGTGAATACTATACTATCGTCATTAGGACCAAGGGCTGCAGCATTGGTATACCACTCTTCAACCTGTGGATTGTAATCCTCTCCGAGTGCATACCAATCTAGAAAGTAGGTCAAATCATCATATGGGTAATTAACAAAGAGATGGCTATCGCATACATCCTCATCAAAATACATGTAGAGCCAGATGTAATCACTACTCATTTCATGCAAAGCTCTGAAGACATTATTCATGTTACTTGATACATTGAGGAAATACTGGGTGTTGGAATCAAGATTTAGAGGATCTCCTGGTGTAGGATAATAATCACGAGGCATGTAATAGCAGGATGTATCAAATGAAATGTAATTTGAATCGTAAACAGGGTCGTATACCGAAGGGTTTACTCCTGGGGGAGTGTGACTCTGAGAAACCTCAAGATTATAGTCGCTAAAGTAGATTTCTTGAGGGCTTGCATTAATACGCCCATTGAACAAATCCTCCGCATACCTCTCCATCATGTAAACGCCATCGATATAGTTCTGCATACGCTCCTCAATGAAGAGAGCAGTATCTCCTGCTATCCTTTCCAGATTTGCGAGTTCTTCATTTTGAAGTGCTTCTGCAGCATCACCCGCATTAGCATTTGATACGTTTACAATCGTATTTACTGAAATAGCTGAAATGAACAGTATTGGTATTAATGACACGATTACAAAAGTAATTACAATTCTCTTACTGATGTCCATTTATCTACCCACTCCTAATCAAGTCTGATCTAATAATCCTCTATGAAACTTATTGACGAATTGGTTTGTGTCTTGGTTTTTCGCAAGCACAAAATAATCACCTGTCAAACTCCCTTCAATCACTCCATCTGCGAGTAGTATCAGTAGTGTCTGACGAAGAATCTCGCGGGGAATGCCAGTTTCTTGAACCATAGCATCTATCTCTAGATGCCGTTCTCCTCTAAGCAATGCTTTAATTGCATTAGGAACTTCTGCAAGTTCTTGTTTGGATGGCATTACGTCTTTTCCTCTTTTCTGTTTCACAGTTCGGACAAACGTGTTGCCATCAATATGTCCTTCAATCTCCTTATCTTCAATCATTGCTTGTAATGCTCTTCGAAGATTGTATGATGCAGGGCGAGGTAAGGTCCTGCGCATAATCCTATCTAATTCCTTCAGTTTGATTTTTGAATGCTTGGTTGTGATGGAGTCAATACTCTCTTTGATGAACTCCTCTGTCTTATATTCATCAAGCTGTTCTAAAACAGCCCCACATGAATCACACTTCTTAGCTTCAGGAAGTGCGGGAGCTCCGCAGTTTCCACATTTTATAGCCCTTCTATAGAGAGTTGTTTTTGTGGATTCCATTTGTTGGAGAATAATCCTCTCTGACCTGGATTCACTAGTAGTGGCAATAACTTCCCAGAAACTCAGTCTTCTATCATCAGTACTTACCACTAAATATGATGTATCAGACACATCATCAGCCTGACCCGTTGCTAGAGCTTGAGGTCGTCCAGTAAGATCTATAGATGATATTTTCTTTCCTTTGATATCCCATATTGTCAGCTGTTTTGACCTATCCCCTGTAACAAACAGCTTTCTCCTTCCAAAAGAAAGAATTGCGAAGACAGTAAGGACCCCGCCAAGTTCGATGCGCTTTAGGACATATCCAGCTGATGAGAGAATTATTAGAGTACCAGCTCTATCTGCAACTACGATCTCCATTTCATTATCATTCGTGATATCGTCAAGCCAAACATCTGTGACAGTCTTGTCCATTCTACGACTGAAGAGGGCTACTTTATCATCATTCCAAAGAATCACTCTCTTGTTTTGAAGAGCAACAACTACTTCAGCAGCGTCATCACCATCAACATCTCGAGCATCACACGCAAGTACTGTAGATTCGAGTTCAATCTTCCACATTGGGCGTCCATTATGGTCGACCACAAGAACTCTTTTTCCAACTCCTCCTATGAGCGCATCTTTCCCTTCTCCGTCGATATCCCCAACTGCTATACAGCGAACCTTACTACTCCAGTTTCTTGAAGATTTCAACGAACCTGAAACATCGTAGACTCGCAACTTATCTCCATAGTCAAGAGGTCACGGTCACGGGTGCGTGCCCCGGCCTGCCCCTTGAGGCGGCCCGTGGAGCAAAGAGCGAGGGCGGCCTGGTGGTGGGCATCTCCCCGGGCCTGAGCCTCTG
>JAEORG010000384.1 GCA_016841005.1 Candidatus Thorarchaeota archaeon | reverse complement strand
TATATCAGTAGTGGTCCAATATTGCCAATCTTGAGAGTGGGTACCGTTTCCAACGATCCTGTAGATATGTGGATGCATCTCTGAGGTTGTCCAAGTGACTTCAGTCAAGCTACCTGTGGCATCCTCGTCAAATGAAAGGTCTGCAGGAGAACTCAGAGTTGGGGATACCAATTCGTGGTGACAGGAGATGAATGCATCTTCGCCACCCCCATGAGTCTGGTTAAATGCCCCGGTTGTAGTAGGATATAGTATTCCCGTGTCATTAGTATATCCTGTAATATATATGAAATCAGTTCCGTTTAGGAATATATCCTTTGGATTATCAATTAGAGCTCCACCAATGTATGTTGAATATGTTACAAGGTATGGACTGAATTTCATAATGAAAACATCATTCCATCCTGCTCTACTATTATCTATTCCATTTATTATAGGAAAGTCGTCAGAATATGTGGATCCAGTTATGTATGCATTGTTTTCTGAGTCCAAAGCAATTCCAGCTACTCCCTCACCAGAAGAACCACCAAAATAGGTCGAATATATTATACTGCCAGTGGGATCCAAAATTGTGTAAAAGCCATCGCTCCCTCCACCGTTGAATGTCGAATTCCAGGCGTTTGAAGTTGTGTTGTAATAATTGGAGTTAGTAGTTCCCGTAACATGAGCAGTACCATCACCTTCAACAGCTATTGCATTTCCATTTTCATTATTCTGGCCGTCTATTATTGTAGAGTAGTTAAGGTAAGTACCAAGAGGGAATATCTTGCACACAAACATATCCGTCCCTGTTCGACTGCCGATAACTGTGTCTGCTGGGAAATCGGAAGAATCTGTGTTTCCGGTAACATATGCATAGTTACTGCTGTCCACTGCTACCGATACACCTTCATCTGCACCTGAACCATTGAGATATGTTGAATAAAATAGCCCTGCATCAGTAACTCGCACCCTCATAACCCAACAATCCCCGTTACCACCATAAGTATCGTTGATTGGATTATATAATGGGATTGTCACTTGAGTTGATGTAGTTCGACCAGTAAGGTACACCATGTTCTGCTTGTTATACAGTCCATATGCATCTTCAATTCCATTACCTCCAATATATGTCGAATATACAATGTCTTCTCCTGTGTTACTAAGTACTAAGAGAAATGCATCATAGGTGCCATCGAGATTCTCATCATAGAGATGATATCCAGTTTGTGAGGGATTAGTCGAATTCTTGGTTGGAAAATCAGTTGACCAAGTTGAACCTGTAATTATTGCTGCTCCTGTGTCAGTTACACCAATCCCTGAAGGTATGTCGTTAAGCCCTCCTCCAACATAGGTGGCATAAAGAAGATTTGAGAGAGTCGAATCAAATTTAGCAACAAATATATCGACTCCACCATTGCGAGACACATTCATTACTGGACTACCTACAGTGTGAAGTCCGTCTGATGTTGTTCTCATAACAACGTAAACATTCCCAGTATCTGCGCCAGTCTCTGCGACTACAAGACTCATTCCCCTGTCATTCCCAGATCCGCCGAAGAATGTACTGTACAGAAGTTCAGTCATTGTAACCTCTGTCTGGGCCAGAACTCTTTCACTACTACTAGTCACCTCAGCAACAGGTGTTTCTGATGAAAATACACTGTTTTCATCTAGAAAATCCAAATTAATCCCATCAGGAGTTACACCTTTTGCAAACTTGAGTTCATACTTCAGTTCACCATTTGATATTTTGAAATTCAGATCAACTCCAACCCAGAGGTTTTCATAGGAAACCGAACCGAATCCTTTCACATCTGTGAATGAACCGCGATTGCCTAGGAAATAGTTTGTCCTGTATCCGAGTTCATCTGCTCCGACAGGTGAAACCATTGCTGTATTCTCAAAGGGAATCTCTATAATACCCCGTGAATCTTCATGTATGAAAACGATTTTACTCTTGGCAAAACCAACGTATCCATCTGCCAGTTTCCCGAAGAATAATACTCCTTCATAATCGAATTGACCATCATTCTCAAAGAAACTAGGTACCATTTGATTCTCTAGAGACTCTAGCACCCTCTCTTCTGTGATTGTATCAGGATTTACATCCAGCATCAACTGTGTTGTTGTTGCATGCATGGGAATCATTGGTACAATCATTAAAGAAACGGCTAGAATTATAGCTATATTCAAAGCTGTTTTTTTCATAACAATTCTCCTCCTAGCACAGGTCTGTATTATCGCTTCAACTGGCGTGCGATTTTGCCGTCACGCGGCAGACCTACAAACTGTAAATGAAGTGCACCAATTATGTTTAAATCTGTAACATACTACAAAATTCAACTATGTATTTGATTAAATAAAAATCATAGATTCATTATTCCATACTTAACAAAGTTAAGTATCCTTGTGAAATCAATGTGGGAGTATGCTATCTTCTTTTCACAATCAATGATGTTTCAAACTCAAGGGACTTGCGGAATATGCTATCGCCGGATACTGGATGGTTTCACTCCACAATTCTTTTAACCGTTCTAGCTGGAACTGCGAATCACACCATGGGCCGGTAGATCAGCCCGGTTGTTCCATACATTCGTGTGTGGTACAGGGAGAGATCGCTTCCTTGGCAAATGTCAAGGATTGGCCTTGCTTCCAAAATGGAAGAGGTCGCGTGTTCGAATCACGCCCGGTCCACCACTTCGTTTTCTTTCATACGCCTTTCGATAAATCGAATCAGCGATAGTGAAAAAGTTAGTCTATTATAGATTTTGGGAGAATATAATCACACATACAAAATGGGGATAAAATCGTGGTTGGAGTATTACGTGGTCGAATAGTAATTATCGCATTTGTAATCGGACTGATACTCGGAGTGGTTGTAGTTGCTCAAGCATCTCAATACGTTCTACCCACAGATGCAGAAGGAACACAAATTTCTGAAACTATCTTCAAAGAACTCGATATCAATGGAAAGAGCCCTGTCTTCGATATGACTGGAATGGAAACTTATGAACCGACGTTTAGAATAGATTCATCTTTGTGGGATCAATCATTGATTTCACTATCTATGGCAAGGAATGCGGCATATTCCTTTCTCAGTTCTATCTTTGATGAAGTTGTACTCCAAAACCTCACTATCCTTTGGAGTCATATATCTGGCCCACGACCTACATGGGTTCTTCAAATTGAGGGTTCTTATATAACAACACAAGTCCATGTTAATGCTATTACAGGTGAAGTGATTGGATGGAATCTATCAACGTTGACAATGAATGTACCTAGTTCATATCACGAAAATGGTTCCTCTATCACCTCAGAAATAGCTGAACAGAGTGCATTCGATTTTCTTGAAGCGAATAACTACTCGATTCCTGATAATGCACGGTATTTAGGCTCTCTAGATTTTCCTTCTGATCCATACAATTACTATGTAATATTCCGACACTTTGAAGGAGTAATTCCTGTAGGCATCTATCCTATAAATCCAGATATCAATCCTGATTATTCGTATGAAGGAATCATTTTCAGAGTAAACAAAATCACTGGCGCTGTCACACAATTCGGATATAGATGGACGAAAGTAGGTCAAATTCCAAACACTGGAATCATATCCGAATGGGACTCTAATACTATGACCCTGAATCACTTCGAGTCTGAGAATGTAACTATTCTGACAACTAAAATAGTACTCACATATATTGAATCCTTAGAATCTTCAGATGGCTCTCCACAAACTCGACTAGTTTGGGTGAATTATGTCGAACATGATGGTGTTTTGGTATTAGTA
>JAEORG010000383.1 GCA_016841005.1 Candidatus Thorarchaeota archaeon | reverse complement strand
TGATTCCATGTGGATGCCTCGTCTTCTGTCGTCTGAGATTGGTTTTAACAAAAGGATTACGCTAGCGAACACCATAGAAAGCGTGAATCATGTTCCTTTTTACTTTCGACAACGGAATAGACTTGGTCATGTCGATGAAACTGAGAGAATTGGCAGATGCCACCCTTAGTGAACCAAAATGGCAAGCGATATGGTATCTAACAAACAGTACATTCGCGGCTTTGACTTGCTTGGCGTTGTCTAGATGGGGCTACCTCCCATGGGGGGATCTGGAGGCAATTCTCTTGGGTTTCTTTGTACCATTGGGAGTTTATGGTTTCAAGACAGTCAATGGATGGTATCGATACAAACAACGGTATGGTTCGTATGCGGTATCAGAGAAATACTATGAGCTGGCCTTAGAGCTTGTTGAACAAAGGCAGTGGGAAGAGGCTCTGAGATATCTTGATGCAATATTGAGGGAGATGCCAGATCATCTACGTGCACTCTATTATGCAGCAGTGTGCAATGAAAAAATAGGGGAGAATGAGGAAGCTCTGCAGCGCATCAATGAATATCTATTGACAAAACCGGATGACAATGATGCGCTTCAGTTACGAGCACGTGTTTCTCATACTTGATAGAGAAAGAAGTGGTGCGGCCAGCGGGATTTGAACCCGCCTCGGAAGCTTGGAAGGCTTCAATCCTAACCAGGCTAGACTATGGCCGCGGTTACGAAAACACGAATGATTGTGTTTGCGATTTAAGATTATTGATAAGGTGAACTCAATGATAATCAAAAATTGGCTTTTATGGAAGGTCGGAAAATACTGGTCTTTCCTTAGATAATAACAGAATCGTACGCTGGACAACGAAATTGATGGTGCACAAACCACCAGTTGTAGTAGCGATTCTAGGTCACGCTGATAGTCACAAGGAAGGACTCTGATTCTGCAAGATGCAACAAAAAAGCCGACTTCATTTTCAATCCGAAACGATGTATTGCGTTCATAGTGATTATTAATTAAAAAAAGTAACTCAAAATGCGTATAATATTTGAAAATATCAGGTGTTCGTAGATGAGAAATGTGAGAATGTTTCAAATCACGGTCTTAGTGATGTTGGTTCTAGTTATTGGACCAGTTCCTTCTCTAGCTGATAACAACACAGCGAGGACAGACCTACAAGGGGTCAGAGTGGCTGTGTATGGTGAAACAGAAAATATGGTCGTATCTAGTGAAATTGCACTTCATGCGATGTTTGAATGGATGAATGCCACAGTCGAGTATTTGTCTGCAGAGGAAATCAAATCAGGCAGATTGGAAGAGTTCGACATTCTTGCAATGCCAGGAGGACAAATACTGGCATATTTTCAGGCACTTGGAACAGAGGGGATTGACAACATTAGTAGATGGATTGCAGATGGAGGTTCCTACTTCGGTATATGTGGAGGCGCTCTTTTTCCAGCTGCTTTCCAACAATTTGGAATCTATAACGGAACCTATGCGATTGTGATTCCTGGTGATTATACATCTCTAAACCTCACACGAATGAATGTGAATACGACCTGTGTGGGTCCAGACCTTTCGCATATGCCAGCCTACTTTGACACCCTCTTCTGGGGTTCATCGTATTTTATACCTGACGAGGATTTCGAGTATATACCTCTTGCAACCTACCAGGGTCACGGAGGGGCTGGAATGATAGCTTTCGACCATGAACAAGGGAATGTATTCTTTTCAAGTCCACATCCTGAATATGAGGAGGGAAGCATGCGAGACGATACCGCTGAGTTTGATGAGTTTAATGATTCTGATACAGAGTGGGACTTCCTATTGCAAATAGCCATATGGCAGGTTGAGAGTTCTCTACCTGACAATCCAAATATAGAATTTCCACTTATTCAGCTGACAGCCATAGCTGCTGTTTCAATTGTTTCTATTGTTATTATTTTGCGAAAAAGAGGATAGTAATCTCAAATGTATGGAGTGGGCATTGTGGTACGCATTGCCTACTCCAAATCCTACAAGGCTTGTTGTCTGGATCTTCTTGCGATGTAATTACAAGAGTAATGCCTTCTGTCTTTGTCGATGGCATTTGATTCCAATCAAATAGATGAGTATCTTCTGTCAATGACGCCAACTTTCTGAGAATAAATCCATAAAACTTCAGCACATACGTGCCAAGCCATCATGACCTCTTTATCGAACTCTAGAAGTGTATCAAACAGAGAGGCGATTTTTAATGAGAAATCACCATGCGGAAAAGCCCCTACACCTATAATGACCGGAATTGAAGGGTCTTGAGGAAAGGATTGGCGGAGGGATTCAATAGTTGTCTGTTTTCCGCCCTCGATAGCCAAGAACGTCTTGGCGCCAGGAGCTCCAGATTTTAATTTTGATATCAAATCCTGAAGTAAGATGCGATTGACTTGAAGCAAAGGTTCACCTTGCTGAGGAACACGGCCCATGAGAAGGAGTTGTTCCATCAATCCGACAAATCGATCGTAGTTTCGGGGCAATCTGACATCTGGGTTCACCTTAACTATTCGTCCATCCTGAAGATGTAGATGTATGCTGAGAAGACCTTCCTTACACAGAGGGGTTTCAAGAATTGACATCAGGCTAAGAAATGTGATATCTGGTCTACCTCGACGTTCATTCTGAGATAGTTTAGTCATGGATTCGCCATGATGAGTCTGGTCAAGAAGTAATTCTGGTGGTTTTTTCCCACGACGCGATGCATGTTTCTGGATCTGCTTCAAACTAGTTATCTCTCTAGGTATTAGCTCAAGTGCGCAGTCTAAGAGTATAATATGTAACATTAAAGGTCTCCAAATGAATTGTCCATCACGAACGATTTAAGCAGTTTGACCACAGATATGAAGCCAGAGAGACTGTCCATGTCGAGAAGAAGAAACCCAAGGGCAAAGGCAAGACATCTTGCCCAAGCAAGGGTGGAAATTCTCTGGGACC
>JAEORG010000382.1 GCA_016841005.1 Candidatus Thorarchaeota archaeon | reverse complement strand
GTGTTGAAGCTGAGAAGTAGTGGTTGCAGACGATCAACAGCTGCTGCAAAACGTGCTTCAGGTGTCTCCATCTCTTCGAACTCCTCCCATAAAAGTCTGAACTCATTCGCTTGTTCATTGGGCAACATCCCAAATATCCGATTGGCAGCAGCTCTTTCTTTCGCAGTTTTCTGTTCTCGGTCATGGGCATCGTAACAGAATGTATCCCCAGCATCAATCTCCACTATATCGTGAATAAGAGCCATCTTGGCCGCACGAAGCACATCCATCTCTTCATCGTTTGAATATTCGGAAAGCACGATGACCATCATTGCAAGATGCCATGAATGCTCAGCATCATTCTCCTGCCGATGGTCCTTAATCAGAACAGCTTGTCGTAGAATCTGTTTAAGCTCATCAATCTCAGTAAGAAAAGAAAGCTGTTGCTGTAAATGTCCATTTGCAATCAAGATTCACAACATCCTTTACACATCTGATGACAAATCACCTTACTAAATGGTTTCCTTCAAATCGATGCACAAAACTGAACACTTAGGAGACTGACATGAAAGATTATATGCCGGCCTGAATTCTGCAACTACTACGCTCTCGGATGGTTACTGATAATGCCCCCGAAGGATATGAATATCATCGTGTACGGATGCATGCAGTGCATGTACGCAGCATCGGACCTTGCAGGAACGATGAAGCTACAATATGACATCACAAGCAGGATTATCAGGATGCCGTGCACCGCTAGACTAGACATCAACTTCATTCTGAAGGCGCTACAGGAAGGGGCAGACGGAGTCTTAATTGTGGGGTGTCATCCTGGAGACTGTGCCTTCAAGACAGGGAACTTAGGCGCGGAACGCAGAGTCAGGTTTGCAAGGAAACTCGTGGGTCAACTTGGTCTGAATGAAGATCGGGTGAAGATGGTCTTTGTGTCAGCAGCTGAAGGCGACAAGTTTGCAGCAGAGGTCAACAAGTTCGCTGACGAGATCAGAAAGATTGGACCGAATCCAATACGCCTGTAGTCAATTAAGAAACTAAATTTCATATTGTAGACCTGAATTTTGCGCTGGTCAAACCATCTTTATTGATTGAGTATATCTCCAACATCAGGTTTCGTGTTTCCTCATGTATTTGGGGAGCTGACATGATGAAAGTCATACCATATCGCAAAGCACTGTTGGTACTCATGGTTATGCTGATCTCTCTTATAGTACCAATAATGTCCCTGAAAGATGGCGTAAGAACATTGGACTCGTGCTCAATCTTCAGTGTTTCACAAGATGGCAATACATACTTCTGCAACAACGAGGATGAAGGGCTTCGCCACGGAAGGGTTTGGTTTCTACCAGGATCCGAGAATCAGTATGGACTAGTATTGTATGGCTATGAAATCTACCGTAATATTATGGTGCCCGTTGGGGGGATGAATGACCAAGGACTATGCTTAGACATGACAGCAGTTTCTTTGACTCAGATTCATCTTGACCCGAGCAAGCCTGATTATGAGGGGTCTTATTTTATAGAAATGCTTCGAGAGTGTGCGACAGTGGAGGAAACAAAATTATGGGTCACCTCTTATGACCTTCTGCTACTGAACTGGCAACAGGCACACATCGCTGATAGCACTGGAGATGCAGTTGTTATAGGGTTGGATGATAATGGTAATCTATGGATGACAAATAAATCAGAAGACTATCTTGTTTCCACAAACTTCAATCTCGCTCAGAGTGAACTCCATCAGGTTGAGCGATATGATACAATGGTTTCCATGTTAAGCACAATGAGTGAATTATCTCTTGATTATTGTCAAGAAATCCTTCAGACAGTTTCAGCATCAGCAACTATGTATTCGTATATCTGTGACCAGCAGAACGGTGTGATCTATCTCTATTCGCGAGGTGATTTTGAACGTGTGGCAACACTCAATGTTGCAGATGAACTAGCCGTTGGTGAACATTCCTATGATATTGAACAACTAGTATCAGAACAGACAGGTCAACTTAGTCCTTCTGATACTCTTTCGAATCTTACTGGATTAATTGCGATTTGTTGTGTCCTCACTTGTTCGACATTGTTTACAATTTTGAAACTAAGATGGACGAGGGACTGAATTAAACGATCATAATGTGTACGGAGCTGGAAATTAAGATGGGAATTGGAAAAGAAATGGAGGATCAAGCAAATGGTTTGGGTCACATAAAATCCAATTCACAGATGGATTCTTGGAGGAGATTTGTCCTAATTGCTGCCTTGTTCTCTATACTAATCGTGATTTCTTCTTCATTCCTGCGTATTCCTTTTCTCATCCCAACCCCCTGGATAACAGGAGTCCTGTTTCTCTACTTGGCTCCAATATTCCTATACTCATTTAGTGCTATGGTTCGACCATGGTTAGTTTTGGCAATCTGCATCCCGAGTCTCTGCTTGGGGGAACTTCTATGGTGTATTGTGTACGGGTGCGCTGGAGAACTTCTAGTATACGTGATTATTACATTAGACACGTGGGGGATAGGATGCATTTTGATTTCTTTTCTTAGAAACAGAAACGAAATAATCGCACTGCTTGTAGGCGGCCTTTGGAGTTTTCCTGGACTACTTGTGCCGACCTACATCTATTATTCATTGGTTCTAAACTGGAACTCTCTCTACCCGGTTGCAATCGCGCTCCTAACAATGATTTTCAACATGATCATTGTTCCGGCTTCATTTGCACTGAATTATGTATTAAGAAAAGCACTCAGAATACATTACTTGGATGAACTGCTTCCTGAAAACGCTGCTTCCGTAAAATGACTCTAATAGCATCTTTGTAACATATCTATCAAACTGTAGAAGAATTCAACCTTTTTCTCATATGGAATGCACTGATTTCGAACCCAAATCTCTCGTAAAGTTGTTTAGCCTCTATCGCTTGCACGGGGCAGTGCAACCCTATCAGATCCGTGCCAGCTTCTTTGAATATCGTAAGTAGGCGGTCAAGTAGAGTAGCACCAACTCCTTGGTTTCTATGCTTTAAATCAACAACAAGAAGTTCAATCGTAGCTACTTTTGAAACATCCCAGTTATCCAATACCTCCCTTGGAACATCTTTGAAATAACCATAAGCCAATCCTATTATCCTGTTGTCGTCTTCTGCAACCAAAAAACCCTCCGGAAAAGAGTATGTTACTTCTAAATCAGCTTCACTTATTGGACCATCAAATAATGCATAATCATTAGCTAGCTTGATGACTGCATTAGTATCTCTCTTTTCAAACTGGCGTATTCTCAATTCAATGCACCTATCAAAAACAAATCTGATACTCTAATGAGCATAGTGCTAGGAATATTCGTGGTTCTCCCAGGTGAAGCAAAATCAGGCTCTAATTACAATTTGTAACCTCACGAGAAACGCTATAATCAAATATTTTCAATTATTCGAACATAATAGATTAATATGCAGTCCTTTTGAAACTGACAAAAACTCTGTCCTGGGGATGCTTACGATTGACTGCAACAACGTCAAAGAGGTTGGTGAAATTAGCGGTTGTAGGGGAT
>JAEORG010000381.1 GCA_016841005.1 Candidatus Thorarchaeota archaeon | reverse complement strand
GCAAGATTATTGGTACCAACAATTTTCCAAGCGTATGTTCCTTGGATAATTGTAAATGATCTTACGAGTTATCTGATCTGGTTCATTGTGGGTGTATTTGTCGGGTTTATTGCAACTGAGTTTGTGAATCTGCTGCCAATCTCAGTTGTGCTTTCAATAGGAACACCATTCCTAAGATTAGGAAGAAAAATCTTCCATTGAAGGAGGCTTGATGGAGTGTGGAGGTGACAGAAGCCTGAGCACCATATCCAACTATTCACATTCCTTTAGCAATGTAGCAACTAGTCGATATTCAATCATTCAATGTGCTTTATTGACACTTATTCAGATTTGCAGATTTTTCTTTAGCTCCTCTATTTTCCAACGGACCAACAGATGCATTTTTTCGCAAACGGAGGTAACTAAATGACAACACCAATACTAACTAGTCAATTGCAGGCACTGCAATTTGACAACATACACATGACAGTGTTTCTTGGTCTTCCTGCATTAATTCTCCTGTGGACTGGTACAGCATTGTACTATATTTCAAAGGAGAGGTTCACATTTGTTCACGGTCTATGTGCGGGTTTAGCCTTACTGTTAACGACGATTAATATTGTTACAATACTACCCCTCACAAACACTGTTCTCAGTGTTGGAGGAGCAGATATTTTTCATCTGATTCATATTAGTCTAGGAATTATAGGCTACCTAGGAGGTATTGGTGCATTCCTCACTGGTATCTCGGGGATAAGAACGCATATTCCCGGATTAGTCGCTGGAATATGTTGGACACTTGTTTTCATCATGGGCTACCTCCAGTATATAGCATAGAGGTGCAAAGAAAGATGAATAATGCAGAACCAATTAAGGAATTAACTGAAGTTCAATGGATTAGCGACCTCATGGCAGAACGTCTCTCAGCAAGTGGAGACACAACGGGTATTCCGTATTATCATTATAGATGGAAAAAGAAATGGCTGGCAGATTATGTGGCTTGGCCAAAAACGAGCGAACAAGTATCGAAGGTCATGAGATTCGCTACAGAAAAGAAAATCCCGATTGTTCCAAGAGGAGGCGGAACATGCTATTATGGCTCAGCAAGTCCGACTAGAGGAGGAATTGTGATCGATACCAAAATAATGGAAGAGATAATAGAAATCAACAGAGAGGAACAATGGGTTCACGTCGAAGCGGGTGCAGTCTGGGAGATACTAAACAACGAGCTGGCAAAACAGGGTTTCATGATTCCATTGTCACCACAGAGCGCTGTAGCATCAACACTTGCAGGATGGTTAGCAATAGGTGGAAAGGCTGGAATTGGAACTCCTAAGTATGGCTCGATGATTGAAAATCTGCTAGAAATGGAAGTTGTCAGACCAGATGGAACAGTCGAAACAGTTACGGGAAACGACATGATGCCGTTTTTTGGCACCACAGGGATTGCAGGTATTGTCACATCAATCAAGATGAAAATTATTCCAATTCCAGAATCCACTGAGGGCCTTATGTTTGCGTTTCAAGAGCTTGAAACAGCAATCGATGCTCTAACTCGGCTAAGCAAGACCAAGAGCCCCCCGATCTATCTAAGACTGACCGACCTTGAGTATGAGTGGCGTGTTCAAGGAGGCCTTCCGCCTGACGCAACAGGTTTGTTCTTCGTTCTTGTCACGTACAGTGGAACATCTAATGAAGTTGGAGAATCGCTAAAGACAGCTCGAGGAATTTTTGAGATTGCAGGGGGGATAGAAATGCAGCAATCTTACTACGAAAAGAATTGGAATGATAGGTTCATTATTGAGATGAAACTCAAGCTGGAGGTCCCTACCCTATCCATGCAGAATTTTTGGATTCCGTTAACCCAGGTTGAGCCAATAGTGAGGAGAATGTATAAGATTGCGAGCAATTATAGAATAAATTCCTGTTTCTATCTGGTTCTTGGTGGATCTAGCAAGGCACGATTATGTGTTTTTGCTCCATCCGACCATCGAAATTGGATGCATTTCATGTCAGGAAAATCGATGCTGCATAAACTCGTCAAGATGATGTATCGGCAGGGAGGAGAACTTTACACATTTGGTCTTCAGAATACAGTATACATTAAGAGATACCAACCTGAGGACTATAAGCGCTTCCAAGAAATAAGGAAGAAATGGGACCCAAGGGGAATAATGAATCCCGATAAGCTGACTCACTGCAAAATGTCATACACTCGGATGAATCTAATGTTTACAATGAATGGCTATTTCCGAAGACTGCAGGTGGTTCTTCGGCGAGCAAAGAATATCCTACAGATTCCAGTCACATACCAGGAGGAGATATCGAAATGAAGCGATTCTTTACACCTGAACTTGATGTAGATCCGGATCAGATAGTCAAATGCAGTAATTGCTCAACTTGTAGATGGACATGTACTAGTTACGAAGAGTTTCATTCGGAGGCAATGTTTGCTGGTGGCAGACTCAGACTTTTGCGGTCATATGTTGAACAAAATCTACCAATAGACGATAGTTTCGTCAGAGCAGTATATGCATGTAGCACTTGTGAACAGTGTGTAGAAAGATGTCCAATTAAGGTACCATATGTTCGAATAATTGAAGATGTCAGGAAAAAACTCGTACAGCAAGGGAAGGGGCCCTACGGAAAGTTGCATGTTATGGGAGATATGGCATTCAAACACAACAATGTATATGGAGGTGAACCCAAGGAACGAGGCGATTGGGTAAAACCAGATACTCGGATTTCAGATGATTCCGAATGGGGATATTTCGTAGGATGCACTGCTTCATACAAAAGACCTGAGATAGCAGACGCAACTTTGCGAATGCTCAACTACTTTGGAATAGAGCCGCAGATTCTTGGTGCTGAGGAGTACTGCTGTTGTAGTCCGCTGATTAGAACTGGACAAGTATCTCGACCAGTATATGAAGAAACTGAAGATGGCGATACAGAAATGCTTGGCAACCTTGAAACAGAGAAGTTCATAGTACATAATGTCGAACAGATGAAGGCTCGAGGAATTGAACATGTGATCTTCTCATGCTCAGGATGCTATAGAACAACCACATTAGATTGGCCCAAATTCTACAGAGAGAGACATGGAATATTGCCATTCTCCACACAGCATCTTACTCAATTCCTAGCTTTGAAGCTTAAGAAAGGTGAACTTGAGTGGAAAGATAGTTATCCTGAAACCGTAACCTATCACGATCCCTGCCATCTTGGTCGACATGTGGGTGTTTTCGAAGCTCCGCGACAAATCCTGAAGAGCATTCCTGGACTTAATTTCGTTGAAATGGAACGGAACAGGCAAAACTCAGTATGCTGTGGAGCTGGTGGAGGTTTCAAAGCGGGATTTGGAGAGAATGCCATCAATGTAGCTGCGAGAAGGTTGAATCAAGCACTTGAAACTGGCGCGACTACAATTGTTTCATCGTGCGTATTCTGCAAATTGAACTTCCTTGATGCCGTCAAGAAACGGGGTGTTGATATTAAGGTTCAAAATATTGAGGACCTATTCATTAGTCTGATGAAACTTGGTTAGACAGTCGGAGTATATAGTAGAAGGCTCAACACAGACCATCCATCAGATTAAATAGGAGAGCCAAAGGGATTCAGCTGAATCCAAAGGTGAAACGACCGGTGACAACAGCCGTTGAAGCAAAGGATCTTACAAGGCGATATGGGTACAGAGTAGCTCTAAGAAAAGTATCACTCACCTTTCCAATTAGTGGTATTCATGGACTATCCGCCTCCAATGGCGCAGGAAAGACAACACTAATGCGAGTCATTTCTACACTCCTCCGGCCTC
>JAEORG010000380.1 GCA_016841005.1 Candidatus Thorarchaeota archaeon | reverse complement strand
TAAGCAGAAATGTTGCAAAGGTCGATAACGCTGCAATTCAGGATGGATACAATCTGTATCAGCATGTATTCTTTGTTGATTCTAAAGAAAACTGGGCTGTTGTTCAACAGGGGATGGATTACAACTCCAAGGATGCACGAAGATACCATTGGTTATCAGAAGAAGTTGATAGTTTCATCAATGAACCACATACAGGAATGATTTCAGGGGTGTTACGAAGAACAGCACTGGATATGACGTCCACAGATTCTGATGAATGTAGAAGAACCTCAGTAGACATAGTAAAGGAAGGTCCTGTGAAAGTACGTAGAATGTTTGAAGACGTAAAGGCATATGGTGAATCTACTCTGTTGCCATGGCTTGAGGGAAACGGACACCCAGAGGTTTTACCTAGCTATAAAGTGCTACCAACACGGATGGATTGGAATGCAGTAAGACGAGCATATGAAACTCAACCATCAGACTATCAGAATCTCCTGTTCATGGAGGGGATTGGTCCCGCAGCAGTCCGGGGTCTCTCGCTAATCTCCGAAATGATCTATGGCAGTGCTCCTTCATGGTCAGATCCTGTTAGAATGACATTTGCCTTTGGAGGTAAGGATGGTGTTCCCTACCCTGTACCACGCAAGTCATATGACGAAGCAATTCAATTCATGGAAAAAGCAATTGAAGATGCAAAATTGGGGAGAAAGGATAAAGTCGTGGGGCTTAGGCGGCTACGAAAATTTGCGCCTCCCGTGCTTCATGACGCAGTTAGAGCTAGTTAAGTTGAAACAGCCCCACTGACCACATATTTTTAGTACAAGCGACACCTGGTTTTAGGAAAATCAGGAGAGTGTGTATGATCGTAAAGTATGACCCTAAGATGATTGAAGGCCACTTCGATTTCGACCCAGAGAGTGAATGGAAACGGCTTGACACTGACCCTCATGGAAAGGTCCAGTTCCACATTCACCAGCACTATCTCAAGAAATACATCAAAGATGGAGATAGGGTATTCGAAATAGGTCCTGGGCCGGGTAGATTTACAATTGAACTAGGAAAATTGGGAGCCACAATAGCCATAGCTGACATCTCGAAGGAACAATTACGATTGAATGAGATAAAAGTGAAAGAAGCAGGATTTGATAAGTCAGTTGAATGGAGAAAGAAATTGGATATCATTAGTCTGGAGGGCATTCCTAACAATTCATTTGATGCTACAGTTTGTTTTGGTGGTCCATTCAGTTATGTCCTAGACCAGATTGACAAAGCTCTAGAAGAAGTATTACGAGTTACAAAACCCGGTGGTTGTATACTAGCAAGCGTCAGTTCAAGACTTGGGACATTTCTTCATTTAACAGAGGCAATATTAGATGAAATTGAATCAGGTAACTATGAATTGGATGAAATCGATGATATCTTGAGAACAGGAGATATATTCGGAAAATATGCTGCCAGAGGAACTCATCAAATCCATATGTTTCGGTGGAGCGAGTTTCAGAAAATTCTTGGTAGGTATCCTGTGGATATCCTTGATGCCTCTGCAGCCAACTTCCTCTCGACTGGGTTCAATAAAGAGGACAGATTAACCAAAGTAATGAATGATAAGAATCGATGGGAAACATTACTCAAGTGGGAACTGGATGTGTGTGCTGAACCTGGAGCTATTGATGCTTCGACACATTTTCTCGTTGTATTCAGGAAACAAGCCTAAATCCATTCAATATTTTCCAGTAGCGGTTGTAGAGGAGATGGAATATTTTTTCTACCCTTTGCCTTAGACGTTGCCTTCAGTTTCACATCGTCGTCAATACCAAGTTGTACCAATTGAGGCAAGAGGAATAGGTAGGAGATATCGAGTGTTTCGAATGCATTGTTTGTCAGTGTAAGATTTCGAAGCTTCTTGTTCTTCTTTAGGGATGCTATTCTGATATCTTCTAGACTGTTATCAAATAGGTGTAGAGCTTTTAATTCGACACAATGCTCAAGTGGTGTGAGGTCAATTTCGGTGAGTTTGTTAAATGAGAGGTCAAGATGCTGAAGATTAACACATGCTTGAAGTGGGATGAGATCTATTTGTTCAAGTTCATTTCCACCCAAAGAGAGTTCCAGGAGATTCACACATTCACTAAGAGGAGAGAGGTCTATCTGTTGCAACTCGTTACCTGAGAGAATGAGAACTTCGAGATTTGGAAAATCTCTCAGCGGTTCCAGATCAGTCTTTCCAATTCGCTTATCACTCAAGTTGACAGAAGTTGCG
>JAEORG010000379.1 GCA_016841005.1 Candidatus Thorarchaeota archaeon | reverse complement strand
CATTGTGAAGATTCAGCATACCTTCGCCCAATTGATTATCATGATTGATATGATACGTGGAGAGTCTTTTGGTGATGTATACATGGACTCGATGAATTCTATTTCTTCCAAGACACACGAACAACTGAAAACACTGAAGGAACTCACAGAAAGACAAAAAGATGATTCAGAAGGTGCTCTTGAATGTCTACAGACTGTCCTCAAGCTTGAAAGACAAATTGATGAGGATAATATCGTTATCTGCCGCCAAATCTCTATATTAACCGAAGGTGAGGATGCAGGATACACTTGCTATATTATGAGAAAGATAGTGAGTGAATTAGAACACATATCTGACTTCATCAAGGAAGCAGCAGAAATCATTGTGGATATCTGAGGTGTGGCTTTTTGGCTTCGGACCTATCCCTGTTATATCTAGTCGCGGCAATACTGATTGCGGGAGCTGCCCTCGCAAAAGTTGCAGAAGAATATAGATTCCCATACCCAATACCATTGATTTTGGCGGGTATTGCACTTGGTCTAGCCTTAGGTCCGGAAGAGAGTATCCTTCCAGCAGATTTCGGAATGGATTTTCTAGCACAATTAACCCTTGCAGCTGTTCTTTTCTATGCAGGTCTTACAATGAACCTAAAGGAAACAAATCGTGCTAGAACTTCAGTAGTTTTACTGGCAACTCTAGGTGTTCTACTCACCGCAGTCATCGCAGGAGTAACGGTCACCTTTTTAATTCCTAGTGTTGGCCTTGCATTGCTTATCGGATCAATCCTCTCACCCACAGACCCTGCAGCATTGTTCTCAATTCTTGAGAGTGGAGGAGTCAGAGTCAAAAGAAAACTCTTCACGCTGCTTGAAGGAGAAGCTGTGTTCAATGATGCCACTGCTGTAGTTCTAGTTACAACAGTTTTTGAGCCACTCATTATCCCAGTATTACTACAACCTTGGTATATTGTTTTGATTGATTTCTTCCTAAGCATGGGAATGGGTGTGTTGATTGGTTATGGAGTAGCCTATGGAATCGGAAGACTCATTCTCATGACTGGAGAGGATACGAATATATCGATATTAACGGCAACGACACCAATTCTTGCATATGGTCTTGGAGAAGCAATGTCTGGTCTCCTATACCCATTGATCCCTGGAATTCATCCAGGAGCATTAGCTTGTGTCTTCGCAGGCATTTTCATGGCGAATGCAAAGATGGTTGGAATATCCTTTATGCCTCAGAAATCGATGAGAGGTGTGATGAAGAATGTGTCGTTTGTTTTTGAAATTGTAGTCTATATACTCTTTGGATTTCTGTTAGATGTTAGTGGCCTACTTACTTTCTTGGATGGCTTTCTCATAGTCATCGGTATTGTTGTTGGGCTACTGGTAATCTTCGTAGCTCGACCGGTTTCAGTAATCTTAGTCACATTAGGTGATAAGACAGTAGACATGAAAGAACGATTTTTACTCAGTTGGGCGGGAGTGAAAGGTGTTGCGAGTGCAGCTCTTGCAGCAATTGCTGTTGGAGTTATTCTCGATAACACTGAATCTGTGAATTCGTTCTTCGCTTTACAAAATATTACATATACAGCAACTGATGTCGCACTGGTCATCAATTCTATCATCTTTATTGTTATCCTCATGAGCCTCTTCATCCAAGGTCTTACAACGCCTATTCTAACTAGGAAACTTGGTTTAGTTGAAGAAAAAGATAGGGCACAAGACATTACCACTGAACGTAATGCTACAAGAGCTGCATTGCTATATCTTGTTGACCAATACACAGAAGGTAAGGTGGATGCCACAATCTATCAAACCTTGAAACGAGAATTAGAGGAACAGATTTTCACACTTGAAGATGAGTTGAGAGTACTAGTTGCAGAAAGACGAGCAAGAGTTAGAGAGATCGAAATAAGAACCGAATTGGCAAAACAGAAGATTGAGTTTCTTTCATCAAACTACGAGTCCGGCGATTTGTCTGAATCATTATTCGCAGAGCTGAAGAATGAACTTGACGCAGAAATTGAAGAACTAGAAACTCGTAAACGAATGCAATAGGATGCAAATTTATTCATTGAAAAATAGGTTGTTTCGATGCATTTTTTTAACTGAATATCACTCAATGTTTCAAGATAGGAGAGATGTAGTTTGACATCTGAGGAGCAGCATATAGATTATGAGATATGTCTAACCAACCTTGGATCAAGTCCAGAAGGGCTTACATCTGAAGAAACATCAAGGAGATTGGAAGAATTTGGACCAAACAGACTTACTACAGCTCAAAAGGCAAATCCCCTCATTATCTTCTTAAATCAATTTAAGGCACCTCTTGTATATGTGCTGATTATTGCTGCAATAGTTTCAATTCTAGTTGATCACGCGATTGACGCGGTCATCATCTTTCTAATTCTATTTATCAACTCAACCATTGGTTTCATTCAAGAATACAATGCCGAGAGAACCATAGAATCGATTCAGGAGCTTATCGAACAGAAATCGATCGTGATTCGAGATGGAGAAGAGATGGACATACCTTCTGAACAGACTGTTCCGGGAGATATTCTTTTGCTAAGTGCAGGAGAAAAGGTTCCAGCAGACGGCAGAGTTCTATTTGAAAGAAATCTCAATGTCGATGAAAGTCTTCTTACTGGAGAGAGTGTTCCAGTCAAGAAAGATGTAGTATGTCTCATTGAAAATCCTCATTACTATGAGGAATCAAACAAGGTCTTTGCTGGTTCATTTGTCACACAAGGACGAGGAAGAATACTGGTTGAGAAAACTGGCGACAATACAGTTCTCGGCGATGTCAACAAAGAAATCTCTGATATCAAGAAAGAATCACCATCGATTGTTATCAGAACAAAACGTTTGAGTATTTTCTTCTTGAGCCTTGCATTCAGTTTCGTGTTTCTGACATTCTTACTAGGTCTATGGAGAGGAATTGAGTTTGTAGAATTACTGCTCTTTTCACTTTCTGCACTCGTGTCTGCAATACCAGAAGGACTGATTGCAATTATTACCATTGTCCTTTCAGTAGGTGTTTATCGATTATCCCAACAGAATGTCATTGTAAGAAACCTAGGAGTTGTTGAAACGCTAGGTAGTGTGAATGTAATCTGCACTGATAAAACTGGAACTTTGACACGGAATCAGATGACTGTTAGACGAATCTTCACTCCACATCATTTCTATGAAGTGAGCGGCTCTGGTTTTGATGTTGAATCTGGAAGCATCTTCCTTGCAGGTTGTGGTCCGAAAGTCTGTCTACGATCAGAAAAATACACAGAACATGATTTACCAACTGATGCCTCTGAACCAATAAAGAACGACAGGTTGAATCAATATGAGGACTTAGGAGATTTACTATCGTATTTTGCATTATGTAACGATTCTGATCTCTATTACGAGTGCCTAGATGTGAATGACCCAAGAAAGAGATGTCTACCTGGTGAAGGTATATGGAGGATTAAAGGATCTCCCACAGAAGCATCTCTGCTAGTCGCGTTAGAAAAGGCAGGACTCCACAAATACGTTCTCGATGAAGCTTGGCCTAGAATATCAGAAATCCCATTCTCAAGCGACAGGAAGTTTATGGCAACATTGCATGAACCAACTGGAAGTCAATCCAATGATACTGATAACCTCCTAATTGTCAAAGGAGCACCAGAGATCGTTGAACAATTCTTAAAATCACCCTCACAATCACAAGATATTGCAAATGATTTCGCATCTCAAGGACTACGAGTACTTGCATGTGCCACCAAACGAATAGCAGCAGATCAAAATCAAATCTCTGAATCTGACTTAACCGAGATGCATTTTGTTGGTTTTTGTGGAATTAATGATCCACCAAGAACTGGTGTTTCAGAGTATATCAAAAAGGCAGAGAACGCTGGAATATTCGTTATGATGATTACAGGGGATAATCAATTCACTGCACAAGCAATAGGTAAGGAAGTTGGCATCTATAATCAGGAGAGAGGGGATAGGTCGCTCACAGGCGATGATATTGATTCTATGACCGATGAAGAACTGAAAGAAGCTGTGAATACTGATGTAACTGTTCTTTCTAGGACGAATCCTATTCATAAATTGAGAGTTGTACAAGCACTCCAGAGTTATGGTAAAAATGTCGCAATGAATGGTGATGGAGTTAATGATAGTCCAGCGCTGAGACAGGCTAACGTAGGTATAGCTATGGGGATTACAGGAACTGATATTGCCAAAGAAGCAGCAGATATAGTTCTTCAAGAGGAGAAATTTCAAGCCGTTGTCGACGGTGTGGAGGAAGGAAGGCACATCCTTGATAGTCTAAAGCGAGTTGTACTTTTTCTTCTGTCTACAAACCTAGCAGAGAGTTTGTTGATACTATCAACGTTACTTCTATTTCCAAATCCAATACTACTATTACCACTCCAAATTCTTTGGGTCAATCTAGTAACTGATGGTATGCTCGACATTGCATTATCCCTTGAACCCAAAGGAAAGGGGCTTCTTGACAGACCACCTAGTTCAATAAAAGAACGACTTCTTACAAGAAAGATATCGTCTATCGCTATCTTTTATGGTCTGTTAATGGCTTCCGCAGTTCTAGGAATCTATTTCATTTACATCAATGAACCAGTAATTAAGACCCGTACTATGATTTTCCTTGCATTAATTGTCATGCAATGGTTCAGTGTTCAAAACTGCAGATCACAATATCAATCAATAGTTGATGTTGGTTTCCTGAAGAACAAATATATTCTCGTTGTTTATCTAATTGATGTCACTCTTGTCGCAGTCTTATTCCTCTTCCCACCATTGACAGCAGTTTTTCAACTGGCTAGTTTGACTGTGGTCGATATAGCAATTGTATTATCTATTGCACCACTAATTCTAATTGTTGATGAAATCAGGAAGAGATTATTCAGGTAAGCAAGAATATAGCTATAAGGAATCAGAATTGGGCTTTCTTGTAAACATCTGGGATTCTTAATCCAGTCTTCCCATTGAAGACATCTCTTAGAAGATCGAAGTGTTCATCAAGGTCTTTCAGCAACTTCTCTAATTCGTTGGTTTCAAGATTCGGTTCAGCAGTCCAGATTGTAAGGTAGTTACTAATTACTCCTAATTCTACTGCGCCTTCCTCAAGGTCTCTAAAGATACTGATTTTGATTAAGAATTCAGCTTCAAACATATTCAGAATATCATGTACACTTAGAATGATTAGATCGAGAAATCCGACCAGGTCTTCCAGCTCAGGAGATTCTGAGAGGCTTCCTCTTAGTGACTCTGTAAAGGTTTGAATGTTTGATGACCTCTGCCGAAGAGTTTCAAACATCTTCATTAGTTTTGTAAAGTCCTTGATACTCGTTTCTAGTGAGGGAACTAATCGATCAAAAAGATTGACAAGGAGCTTGCCTCGGGTATTCTCTCGAATGTTTTGATAACCGTCTAATTTCCCAAGAGGACCATCGAGATGCTCAAGCTGTACAAGAGTATTGGTCACCGCTTGAATTGATTTTACAGAATTTCTCTGTATCTTCCCCCATCGCTCGACAAAGCTATCGATGCCATCGCGGAGGTCTTCAAGGATGTCCAATTCTCGAGCCAATGTAACATTCCACTCCGTCATTCAGATTTGTTTTAGCATTTATAACTCATTCTCAGGGGGCACATTGCCTATTTTTCGCCCAAATTTATGCAATCTTAGATGTATCTACCTTCCGTGTTCTTCCTAATGCAACCTTGACAGCATCCACACCACTGGTTGCTAGACCAACGATATCTCCAGTGAAAAGAGAGAATAACACAGAAGCGGCTTTTGCAGGAGCATCTGTTCTCTTCTGAATGGATTCGACTTCTGAGGAGAATCTATGCCATAAACCATCAAGTGTACCTCGCTCTACAACACCTTCTTCTTCCAATGCTTTAACTAGATTCCGTCCCATTACGCCCTCTTGACTAAAATCACAAATTAGATCTAATACTTCACGACTTTCGGGATTATCCTTCTGTCGCTCAAGAAGGGCAACAAATGATATTGTTGTATGCTGAACAGTTTCAAGCAGGTCTATTAATCGCGCTTTCTGCATAGGAGTAAGATCAGCAGTGAGTGTTGCACCGATGCTCTGCTCAATATTCCCAAAATCTACAAAAGATAAATCCTTGAATCTGAGATTACGATCTATCTTTGAATAAGGGTCAATTATCAAATCTCTAAAAGACTCATCTTCAACTATTTTCAATAAAGCGTCAATTGTTTTCTTTGACTTTACCTCAGCTATAGGGAGTATTTCCTTCAAAGCCACAAGAAATGATGTGAAGTTAGGGAGGAATAAGTGGAGTTCTCGCCTAAGTCGATTCTTTGTCTTCTTAGTAGTCAATGATATCTTATCAAGATCGGAAGTTTGCTTGATTACGAGTGAGAATTCTATCGCCTTTCGCCAAGTTGACTCCAGATCAGTGTCAATGATATGATTCGAAAGAGCTGAAACATGGTCCTTGATGTAGGTTTCTTGAGCGGAATTTGAGAGTTCTACTTCAGATTTATCTCTACGGCCAATCAAAGAGCTTGCGTGGTTAAGGATAATCAAGAGGTCCATTTCTGTGGGGCTTTCATCTGTGTTTTCTAACAATTTAAGGCTGTCAAGAATTCGTTGTGCAATTGGGTATGATATTGAAGACATGAAAGCAGCCTTGCCAAGTGGAGTAAGCGAATATTCCTTCTTGGTGTTGTACTCTATGAAAGGAGTTGTTGCTTCCTCCATCTGTTTTATAGTCGCACCTGTAGACCCTTTCTTGAAGAACGGATCAAGAGATTTGGCAATATGTTTTCGGTCTGCTTCTGTCTTTATTATTCCATGACCCACTAATCCAATCATCAGATTTGAGAGTTTACCGTTATCGATGAATCTGATAGGCATTCTTGGAGAATTATATACTCTATGAAGTTCCTCAACACCCTCAATTGTTTTCGTGAATACGGTGCATTTCCCAGGTCGAGTTTTACCACGTCTTAGTCTTACTGCTCGTGCCATCATAGACTGGCGAAATACTTCATCAATTCCAGGAGCACTCATGACAACATGGGATACTGGGGCCGTTACACCATAACCGAGTGCCTCAGTACCAAATAGAAATCTAATATATCCTCGTCTAAATGCCCACTCAATAAACCATCTTTGACTATCGGTGAGGAGGCCATGATAGATACCAACCCCTTCGTTCAAAACAGAAGGAGAGGGATATCCAATAGGTCCTAAGATGTTTGCGACCTTCTGTAATCTTTCTTTGATTAAGGGATCAAGATCATAGGAAACAGCAGAAGATAGTTCGGGACCTTCTTTTTCCATGAATTCATTAATTGCTTCGATATTATTCATGTAGACTAATGTACGAACACCTTCATCAGCAAGTTCATGAAGCACGTTTGTAAGCGCGATGGATTTTTCCTTTGTATTCTTGTATTGGATTAATTCAAGAGTTGGAGGTTCATAGGACTTTGACTCTTTGAGTAGTTTCACTTCAAAATACGATTCAATCCGTTCTGCTCCTTCGAACTCTCCTGAGAGCACAAGGAGTCTAGATTTTGGTCTTTTATTCCTTAGAAATGTAGCATCCTCAAAAAGTCTGAGACCTCTTAGCGGATCATGAAGGATTGAATGGACATCATCAAAGACACTCCCAACAAGTTCTTTCTCAAGCAACCAGTCCCGTGTTGCATCATATCTGAGAAATTCTCTAAAAGCATCTGGAGTGGCAATGATAATATTTGGAGGAACCCCCTTAGAGAGTCTGAACAGAATATCAGATTCTTCCACTCCTCGAAATAGAACTAGTGGTCTTAGAAACCAACCAAAATAACGCGAGATAGTAGCAGCAGTTTCTCGAGCTGAAGCATGGAAAGGAGCAATAAATATTCCAACTTCTTTACAATCACCTCCACCTTCTACTCGATTCTTTGAGATGAACTTGAAAATCTCATTGGCAATAAAGAGAATTCCAGCAAATGTTTTCCCAGTTCTAGACTGAGACATAAGGGCAAAGTTGTCCTCGGAATTATAGAGACCTTCCTTCTCAGCAAACTTTTGGACTTCGTTCAACTCAGTAATACCAAGTGCCTTCAGGGCTCTAGTAAGTGATGGCTCTAGTGTCTTCATATGCGTCTCCGCTGCTCGGCGAGTGTAAGGGAGAAAATCATGGTAATAAAGATAGATGCTCAAAGAATCAAGAAACCATCTTTGAAATTTCCAAGAAGATCCGCTGTTGTAATAATTCCACTCAATCGCCCATGTTTCTGTACAATAACTCCATGATGAATTTGAAGTAGCGGAATAATCGAAATCACAGGTGTATTTTCATTTACCATTGGAATTCCTTCGGAACTCATTATCGCTTCTACATTCATTTCTCTGAGATTCAACCTTAGATTGTTGACAATATCTCGTTGAGAGATACTACCCACAAGACGTGTACCTCGAAGAACTGGTAGGTGCGAGTACCCTCCCTGACTCATCATTTTTGCAGCCTCAAGAATAGAATCTCTTGCATCTATTGTTTCAACATCTTGGGTCATAATGTCAGAGCAGGTCTTATTCATTCCCACGAGATGTGAAGCAATTGCCCGGACAATGGAGAATTTTGGATCTAGAGTCCCCTTCTCCATTCGAGCTAT
>JAEORG010000378.1 GCA_016841005.1 Candidatus Thorarchaeota archaeon | reverse complement strand
GTCTGCACTCGACCTGACACTGAGATCAAGAAGGAAAGTGGCGCATATTACCTCATATGTTCGGCTTGCGGCGCACGTACTGCGATTAGGCCAGTTTAGGGTATACGCTCAATTCTTTCACTCTTCTATTGGCAGGAGTTTGAACTCATCCGGTTGCGCTTTCATTATAGTAATCCTCCTTGGAGAATAAGCTAAACTAAATGACATGCTCTAATTTTGTTCTAATAATCACAATATGCTACGAAAAACTCATATTATTGTATCATTTTCCAATTCTATGGGACTAGAACACTTCTAGAGTGCGTGGTTTGGATTTGTGGGAACTTTTGCTTGGATTAAGCAAGAGATTTTGAAAAAAAGACCATGGCACTAACGAGTTAAAACAAGGTAGGACGTGTGTAGAAATGGCAGATTACCCCTATACAAGTAATGTAAAGAAATTGAAGGAATTTATTGAAACTATAATATCGAGAAACGTACCTGATAAGGTGAATCAACCATATTTGGAGAAAATTGGTTTCACGAGTAAGAACGATCGACCAATAATTCAGGTTCTTAAATACATCAACTTCATCGATTCTAAGAATGTTCCCACGGAGAATTACAATGCATATTTAGATACAACAAAGCAAAAGACGATACTGGCCAAATGCATCAAAGAAGGATATTCAAAATTATATCAGTTATATTCTGATGCACATACTCGAGATAATGAGGTTTTAACGAATTTCTTTAGACAAGAAACGAAGCTTGGCGAAGGTGCTGTGAAATATATGCTGCTTACTTTTAAAGCTCTATGTGAACTAGCAGATTTTGGTTCAGATGGTATCACAACATCTTCTCAACAGCAGATTCCTGTTCAAGCGGAAGAAAAAGGAACGATAATTAGACAAATTCAGACAGCACCTCAAGGAATGACAATTCATCTTAATGTACAACTGCATCTTCCAACTACTGAGGATACCACAATATATGATGCTATTTTCAAATCTATGCGCAAGTATCTTTTTGAGAGCGAGAAGAAAGATGACTAATCTAACTGGATGGCTCTTACGATTTGCAATATTTGAGAAAGAAGCAAAAAGAATCCTCTCAAAGCACGAATCTTCAGAACATAGGACCATTACAATTGAAGATACTTTCAGGAAACTGAACGATTTGAGTATTCTTCAAGATGACCTCATACGTCAAAGTCTTAGATGTGTTGAAGTCGGTGTTTTCAGAGGAGCTCATGTTCTCTGTTGGGCTGCAATGGCTGATTATATTCAAGAGTGGTTATCATTAGATGGGTTTCAGAAACTATCTCAAGTAAAATCAAATTGGAGATATGTTTCATCAAAAGAAGAGCTTGGGGAATATCATTCTGACTTTCAGATTATTGAAGCGTTTTATGATTGTGGTTATTGTGGAAAGTCTATGAAGAAAGCTTTGGATGGACTGCTCTCAACCAGAAATGATTGTGCTCATCCTTCTGACTATTTTCCTGACTTGAATTCAACATTAGGATATATCTCACAGATTATCATCCGATTTAAAACGTTGGAGAAATCTAAGAAGAAGCTGTTTTCAAATCCGTAGATAATACAATAGGTGCTTAATCTTGAGGCGTGGACGGAGAAAGTACGTTACCAACCACATTCTGGAAGTGCTTCACAGGGATGACTACTACCTTGGTCATACTGCTGAATGGTTTCACGCACGATTAGTTTTAGTTCCGAGAATACTTCGTGAGGCATTAGCCAATCGTCAGTTTTTGCCGCCTGGGAGAGATATTCCCAAAGTATGTCCCTTTGAACAACAAGATTGCATTGATTTTATTAACTCATTTTTTGATTACCTAACGTATTGGACAAGTAGCTTTACTGATTATGTTGAAATTACTGAATTCGACGATTTTCGAAACTCTTTGAAAAATAAAGTTCTATACTATTTAGAAATTGAAATCCAGTTGATTAATGAAACTCTAACTACTCACTATTTTTGACATAACATATTCGAACACGGATCTTTTTTCATATCCTCCTACTCACTATTGATGCATCGACGCAAACTCTGTTTCTGGTTCATCTCTTATTCCAAGAATCGACTCTTTGGCAGAGTCAACAACAGCTTTGTCAATTGTCACAATTCCGGTCTCATAATTGTAGCTCTCAGAATGTGATGTGAAATTCATAGATGAAACAATTGCAATTTCGTCATCCACAACAAGAAGCTTTGAGTGCACTCCCCCTGCACTGTTCTCATCCCCTGAATAATACAGGCCCACATTTGCATCTACAAGTGTCTTGTGAAAACTCCATTTATTGGGATCTCCTCTTGGACGCCTTGCAATCAACATCACTTCAATTCCACTCTTCGCTGCATTTCGCAATGCGGTCCCGAGTCCTGCCTTCTCAACAAACGGATTTACAACATAGATGGACTTTTTTGCCTGCCCAATCAGCTTTCGTGTAAACTCATAGAGATTGGGGCCGTCTAGAAAGAAGTGGTAGTGTTCAAGGGTGGCATCGCACTCCTTGTTTGAATCTATCCAAGCTTTGAGCCACTCGATGAGTTCTGTTGAAGCCGCTTTTGACTCCGCGGTCGTCTGGTACTTGGTGTTTTTGTAAGCTTCATGCAGTTCTTGATTAACGACTTTGAATCCGTCCTCCTTTGAGTATTCAAGAATTCCGGCATCTTGAAGTTCTCTGACTACTTTGAACATCTTTCGTTGCTCAAGTCCAGAACGAGTCTTGACGTCAGACCATGTGACTGCATTATCGATGATGATTGCACGAAGAATCTGACCTTTCCATGAGTCCCAATACCTTGGTGTTTTTGACAATTCTAAGCCCCCGAATCACATACACAGACATTGAATTCGTGTATGAACCCGATTGAAATACTTTCAGTTCACCTGAAGAAATCAGTAAAACTGAATAGTTGCTAAACTTCATTCAGCATTGGTGGTAGAGAGTTGATTGAAGATAATATTGAATGGGATACACCCGAGCCTGTATCGCCTGACAAACCCAAGTTCAATCCAGTTAAACAATTCAGCCATTTTGTAAAGAGAATAAACATCCGATGGTTGGTAGTAATACTGCTAGCTGGGATGGTTTTTTCATCAGCAATCATCGTTTATCAGAATGGTCGAATCATCCAACTGGAAGGTG
>JAEORG010000377.1 GCA_016841005.1 Candidatus Thorarchaeota archaeon | reverse complement strand
GCAAGCAGATAGAGTCCAGATGGATAGCCCGTCAATACTCTGACACCTTCCCTCCCAACCATTTCGTGTAATTCAAAGGCTTTTTCTCGATTAATCTCAAACATGGGAATAAACGTACTACCTTCAAGCATACCCAATAGCTTACCAAGATTAGTGTTCAATACGCCTTTTCCCAAGTAGCCTCCTAAAGAACCGCCGCCAACCACAATTTTTTTTTCCCCAAGATACATACCCGCCCACGAATAGAATCTGTTCATGGCGCCCCATGCCCAACTTCGAGAATTGGCGTCTCTGAAAAATTGAAGAGGCTCGCCAGTTGACCCTCCAGTCCTCCCAGGAATTCTTACACGTGTCAGATAGTTGGAAGCAATAAGTTCGGATTTGTATTTTCTAACATCACCCTTGGAGAGAACTGGAATCTTTGTTAGGTCTTCAATCGATTTAATATTATAGGGATCAAAATCGTTCTCTTTGAACACTCTTCGATAATATGGAACATTCTTTTTGGCATGAACCAGAAGATGTTTCAGCTTGATCAACTGGAGTTCTCTAAGCTTCTCTTTGCTCCACCACTGACTCTTCAAGAGAAATTTAGTCTTTTGTTGTGTTCTTGTTCCTGAATAGAGATCCACTAATGGGTATATGATTCGTGTGACAAACCGATGTCTAGTAGACATGTATAATCCACTAGGTTGCAGGATACTTTTGAATACTGATATTACTCTTCCGTACATTGGAACCCCAGTTATTGAAGAGTATCTGCGTAAGGCGTTTCTTGCAATCCCAATGAATTGTTTTCTAACAACAAATCTAGACAAGCTCGATATTCAAACTACCAAACTGCTTGATAATTCCATTTCTTTCTAATCTAATTATACAGAGTTTAAATCCAATTTAACAGTAGCAAACATATTCACAAGTCGGCATATTATAAGTGTAAAAACGCACGAAATCGGAGTAAATTCCATCAAATCGATTTATCCTTTTTTGTGGAAAAAGGTCAAGAAATATTAACTCCAAATTTCATTCGAATTCAGCGGCTATTATAAGTTGTAAAGGCTTTCATTTGAATATGGTTCGACAAATTTGTATTGTCTTTTTAGGGTTAAGTGATATCAAATCTTCAGATAAGATAATGCCTCTTCACAACAGTGGTTTGTTTGATGAGATTCATGTAGTACGTGATAACCCTGGAGTGGAAATACCGGGAGTCGTCTTCTATCCAACTCCAAAATTTTTATCGCAGTTCTTCATATTCTGTTTCATATTTCGTTTATTCCAAGGTTTAATTATATCTTACAACAACAGGAGGTTTACTATAACCATAATCTCATATTACTGCATACCTCATGGAGTTATTGCATATTTGGTTTCGCGAGTTTCTGGAAACAGGTTGGTAACATGTCTCATCGGTGATGACATCAATATTGGTCTGAAATCAAGTATTTTTAAACCATTTATACTCCTAGTGTGCAAAGCCAGTTATCGTATTGTCGTTACTGGTAGTACATCCGCTAGAGTTCTCTATTTTTTCGGATTTAAACAAGTTCGGATAGTAAGAAATACTATAGATACCAAAAATTTCAGACCTGTAAAAGAGGGAATAATACAAAAGACTTCGCTTATCGTAATTGGTGAACTCACTAAAAACAAACGAATAGATCGAACAATAAAATTAGTAAAAGAACTCCATCAACGTGGTGTTTACATAAACTGTACAATTGTGGGATCTGGAATCGAATACTTCAATCTATTGCATCTGGTTTCTGACTTGGGATTACAAAATTGGATTCAGTTTACAGAATACAGGAAAGACATCCCTGAAATAATACGAACTCATGTAGCACTTTGTTTGTTTTCTGAGAATGAAGGTTTTCCGTCAGTTATCGCGGAATCAGTTTGTTCAGGGACTCCGGTATTGACAATAGGTGTTGGTGATATTCCTGATATAATAGAAGTATCATCTCCACTCATTATTTACCATCCTCAATGGAATCTTCAATTCTTTGCTGATGCATTAGAGAAACTACTATCAACTCCAATCAGTAAATCAGATCGTTTGATTGAAGCTAGTAAATTCCATTATTTATTTTCATATGTTAATGGTGGTAATCAATGGCTAAGAGCTATGACCGAATAGTAGTTTATTCCACGTAAATCATTTTAGCAGTGAGATCTTGCAATGAACATAAAATTAGAATTCACATTCACTTTGGGATGTTTTATTCAAATCGAGATGGTTTGAAATAACTACTCATTAAATCTTGTTATTCACTGGAAAGAAGGTCTTTAACCAAACTTGTAGACAAATGACTCTAAATAGTAGAGTATGGTTCATCTTTCTAACAATCATATCGGAATCTACGATTGTTCTCAACCAATACAAGTCAATATATTTGGATAAGAGTGGGTGAGGATTGTTCCTAAGGTCTTTAATGATATATAATTCCTCGCTTGACATCCAGTTCTCCTGAGGCGTAGCAAACCCTATTTTGTCAGTTCGTTGAGAAATGAGTGATGGCAGTAATCCCTTCATTGCAGCTCGGTATATCCACTTTGTAACACCGTTTCTAATCTTCAAGCGTGAGGATAAAGCACAAATGTAATGGACCAAATGGGGATCTAGAAAAGGCACTCTAGTTTCTACCGAGAATGCCATAGCATTCCTATCCTCAAATCTTAGAAGATGCTGCAGCTTGAAAGAGAGATGATTGATTAGTGCTTGGTTGAGTGATGGGACTTTGTAAAGAACAGTTTCCATTGCATTTCTGTCAGAAAATCGCTCCTTAAACTCAGCTTTTAGATAATTAACGGTTTTGGACGTGAAAAGTTGTCGTATGAATGTTGGAGCAAATTGGTATGCGCCAGTTTTAATTCCGATGATATTTCTTCGTTTTGTTTGAGCAATAATTTCACGAATTACAGTTATAATACGTCCTTCCCGAATTAACTCCGCAAGGTAATAACCAACCATATAGTCATATCCAGCGAAAATTTCATCAGCGCCTTGTCCATCAAGGATAACCTTAGCTCCGTTTTCATGTGCAAGTTTCATCACAAGATATTGAGAGAAAACTGAAGATGATGGAACAGGTTCTTCTTGATGATAGATAAAATGAGAGAAGTCGTCCTGCAGGTGTTTTACAGTAGGTGTTGTGAAATTGCCTTGAGTCCCACATGCTTCATTCATGATGGAAATGTATTTGCTTTCATCTTGATCAAAGCTGACGTCATATACTGCAGAGTAAGTTTGGAAATTTAATTTTTCTGATGGATTAACGAGTTCGCTAGCTATCGCAACAATCCCTGAGGAATCTAAACCGCCACTAAGACATGATCCAACAGGAACATCACTTCTCAAACGCAATTTCACTGCATCTCTAAATATTTCGCCGACTCTACTAATGTGCTCCGATACATCACGTTTTTTGAATACTGGATCATTCCTAATTCGATTGATTTCTCTCTGAGAATCGTACCATTTGACTATCGTGAACACACCCTCGGTAATCTCTGCGTAACTGCCTGCTGGAAACCTCTTGATATCAGCGAAGAAGGTATCGTTAAGATGATCGACACGGCCCATCGCAAGATAGTCATAGATGATTTCATCACTGGGTGTTAAATTACTAACAAGTGGGATAAGCGATTTTATCTCAGATGCAAAAGCTATTATTTCTTCAGTTTCATAATAATACAGAGGTTTAATGCCAAATCGGTCCCTTGTTATGAAAAGTCGTTTATCAACAGAATCCCATATTATAAATGCAAACATCCCATTTAGTAAGTTTAGACAATTAGATCCTTTTTCCAAATACATCTTGAGAAGAACTTCTGTATCCGATTCCGTTTCGAAGGTGTAATCGCGAGATATTAATTCTTGTTTAAGTTCTTTATAGTTATACAACTCTCCATTGTAGATTATAACAAGATGTGAATCAGGAGTAGTCATGGGTTGTCGTCCGCCTTCTGTTAAGTCAATGATAGCAAGGCGGCGATGACCAAGTACTACGGAATCTTCTATGAACACTCCTCGTCCATCGGGTCCGCGATGGGACATTAAATCCACAAGATAATCGAATTTATCTATTATTTCGTTTACGCGAGATCCTTTAAAGTAGATTGAAATTATTCCACACAACTAAAATCAGTAATCATTATTCTAGGGAGATATAATATTTGTTTTGGATAGGATGAAGTTGAATTATCCGCCTTCGCTTAGAAATTGTTCATACTCTAAATTATATTAGAGGAGAATATTGAAACAGGTCTTTGTGTATAAAGAAATCCAAGTTTCAGAAGGGATATTGACTGCGAACAAACTATTCTCTTTTGCATTAATTGACATTTCTGTTGTTTCGTAGAAACATAAAGAGGATCTGCTTCAGATCTTCAAATCTCACCATCCCAGAACTAAAAGATATAATCAAAAATACTAGTAATGAAATGATAGAGCTGATTGGATATGAGAGGGATAATCCTTCAAGGGCATAGTAAGAGGCAATCATAAGTGAAGTTGCTAGAATCCAAGAGAAAATGAACTTGCGCTTGATTTGAATTGGTAGAAACATGTTTCCAGCATAAGCTAATAGTATCGCAATGACTATGGAATGACAAAGTAGTGCTAGACCAACGCCAATCAATCCGAGATACGATACAAAGAGTGGACAAAGAATGATGAATGATACAATGCCAACTACATGGATTCCTCCGGTATACATTGTCTTTTCGACCAAATCCAACCTCAATTTCCAAAAGTAAGATACCATTATGATTGTGGTTGCTGTAGCGGTAAAAGGAACGAGTGAAGAAGCACTGAGATAATCGGGGGTTGAGATAAATGAAATTAATATGGATGAAAATACGAACAACCCCCAAACTGCGAATGTTACGAAGGATGTAAAAAGCTCGAAGAGTCTTCCAGTGACCTTCTCAGCAGATTCAAATTGGTTATTCTCGTAGGTTTTAACCAAATACGATTGGTATGCAGTAAATGGTGGTCCAATTACTAGTGAAACTAAACCAGAGATGGTAAGTGCGATTGCTAGAGTTGCTACATCAGATAATCCAATCATGACCATTGTCAGATAACTAGCTACAAATGGAATCGCTGTAGATGAGGATGTGACTACCATGTTGGGACCGCCAAATCGAACAATGACTCGAAAATCAGCAAGACTTGGCATGGAAAAACCATATCGCTTTAGCTGAAGTCTTAGGGCAATTAGAAGAGGAATGAAATATCCTAAACCAAGACCCAATAGAACTGCAGAAGCATCCAAGAAATAGATACCAAATAGGGCAGCACACATCGTTGCAAGAGAACTGAAAGACATATTGAAAGCGACAATCTCTCGTGAGTTCTGTTCGGTGCCAGATACGACTAGTGTTAGTTCTCTCAAGAGCAATCCAGATGAAAGAAACCCAACTATGAGAAGACTAACCATGTAGTATGACTCCTGTGCAATCTGAAAACCGAATAACAAGAAAATCAATCAAAGAAATCCAATGCTAAGAACCAGAATCATCAAACTACTGGTTATGGATGTTGATAACAGCTTGGAAGCTTGTGCGCGTCCTTCATTTCTTCTAGTTTCCATGAATCTCCAAAGGGTTGCACTAGGGGAACTTGTAGAGGTCACAGCTAGGAAGGTAATCAGACTCATCCAAAGAGAAAAGGAAGCAAAATCATCTCTCGGGAGGATGGTTGATAGAAGCTTGATCAGCACTAATGCTAATGCTCTAACAAAGAGCGCTGCTATCAATGCTGCAGACAAATGATGACTGAATCGTTTTCGAAATGTTATCTCAGATACTGAATTCTTTCCCAGTAATTCCACCTTCAGTGTTTCACAATTTTTCGTCCTGTTCCCAATGACCATTTCGGATTAATGTTGTTGTTGAAAGTCACTACAAATAGAATAGACAGGTAACTGGTTTGTCAGTTCAACCTATAAACCACATAATGCGCTGTTTCAAAGACAATAGGAGCAGAGAGGGTTACCCTAAATTCTGATTGAAAAGGAGACCCAGAGCTATACAATGCATTATCTGATCCCTTGAGGCCTATGAAGTAATGTATATTCAGTCTAAAAATCAAGTCGTAGATAACTGGATCATTATAGTCACCATGCATGATCTGAAGCCAGAGGTGTTTAGTTGTAAGGGGGTAATCATAAAGAACCCCTTGAAAAAAATTCCCAACAACGTCTAGTGTTGAATTTTCGAGCACTTCATCACCGTTCAAGTATCCCGATATGAGTATACTAGTCCCATGTCCATCTGCAAGACACCCAGTTTCTGCATATGCTGCTATACGAACTTCTGGGTAGTAATGAGAACTGATGATAACAGACTGGCCTGAATAGTGATATCTATTTTCCTTGATGTAGTTGGCAATAACAACCTCTTCCTCCGTAACGAAAGTAGGGATCAGTATACCATCCATTTCACTTGATACTCGCATATCATTATTGACAAGTGTCATGACAAGAATTATAGAAAGTACAATCACGAAACGAATGCGCATGTGATTTCGTTCGGATACTCTGATTGTTTTGTGTAATCTCTGATGATTATTCAACAAGATTCCAAATATGAGAATTCCGAATAATGATACTGTAGATACCATAACGTAGAAACCAATGTCTCTCCAAAGGATATCATACAGAAGAAAGAATGTGGCAAATGGGACTGTTAGTAAAATCAATACTGATAGTCTAGTTGAGCTTTTCTTAGCTAACTGAAGACCATACATAGCGAGACATAAAACAATTGGAGCTAGTAGATGTCTTGCGTATGCTGGTTGTGTAAGGAACAAAACAAAGGGTGCTAGTAACAATATCAGAATAAACTGATTTGAGTTAGTATATACAAACACTGTATTGGTTTTCCATATCTGTGAAAGAATTTGCCAAATGCCGATGAATGCAAGAAACAGCATTGGTCCATAGAACAAGAAGTAGTCAAGACTGAATCCAAGAAGATCTTGAGGTAGTCCCAATGTAAGGGGAGGCAGTAGAATATCGGGCACGATATTCTTCGAATTGAAACCGAAAATTACAAAGGAACTGAGAAGCAAACCGACCATACTGAGAAAGAAAGATATTACAACAACGCGATTGAATGTTCTTGGACTCTTAATTGGTATCAATTTTCTAAAAGGTAATTTGTATAGGAGTCTTAACCCAATTACAACAGCAAGGAAAACAAAATATGTAATTGACATTCGATGAAGAAGCATCAAAAAAGGAATCATAATGAATGAATAAAGTAGGTACTTGTTCTTTCCAGTATTAGTCCATTTTAATAGATAGAGGATTAATAGAGGTACTAATGCTAACACTAATGCTCTACTTGTAGCCATGTTATAAGTAAAAGTATAGATAATTGGCATTAATTGGTATAGTAGGACCCCAAGCAAGCAGGTTAACTCATTGTCGAACAAGTACTTCATTAGCTGATATGATGCAACTCCACAGATTATGCAGAAGAATGCAACATAGAGATTGACAGCGACTTCAAGGCTAACTCCCAATCCTAAAAAGAATCCAAGAAGATAGACTGAACCAATTGGGTAGCTAGAGAATGGCGTCATTCCAAAGTACGATAATGGATTAACTAACCAGTCCATAGAATAGCCCTCTAAGAGGGCATAGGATTCTATTATGAGTGTGTAGCCATCGTATCCTTGAATGTGAGGGACTCTGGACCAGTGAACAAGTATACTAAAGAGAATCACACAAATTAGGGGAATATATGGTCTGAAATAGCGTTGAGAAAAGGAGAAGCCAGGAGTTTTCTTCATAGTATCTTATCACACGTTTCGGCGTTCAAGCACCTCAAAAAGGTTTACTGTTATTAATGCAATGAAATAGGGACTATTGAACTACTTCCTGATTTCTACATCCTCACCTGAATCTATCACTGAGATACTAAATCTGAGGAATCTTTGCCAAGCGTTTCAGAGCAATGAAGTAAGACGCATAAACAATAAGAAGCGTTATTTGCGGGACATCTCTGATTTAGTGTTGTGTTCAAAGTGAGTGAACAGTCCAAAGCGGTAGCAATATTGTTTATGACTCTAATCGTTTTTGGATTCATCCAAGCAATCCCTGATACCCTTACCCAAAATGAAACCAATGATATGGCAGGTTATGAGGGAGAACTAATCGATTCAGCTTGTGATTCACTGCAATCGTTTTACTTTAGAAACATGGGTCAAGTAGGAAGTCAAGATATTTTGTTCTATGGAACT
>JAEORG010000044.1 GCA_016841005.1 Candidatus Thorarchaeota archaeon | reverse complement strand
AGTTGTAACTACGCCTGTTGATTTATCCAGATTTTCAGCATATTCCAGAATATTTTCAAGAATTTGGTTGTCAGGATTCACACCTACATAGCCAGTGTTTGTTTTTACTCCGGTGGCAATAGCTGTGGCAGCTGCAGCTGAATCTGTAATGTAATGATTGGCTGCATATGTAGCTGCAGATGCATTCCAAGTAAGCTGCTGCATGGTTAGATTTCCAGATTCACCCTTCTCGACTAATCTCGCAAGTTCTACATGTTCAAACCCCATCCCATCACCAATCATCAAAATGACGCTAGGACCAGGAGCATCTGCAGGGACAGATTGCACATCTGTCTGCGTAATTAGTGTGAATCCATTGCCCACAAGAAAAGGTGAGATAAATATTGCAATCAGAAATGATATCTGAAGAATACGGGGTAAAGCTTTCCGAATAATCAAGACAAATCATATTTGTTCTAACTGTTCGCGAAATAAAGATTCAGAAGTCGGTAATTAATCTGCTCAAGTGTTCATATTGCCCCAATCCATTTCACTCTTTGCTCACAATGAGGATAATAGGCGTAGATTTGGTCAATACGCCTGCTATTCAGCTCTATTCGAAGTTTGGATTCGAAATAAAATCCAGACTATCATTCTTCTCATGGAATAGAACAGACTAACGTTTCTTGACAAGTACCAAGATGACAATTATTACAACTGCAGCACCTGCGGCAACTGCTGTAAGCATCATGGGATCTAGCAGGATATCAGTCTGTGTTCCAGATGTAGTTGTAGTATTAGTTGACTCTGTTGTGCTGGTAGTTTCTGAAGTCGTATCAGTAGTAGACGTTGTAGATGTAGTGGATGAGGTTGTTGTGGTTGTGGGTTCAGGTTCCTCATATTGAGTCACACTGAGAGGATTCTCGTCAAAGTAATCCCTCATGAGCGTGTAAATGTCAATATTGTTGATAGCATAATCCTCAGGTAGGCTAGCAAATGCAGAACCATAGGCATAGATTGGAACATCAGCTGCAGTATGACCCTTCGTAGTCCAAGTTGTTGTAACATTGTTTGCACGGTCTATACGTTGTGTACGTCTCTCAGATTCCAGACCAAATGCACCAGGTAAAATATCGTTCAAAGTATTGCTGACAACAGTCAGTCCACCAGTCTCATGATCAGCAGTCACAATGAGTATTGTATTTGGGTTGCTGTCTACATATTGAACAGCACGTGCAACTGCTTTATCAAATTCAATTGCTTCTAATGCAACTCCAACCTTGTCATTGTCATGTCCTTCAAAGTCAATCTGACCACCTTCAACCATTAAGAAGAATCCATCAGGATCCTGAGACAGGATGTGCAGGGATTGATTCGTCATTTCGAAGAGTGAAGGTGTGGTAGTGTAGTCCCTTACCATCTCCTCGGGCATATAACTGGATGAAAAGAGCCCGAAAAGCTTTCCAGAAACGACATTAAGCATATCGTAACGATTGTCAACAACAGAGTATCCATTCGAAACCATAGTTGATAATTGAGCTGATGAAAATTTATCGGAACCTCCACCTAGTAGAACATCGACATTAGCATCATTTACAATCTGACTGACAATTGTATCATAATTATAACGACTATCAGTGTGAGCTAGAAATCCCGCAGGAGTAGCATGGTAGACAGTTACGGTTGTAATTACACCGGTTGACTTATTCAAATCCTGAGCATATTCTAGAATATTTTGAAGGACTTGCTTGGTAGGATCCATGCCAACATATCCGGTGTTCGTTTTCACTCCAGTAGCTATAGCTGTAGCTGCAGCTGCAGAATCAGTAATGGCACTATTCGCAGCAAATGTTACAGCAGACGCATTCCAGGTCAACTGTTGCATTGATAGATTTCCTGATTCGCCTTTTTCGACTAATCTAGCAAGGTCCACATGTTCATATCCCATCCCATCACCAATCATCAGGATTACACTTAGACCAGGTGCATCTGCAGGAATTGATTGGTCCTGTGATTGAGTAATTGGTGTGAATCCATCTCCTACAAGGAGTGGTGAGATAAAAATTACAATCAGAAATGAAATCTGAACGAATCGTGGTAGAGTTTTACGGATAATCAAAGGAAATCAGTCCTCTTTTCCTAATAGAGGATATAAGGATTCAGGAGCCGGACATAAAACTGCCCAAGCGTTCTTATTGTCCTTCTGCAATTCGTTCATTGTTCACGATGAGAGTAATAGGTGTAGATGTTGGAGGCACATTTACAGATGTCATCTTTACAGATACTACCACAGGTCAACAATTTGTTCACAAAGTTCCTTCCACTCCACAAAGCCAAGAGTCTGCAGTAATCGAAGGAATCAAGGAATTACTTTATGATAACAACATTTCACCTGATGAAATCTCATTGGTTGTGCATGGTACAACTGTAGCTACCAATGCAATGCTCGAACGAAAAGGTGCAAGGGTTGTCTTGTTATCTACAAAAGGACTCGAAGATGTGCTTGAAATCGGTCGGCAAAATAGGGAGGACATCTATTCACTTTCAGCTTCTCGACCAGAACCTCTTGTAAAACGTGATGATCGAATAGGAGTGAGAGAGAGACTTAATTCTGAAGGAGAGGTCATTGAAGGTCTGACAAATGAGAGTATCGATGAATCATTTGATAAGGTTCTCCAGAGACACCCTCAAGCAATTGCGATCTCACTTCTTTTTTCTTATCGGAATCCATCACATGAGAAACGACTACAGAAAAGATTGCAAGATTATAGTGATGCGTATATTGTAGCATCTTCAGATGTCCTTCCAGAATTTCGTGAGTTTGAAAGGACTTCAACAACGGTTCTAGAGGCATATCTCGGTCCGCTTGTCGTTGGTTATCTTGAACGTCTTGATGCTTCCCTGAAATCTCTTCTACCTAATTCCATTCTTGCAGTAATGCAATCGAATGGAGGAACAATGCATGCAAACCAAGTAAGGGGAAGATCTATTGGTCTCGCAATATCAGGACTTGCAGGTGGAGTAATTGGAGGGTGGCAAATTACTAAGCAATGCGGAATTCAAAAAGCAATCACATTGGATATGGGCGGCACTAGTTGTGATATTAGCGCAATAATTGGGGGAATCGTTGTCAAACCAGATAATGAGGTAGCTGGATTACCTCTCCGTATGCCTTCCACAGATGTGAACACAATAGGTGCAGGCGGAGGAAGTATCGCATGGGTAGATGATGCAGGTATTCTACATGTAGGCCCACAGAGTGCAGGAGCAGTCCCAGGACCAGCATCATATGACAAAGGGGGAAATGAAGCAACAGTAACTGATGCAAATCTCATTCTCGGAAGATTGAATCCAGATTTCTTTCTAGGTGGAAAAGTGAAACTCAATGTTGATCTAGCAAGAGAGGCTGTATCGAGGGTAGCTTCTAAACTTGATATAACAGTCGAAGAAGCTGCACAGGGGATTATTAGAATATCCACAGCAAATATGGTCCAAGCAATCAGAGAGGTCACTGTGGAGAGAGGAAGTGACCCACGACAATTCGTACTGGTTCCTTTTGGTGGTGCAGGAGCTACACAGGGAGTTGATATTGCAGATCTCTTGAATATTGATCTTATTCTAGTACCTCCATATCCGGGTATAACATCAGCGCTTGGACTTGTCTGCACAAATCTTCGAGTTGACCTGATGAAGACGATACTCATTGACACCTCACGTGAAAATGAAAAGGTCTTACTGGACTCGCTAACTAATCTCTCAGAAGATGCAGAAAACAAGTTGGTTGAGCAAGGAGTCTCGGTTAAGGACATAACAATCGAATGGAAAGTTGATATGAGATACGGAGGACAATCACATGAACTATCAGTCCCTCTCAACAATGACTCAAATGACATCACCTCGTTATCAATAGAGAGATTTGAGACACTTCACAACGAATCTTTTGGCTATAAGTTAGAAGGAAGAAAAATCGAGTGGGTCACTGTGCGAGCAGTAGCGCAGTCTAGTTCGCATGAATACCATCCTTACAAACATAACATTCAGGGCGAATCAGAACCGTTTGGAAAGCGAAATGTAATCCTAATGGATGGTGCAACTTCTGAAGCGTTATTGTATCGTAGAGAGAGACTTGGAATTGGGCAGATTATAGGAGGACCAGCAATAATCGAGCAAATAGATACTACTACGTATATTGAACCAGGATGGATTGCAGAGCAACATGAGGATGGTACTCTCTGGATACGGAGGGAGAACCAATGATTGAAGATCCAATCACCTTCGAGGTTTTGAAGAATGCGCTCATTTCCTCTGCAAGAGAAATGAGTCAGGTGCTCAGGAGAACAGCCTTCAGTCCAAATATCAAAGAAAGAAGAGACTGCAGTTGCGCAGTGTTCGATAACAATGGAGATCTAGTTGCTCAGTCAAAGGACATCCCGGTACATTTGGGAGCTATGCCACTCTCAGTAAAATCATGCATTAACACTCTTGGAAAAGAATTGGAACCAAGGACAATGGCATTGGTCAATGACCCATACTCAGGAGGTTCACACCTTCCAGATTTGACATTAGTAGCACCATTATTCAATGATGGAGAACGAGTGGCATTCTGCGCTAATCGGGCACACCATGCAGATATTGGCGGAATTAGTCCAGGATCTATGCCCGGTTTGTCAACTTCAATTCAAGAGGAAGGAACCCTCATCAGTCCTAGGATAGTTGTGAAAGAAGGCCAACTAGATAGAGATACTGTGGCAGATCTGCTTAGAGAAACTAGAACTCCAGATGAGAGATTGGGAGACCTCTCTGCTCAGGTAGCTGCAAATAATGTTGGAATGAAGCGGCTCTCTCAGGTAGCAGATAACTATGGATGGAATACTCTTCTCACAACATTTGGAGACCTTCAATACTATTCCAAACAGATGATGAGAACAGCACTTCAAAAATTCAAAGGAAAACATGGACAGTACACGGATTTCATGGAAAGCGATGGAGCAGGAGCCTGGGACATTCCTATTTCAGTTGCCATCGATATCCAGGATGGAAGGGCAAAGGTAGATTTCTCAGGTACATCAAAACAGGTTTTTGGAAACATCAATTGTCCTCTAGCATCAACACTATCAGCTGTCTACTATGTATTCATCGTTCTATTTGGAAAAGACATCCCGACCAATAGTGGTTGTTGGAATGTCATTGATGTAAATGTAGAACAAGGTTCCCTATTGAACCCTTTATTCCCAGCTCCTGTCTCAGCAGGAAATGTTGAAACATCACAGCGTATAGTGGATGTTACTTTCGGAGCTATGGCCTCTATCGTTCCTGATATGGTACCAGCAGCAAGTCAGGGTACAATGAATAATCTAACAGTTGGAGGTATTGATCCTAGAACGAACACTCCATTCTCATTCTATGAAACTATTGGAGGAGGTTCAGGAGCTAGAAAGAGCGAAGATGGCGCAAGTGGAATTCATACTCATATGACAAATACGCTCAATACTCCAATTGAATCCTTAGAGTCTGAGTTTCCTCTTCGTGTTCGCTGCTATTCCATTAATAGAGAAACAGGAGGGAAAGGAAAGTGGCGTGGTGGAGACGGAATAATCCGAGAGATTGAGTTACTTGCTGATAAATGCACAATTTCAATTCAATCTGAGAGAAGATCGATTAGACCATGGGGTCTCAAAGGTGGAGAAGATGGAAAAACAGGAAAGAATTCAATTATCTTTGAGGAAAGAGAGCATCTTCTACAAGCAAAAACCACGATTAAGGCTCCTAAAGGCTCAACAGTTCGCATAGAAACACCTGGAGGAGGAGGATATGGTCCTCCCCCATGAAATTAGTTAAACGAATTCTATACAGCGATGGAAACATCACCATTAATAGCGTTGACTTTTATTGTCTGAGTTTTTTCTCCTGCGGCAACTTTAACATAATAAACAGGTACATAGAAGCCATCTAGCTTCTTGAATGTAAGTGCATGCGATGAAATCCGTTTTGCGCCGGATGGTTTCCCACCAGCCAACTTTGCCAAGTACTTCACCCATTTGTCAATACTGTTGTATTTTCCAGGGCTGATTTTATTAGCTTTGATCCAAGCAGCACTAGCTGTTTTTT
>JAEORG010000376.1 GCA_016841005.1 Candidatus Thorarchaeota archaeon | reverse complement strand
CACCTTCCAGTTGGATGATTCGACCATTCTGATAAACGATGATTGCTGATGAAAAAACCATCCCAGCTAGCAGTATTACTACCAACCATCGGATGTTTATTCTCTTTACAAAATGGCTGAATTGTTTCACCGGATTGAACTTGGGTTTGTCAGGCGATACAGGCTCGGGTGTATCCCATTCAATATTATCTTCAATCAACTCTCTACCACCAATGCTGATTGAAGTTTAGCAACTATTCAGTTTTACTGATTTCTTCAAATGAACTGAAAGTATTTCAATCGGGTTCATACATGAATTCAATGTCTGTGTTTGTAATTCGGGGGCCTTAAACTGTCAAAAAAACCAAAGTATTGGGACTCATGGAGAGGTCAGATTCTTCGTGCAATCATCATTGACAATGCGATTACATGGTCAGATGTCAAGAATCGTTCTGGACTTGAGCAAAGGAAGATGTTCAAAGTAGTTAGAGAGCTTCAAGATGCAGGAGTTCTTGAATACTCCAAAGAGGAGGGATTTAAAGTTGTCAATCAGGAACTGCTTCAAGCCTACAAAAACACCAAGTACCAGACGACCGCGGAATCAAAGAAGTCTTCAACAGAACTCATCGAGTGGCTCAAAGCTTGGATAGATTCAAACGAAGAGTGCGATGCTACTCTTGAACACTATCACTTCTTTCTAGACGGCCCCAATCTCTATGAGTTTACGCGAAAGTTGATTGGGCAAGCAAAAAAATCCATCTATGTTGTAAATCCATTTGTTGAGAAGGCTGGACTCGGGACTGCATTGCGAAATGCAGCGAAGAGTGGAATTGAAGTGATGTTGATTGCAAGACGTCCAAGAGGGGATCCCAATAAATGGGGTTTTCACAAGACACTTGTAGATGCAAATGTGAGCCTGTATTATTCGGGGGATGAGAACAGTGCAGGAGGAGTGCACTCAAAGCTTCTTGTTGTAGATGACGAGATTGCAATTGTTTCATCTATGAATTTCACATCACATTCTGAGAGTTACAATTATGAAACAGGAATTGTGACAATTGACAAAGCTGTTGTTGATTCTGCCAAAGAGTCGATTCTTGGAATAAGAGATGAACCTGAAACAGAGTTTGCTTTATCAGTACACCAACGATGATTCTTGAGAACATTATGCTTGTTTGGTGTTCTGATTGATATTAGCATGAGAAAACTCATCAGGTTTGAAATGCCCAATAATGTGAATATATTGAGGGATGATACTCATGAACAACGACCAATCTTACAAAGTGACAAATCAAACAAAAACCACTCTTGACAGAACTATTGCAATAATCGAAAGCAGAAAGGAAATGTATAACGAAGCTCTTGTTGCGTTTGCCCTCGAGAAAGACGAAGATGGCACTCACAAGTTTTGTTACGGTCTTGTCACTTACTTGCCTTCTACCTCAGATAAGCCAAATCAATTTCATTACGAGTATGAAAAATTAGTCATAGTTAAACAAACGATGAGCATAGAAGATTCAATTAATCTTCTGAGAATGATGTACCTTAATTCAAGAATGGAATTGGAAGGACTAAATCCAATCAACTTCTATGGGACTCTTCATCGTCTGGAATATTCAGAGAGTCGTTTTCGTTATAGATTTGCTACAACAGATTGGCCAAGTATGATTGTTTCAGGAGGCATTGATAACAAATGCCAGGGAATTCTTACACAAGATTCCCTCGTATCCCTTGTCTATCCATTGTTCCCAAATGGAATAGAAGCTCTTAGAGCCACATTAGATTTGCAATTCACTGATGACGCATATGGAATAAATCCTCAGATTGAGATAGTAATTCCAGATTACCGAGGAAAAATAATGGGCTTAGTGATTGATGGAAAACATGTCACTTTGGATGTCTTGATTGGTTCTGGAAAGAGAGAAGAGATGGCTGTAAAATTCTTTTCGAGAGGGCAGACTAAGACTCAATTATCAGAGAATCTTCCTGTGGCAGGCAACCAGATAGTGCTCGAGCTGGATGAGGAACCTCTCGTCATAGAGGTAAATCTACTGTCTTCGATTGATGGTTCCCTGATTGACAGGATTAGTTACGACTACAGATATTCACGAACAAAGGTAGGTGTTACTCTTAAAGATGAACAGGTTCTTCTTCTTGAATTGATAAGTCGCGGCGAAAATCAAACGGTTGAGTTCAAGAAGGAGTTTGATAAGAATCGACCACTAGAAGTAATAGAGTCTGTGGTTTCTTTTGCTAATACAATAGGTGGAAGAATTCTATTAGGTGTCAGTGACAATGGCGAGATCGTAGGTATAGTCGATACAAATGTTGGAGAGAGGGTAAAGTCATGGATAACCGAGTTCTGCGATCCACCAATCGAAGTAGAATATAGAGTGGCGTATCTACAAGAACGAAATATCGGTATTATCGATGTACCGGAAGGTGAGAACAAACCCTATCTACTAAAGGATAAAGGTCCTTATGTTAGGAGAGGCTCGACAGACAGATCTGCCAAAAGAAGCGAGCTTGATGAGTTCTATCAAAAGAAGAGAAGTAAAGCTCTCTTTTAACGAACTTTTGCTAGTCCTCGTCAATTCCAATCCCTGAATCTCAAACGTCTTTTGTACTAAATATCTTTTACCATATTTCGAGTAATTCAAAACAGGTTGGAGTAGAAAAGGTACAATCAGATTATGCTTCCGATAGAAGACTTCATGTTGGATTAACATTTTGAAAGTGTGTTCCTGCGCTCGTGGATTCTCTATGAAGAATAATAACAATAAGGGATATTCGCATGGAAGCAGTAGTTCTCTAGGACTTTCCTAGAGTGTTTTTAGATGTGTATTTTCGTAATCGGTGAATCAAGTCTTTCCAGCCACTGTAGTATAACATCAAGCAAAGCATAGACGCAACTAAACACTTTCCACCTATAGCGATTAAAAGTTCACCAATTGGTCTTTCTGCTCCAATACTAAGGCTCAAGATTGACCATATTGTAATGGATGCAAATCCATCCTTTATTGATGCCATGTAAAGCGCTGTGCTTCCATACAATGAGCATAGACCTCCTGCAAGAATTCTTGATATCCCGAGGCGGAGGACTAGACTATCTCCAGATCTGTACCATCTGTCCCAGACGTGATTAAACACGAACCTTTCACTACTCTCATAACCTTCCCATACACCAAGTATGGGTGCGAGCGCTATACTGATACCATAATGACTACTAATAAGTTCAAGTTCATTATCCAACGATTTCCAAAAGTAGATAGTTGTCAACCCACTGTATTGAGTAAGACAGAGAAATACTCTGTACTCACTCAGCGGCGCAAGCACGAATGATTCGACTTCATTAAAGGCTAAAGTAATGTTTTGGGAGTTTATATTCCCCTTAAGTCTCATTTCATTCTGACTACCATTCGACCATAGATACGATAGAACTGCATAGTTGTTTGCAGGTATTAATTGAGGATTATACAGAATTTCATCTTCATTCGGGTAAACTGAAGAGGTAGATTCAGCTTGAAATGAAATGCCATAGTTCCATCCATATGACGATGCTTTCCGAACAATAATACTATGATGCTCGCCAGTGTGGTTTTCATAGGCAGCATAAAGTCCGTTTCCAGAGAATGCTGCTGTGGGATTGCGTGCATCGTCATCATCGGAAACTACTGTGATGTTATCGCCAAATTGCGCTATTACAGAATGCTTGTTTGAATTGATAGTTTCGAATACGAGAAGAATCCCGTTATAACCTGACACCAACACCGGATTAAAACTATCGTTGGTGAAAGGTGTGTGAAGCACATATTCCAGAGTGTCAGTTAGCTTGTACAAATGAATAGTCCTTATGCTTGTTGTACCATTGATAGCACACACAGCAAAAAATGATGTGCCATTGAGGTCGACTGCAGATGTTACATTATTAACTTCTCCAATCTCGGAAGGAATGGTAATAGTCCGGGGATTATTATACAGACCAAATGAAATTTTAATCTCATGCCAAGGATCATTATTTTGAACAACCTCAATCATGAGCCCAAGATTTGAGTCAATGAATTGTTGATGTTCCGTAAATAGACTGCGTTCCGTATCAGTTACTCCTGACGCGGTTCTCACGACCTCAACGCGACCATAACCACCAGTCTTTCGCGACTTATCAACACGAGATACAAGGATTCCTGAATTTGGCCAATAATATTGAGCTTCAACAAGATAGTATCTCCAGCTATCAATGGGAATTCTGACGACTCTAGTTCCTTCACCCCATTCTTCAATACGAAGTAATCGTACAGTAGCATTATCTTGTATATCAATAACCTCATCTGGCGTAATCCACCCAAGACACATCTTGGAATAGGCGCACATCCCATTAATGCCATAATGGCCGGAATTATCCATCAAGTCAAAATTTCCGACAAATTCTCCCCAGCAATTTAGTTTGTCTTTATTATACAGATCATGAAGCCCGAGTCCATGAGCAATCTCATGGGCTATGGTTCCAAGGGAATACAACTCAGGAGCAACCGACAATTCACATCTTCTGAGTACGTTTTCTACTTCGATCGTCAAATAATCATGATGCGGATGAATTGTACTGCCTCCAGCATATAACATCAATATATGTTCGGTGTAGTTGGATTCAGTCATGGTGAATTTACTTGCCACCTCTTCACGAAATAACTGACATCCAAGAGAGGCATTACTCTTTATCGTAGGGTCAGGAGAGTTCAAGCTTCCTCTATCGTAAAAAGAACGATTACTGTCTAGACCAATCCATTTTGCTACTGAACCAGTGAACCAAGCAGCTCCATAAGACTCCCAAAAGAAATAATCACTAATGTTCTCTAGAATCGTTGAAGTGATGTTGTCTATAGGCAAAGTTGGTGGACAGTCTGGAAAATACACTGGAATAATAGTTATGCGCAATTCCCCCGAAACAATAGTTGAAGTTTCGTCTTTGGAAGTCGGATCAAAGGGAATAACAAAACCTTCGTAAATGTCGGAAAACACAGAGAATGATGTCACGAAAATAACTACCAAGATTACGATGAACTTCTTTGTATTCAATAAGACCCCCACCTATCATTACTATTCATAGACCTTGATGAATTAACTTCATATCTCGGATGCACCGAGCTTGACAATGCGGGCTCGACAAGAGATTCTTCACCAAGGCAGGTATGAAACTTGGAATTGAGAGAAACTAATCACTTTTCCCCTCTTCACTAGAGAGAAATTCCTGATTGATATCAAAAACCTTTAACTCAACAGCGATGTGAGCGAACCTGCGCAGGCACGTTCTACATACAAGGACAGGTCTAGTAAGATGGTTCTTCATCCTGAATCTGACCAACCCTATTCTTTTGTTATCTCCATATGACCACGGTGGATGCATTCTTCCGCACAGATAGCATGTACCGCCATCGCGCCAAATCCATTCGTATTCACCTTTCTGTCGAATACTCATT
>JAEORG010000043.1 GCA_016841005.1 Candidatus Thorarchaeota archaeon | reverse complement strand
ATAGAGAACAATCTCAGAGAATGTATCTAGGTAGTGACAATCTCGAAACATCAATCGAAACATATCGAAACTACAAACCAATTCTTCAACACATCTCACAATGATGTCTTCTTGCATAATGCCATTGTATAATTCTTGATGATGTTCCAACCCAAAAGGCACCTTAGGCAGGACTGACTTGGTAACCTCTGTAAGCTTGATTGTTAGATAGCTCCAACGTCGAAGTGTTAAATCTTCATAGAAATCTGTAATATCATCAAGAATCCAGAAAATGTCTCCCAATTTTAACACACATTCTTTTAATTCATCTATTTTATATTTGTGAAACGGATGATACATCAGGCAAATTAATCCCCCCACCCAAAAAGGTGAAGAATTTCGCATCCTAAGTTGCTGAATTACTGCTTCCATTCTATCAATGTCCTCATATTTCGCGTAATCTCTTGGAATCTCAGAGTACAACATATCTTTGAATTCATTTCTAAAGACTTTCAGAAGCTCAGGGCTTGTGGTTTCGCAGAGACATTCAATATGATTTGCAAAAGATTCAGCCGTAGCTTTCAATATCCGTATATCCTTAATTGCTCCAGTAGAGGGCTTTCTAATGGGTGGAGTACTCAACAAGTGGCTTGGTAAAGAAAATCCAAATATATTGAATACAATTCTGGCTGCTTCGATGAAGAATCTAGGCTTCTTATCTAGGAAATTATCAAGTAATGTGGCAGTAAGAAAACCAATAGCACATGTCCATGCTGCACGCTCTGCAGTTTCTTCAAGAGATAAAAGATTAGAGAGAGCGAATCCTATTTCATACCCAACAGATAGGCTATTTGAAGTACTTTTGGACATATATGCTGGAACATATTCCTCCAATACATCTTGAAAAAATGTTCTTTTGAGAGATCTCGTTCTTTCTTGTATCTTACGTCGGACATTGTCTATTTGATTCGGGTTCAGATATAATCCTCGTTTTCTAAGCTCAATTCGAGCCAAGTTCCTAATACTTAGAGCTTGCGATATAGCAGATTCCCTGAATCTTGTTTTGTCCAGAAATACCACTCTTCTCGATAATCCTATTTTTTATCATGCCTGGTCTTTTTCTTAATACGCTCCTTCTCCTTCGGTATATGCTGCTGTATATGATTAACTCTCTCCAGTACTACCGACAGTTCGTGCTCGATATATTCCTTAATTAACGTCGGATTAAGACTTTCTTTCTCTGAATTTACTAGTGATGCAAGGGCTTGAGCATCAACGCCTTGAGATATTTGAATCAGTAAGTTCTCAATAGTACTCATTGTTGCTTCAAGATATTCAATTTCTTGTTTTACTCGATAGCTTACGCCATTTCTTAGAATAACTAAATGAGGCGAAGCTCGTTCAAGAACATTGGCCATCTCCTTACGTATTTCTGATACTTCACGAAAGAACTTCTCAATGAATTTCATGCGATCTTGATTCTTTACCATCCATAGGAATCGTTTTGTACTAGTGAAACCTTCTTTCTTGGCTTCAACAGTGACTCCTCCTGAAGCAAAGAGAGTTCCATGACTGTCTACTTCATCGACTGTTCCGAAATCTTCCGTATGAAGAGAAAATGCTACATTACCTCTCGAATTAGTTGGACCTACTATCGTTGAGCCTGGTCCAGTAATAGTCACTTCTACATCATCAATAGGTGCGCCTCCTTCACAGGTTACAATGAATATGACTGGAAACCATCCTATCATATAGGGAATTTCCCAAGCATTAACAGTAGAATCCTGACTATATCCTGGGATAGTAGTAATTACCAATTCTGTACAAATATATGGGGGACCGCATGTCGTGACAGAACGGTTCTTGTTGTCAGTGACTATCAGGCATAGTTCACTTGTGAGGTCACGATCAATTGCTGCTCTCCACGTATAATCTGTTACAAATCTTACTCTATTTCCCGAAGTAGATTTGGAGGTTCCATCAGGCAGTTCCCACTTATATCGAGTCACAATGCCTCCTGGAGCCCATGATTCCCCTGCATCTAATATGTAACTGAAGTGGCTTCCTTCAATTGGGATTTGTATAAAAGACGCAAAAGGTGGTCTATCTGTTTCTGGTACTTCGAGAATGCCATGAATTATCACTCCACCATCCGGATGAATCTGAACAGTCTTTGCAATAGGTATAGCTTGAACTTCTATGGTTCCGCCAATGGATACGAGCTCAGTCATCGTCCTTGCATTGAAGAAACCAGTTATCTCACCACCCATTGAACCCATTGCTTCCCTGATTGAATTTCTAGCCACATCCCTAATGAATCCTCCTAAGAGCCAGTCAATAGTGGCAGCATACCATTCCCTGACATCAACTTGAGGTTCTTCAACAGAAACGTTTATTGTTTGGGTGCTTGATATCGAAAGTGTTACATCAACCGTGAAGTCTATAGTAAAACTTGGGACAAGCAACCCTGAGTTATTGACTCTAATTGTCCCGTAAAATGTTATTTTGTCGAAGTTAATATAGACACCAAATTCCTTTAGACGGGCAGATTGCCAGTTCCAACAATCACCTCCAACACTGGTTGTGCATTCGTTATAGAGCTTATATGAACCAGAGCCTATAGGTGGAGGTGTATCTTCCCCGAATTGCTTCTTGATGGCTTCATAAATCTTAGTCATTATATATGAGCCTGACATTGCGTAAGCCCAATCTCTTTGTAGAAATACATGTTCAAGATTGCCGACTGATCCTGGACCGTCTGCTTTGACGGACATACCAGCAGCAAGAACATCAGATGTCAGAAAACGGAATCCTAAATAACCAATCCT
>JAEORG010000375.1 GCA_016841005.1 Candidatus Thorarchaeota archaeon | reverse complement strand
GGATGATGTTAGTGGTAATTATTTCTTCTTGTTTTCTTTTTGTGTAGCATCCGCTCTCTGTTCTCTTTCTTTGTCTTTCCAACAATCTAAGCATAAACGACGTTTAGTGTTCTTTCGTTTACCATACGAAACAACAGTGCCGCATTCTTCACAAGCCATCTTGTATTCTTCAATAGTTTTTTCCATTGATTAATCGTATGGAATAGGAAATGACAGATTGTTGATACATGATTGAAAAAATAATGTGGAGTGATGAGGGCGCATCATCACAATGAAAAATCTAACGATACCTGCTCCAAGACCGAATACCCTTGAATGTAATTGACTTCAAAACTCCTCTCTCTTCCATATTCTCAAGATGCCAAATGAATTCGTTCTTTCCTAAAACAATGTCTCCTGAGATCAAATGGAATTTCTCGTAAAGAGTAGCTTCGAACTCAATGATAGATTTCCCGAATGCCCAAATAATGAGCTTCTCAATCTCACTGGGAACTGTATTAACCGGAATCTTATCAATTTTCATCGACTCTGTGGTAGGCGCATCTGTTGTCATCATCCATATCACCGAGAATAACTTGTCGCGAGGATATATAATGAAGATTAAACAGAATTCAAAAATTAAGTTAAAAAAGCGCTCATAACCTTTCTTTGAGAAATCTAAACTTTATGAAAATTCAAAACGCTTCAATTCGTCCCATACGCATATAGATAATGGTAATAAGCTAAGAAACATTGCTTTAATCTGTGGTGGAATATTCGTGGTAATAGAAGGAGATTCAGGATATGCTCTTCCGATAGAATTGGAGAAATCATCGCGTTTGACTCGATTCATCAATATCTTGCGAGTGGTAATGTATTTCTCAGTAGCATATGTTCAGTTCATCTATCTGGAATGTCTACAACTTGAGTCTACAGCTCCTTGTGATACTATGCTAGTGTTTGTACCTATCTTTCTTGGGTGTCTAGACTCTGTCATGATTCTCTGGAGTACACGAATGACAAAACGTTTCTGGCAAGTGGCTTTCCTGGTGGCCGTCCTCGCGATAGGTGTGTCAATCAATTCATTAATTCCAATCTTCCAATTGAATCCGCCATATTCACCTCTACAGATAGCAATGATAATCCTAGCTGGACTTGTGCTATTTATCTCCATCATTGAACTTCTCTACTATCGGGAGGGATTCGCGAAGAAACAGTATAGTATCGAAGCATTTCAACAAACTGGAGAAATACGAACCTATTGAACTTGGCTCTACAAATAATAGTATAGATAGAAACCTAAACCAAGAATAATGCTCAAGATCCAGAAACATGCAACTACTAGCATTGATCTACGTTTTCCACATTTAAGAGCACTACTGCGTCTAAGAGCTATTAAGAAGCGAGTCGAAAAGAGTAATCCTCCAATTATTGCTGTCAATCCCACAACGACATGAATGAGAGTGATAATTACTCCCGGATTAGTAGGATTGGAAACTATTGCACCCCAATTGATTATCAATGATGGAGCCATAATCAGAAGTGTCATTAGAAGATTGCCTATTGTTGCTAGAATCATTATATATCCGTGATTTTTGATCACACGTTTTACGCGCTTGATATAGACTCCTACCAGTAGGAAGAGAAGGAGGAATAATTGAATGATCAGATTGATGTCAAATATTATATCTGACGAGGTTCCAAATATTACCATTTTGTATACTTCCATTTGTTTCCTTCTAATGGTAGTTTCAACACACAATATCTTCAGATAAAGTATACTCTTTATAGAATCCGTGAAATCTGAGGGTTCAACTCTATACTGCTTAGTGACTTTAGTCCCTTTCAGTACATTAAATACACTTCTATTCAGTTTTTTTTTCTGAATGATTGTTCAAGTTTTGAATATCATTCTTAGATTAAGTAAACATGGATGAATCAAACTGCAGGATGGATTTGATTTTTCATATTCGTTCGTTGGGCCAAGTGAAGGGAATACCGAAGAGCAAACCTAATTGCTCCTGAGGAGATATGCAAATGAATACAGATGTAATCCTAGTTTACCCCTATTTCAATGAAGAGGGGGATAAATCGATCTTCCGCTATCCACCACTTGGTTTGGGATATCTTGCATCTATTCTTAGAAATGAAGAGATTTCTGTCAAAATAGTTGACTGTACGTTCACGACTCCAGATCGTGCTCTTAGTGTTATTCGCAAATTAAGACCTAAAATTGTTGGAATCTACTCGATGGTAACTATGAATCATCATGCCATGTGGTTTGCAGAAAAACTTCGAGAAGAGGTCGAACTACTCGTAGCTGGAGGACCCTTACCAACACTGAATCCTGATACATTCGTTGATGACTTTGATGTTGTAGTGTTAAGTGAAGGAGAACATTCATTCCTTGAGATTGTTCAGGCTCATCTCAACAATCATCCTTGGACAAATGTATCTGGAATAGCATTTCTCAACTCTTCCAATAAGATGCAGATAAACAACAGTAGAGGGTTAGAGCAGAATCTTGACATATTTCCATCACCTGCGAGAGATATGTACCCTAATGATGCATACAAAGAGTATTGGAAACGATATCATGGCTACACAGCGACAAATCTCATTAGCTCTAGAGGTTGCCCATATCAGTGTGATTTTTGCAGCAGCCCAATATTTGGTCGAAGCTATAGAGAGCGTTCTCCACTCAATGTATACTCTGAAATGGCAGAGATTAAATCTCTGGGGTATGATAGAGTCTTTTTCTCTGATGATTGTTTCACACTGAATCCAAAACGCGTCCGAGAAATTTGTGAGATTCTAATTAGGGAAAGGACAGATCTTCAATGGATGTGTCTGAGTAGAGTCGATACATTGACTAACGATTTAGCTCGAATTATGTCAAAAGCAGGATGTGTTCAGGTATTTTTTGGTGTTGAATCAGGTAGTAAAAGAGTTCTTCAAATAATGAATAAGAAGATTGATCTTGAGAAGGTTAAGAGGGCCATTTGGGCAGCACATACGGCTGGAATTCGAACTGGGGGATTCTTCATCCTCGGTTATCCTGGAGAAACTAACAAATCATTATTAGACACCATTCGATTTTCTTCAAGACTTCCACTTGATTACCTCTCCTACTCGTTTCCATATCCCATAATCGGTACTGGATTATACGAAAAGGTTCAATCAGCAATTACTCGCCCTGAATGGAGAAAACAAAGAGGACATGCTAGTCGGCACCAATTACTTTTCTCAGGAGGCTTCTCTGAGTTGAAGCTTAACTTTGCTAGCACAAAGGGTATTATTCAACATAGTTTAAGGAAACGCGGTACATTGGGTCGCAGTACAGCTAATGTGTTTGAGCGCATAACAGATAGTGTGCTACCAAGACTGAGATGATTTCGTATACTGCTGTGTATTGAGAAAATCGTGTAGTTTCAAAGCAGTATTTCAAATTTCATTAGCAATATATTATACACTCTGCAGAAGGTATTTCTTGTTTCCAAATTCAATATCATACTCTACGACTGGTTTTTTGGGTTCAATTCTTAATGCGATTCCACTCCAACAAATAATGTTACCCAAAACTTCTCTACCTCTAAAAGCCACAGTATCCAATGGCACATGAACTTTGAATCCCAAATCCAGCTTCTTTGAATAGAGAACTCCCCATTTCGCTGAAATGATATCCCATTCTCCTATACTGGTCCCCTCGAGGTGGTTCCCGAGAGAGTCATAATATGTGTCAAAGATATTTCCACCTAGTTCATTCATTATGTAGATATGTTGCAGACCGTTCATGACCATATTTTTTAGTTCAACCTTGAGTGTGATTTTATTTCTATTCTTGTTGAAGGTGAAGGATGTACAAGCTTTCCCTCGCGATTTTACTTGATGGAAAGTTGTTTGAATTTCCATATTCTTCTTCTTTAGCACTTGTTGTCTTTTATCGCGACCGAATGTTAGGAATTTACGTATGAATGGGAACTCATACAATCTATGATAGAGTCGAGGAATTACCCAGGAAAATGAACTCACTTCATCTTGTTGCTTTTTCTTATTTCGTTCAATTAAATTAAATTTGTAACACTTCCAAGCAGATTCATTAACAATTAAGCCATTTACTGAGCTCCGTCCGGATCCTGGGAAATAAAAGTCGCGTTTGTAACGAAGAATTGGAAGTCCAAAACCTAGTCCCTCTTCAGCTATACTAATTTGATTCTCTCTTTTTACTGGAATCAATCCTTTGTGAAGAGGAGAAGACTTCCCATGCTGTGGTCTAGTGTCTTCATAGACATAATAATCAATCAGGATGTTCACCCTTGAGGATACCTATGTGTATAATATTAGATGTAGTAAAGGT
>JAEORG010000374.1 GCA_016841005.1 Candidatus Thorarchaeota archaeon | reverse complement strand
GGTAGTGTTGCGATTTCAGTGTACCCAGAGGATGTGATTCAATGAGTGATTCATCTAAGAATACATGCGCTGCAAAGGAGCTAATGAATGGCTTCAAGGCAACTTGTTCGCAAGCAATCTTCGCTACTTTTGGTCCCTATGTGGGAGAAAAAGGAGTCGACGTCGAAACCTGTATGAATATTGCATCTGCCTTTAGCGGGGGAATAAATCTTACAGGAAATGTTTGTGGAGCATTGTCAGGTGCTCTAATGGCAATTGGTCTAGAATTTGGTGATGGAAGTCCATTAAATCCAAAGGTAGCTGAACTATCTACTCGATTATTTGAAGAGTTCAAGGCAATCCATGGGTCAATCCTATGCCGAGACCTGATTCAATACGACGGAAGCACAGATACCGTGGATATGATGAAAGCCTTCGAGAGCGGGGCATTCGACAAGTGTTTGAAAATCGTCGAAGATGTATCGAAGTTGCTAGTAACCTATATTGAATGACCTCTTGAAATGATAATAGCAAGGGGAGACGTCCTACAACGCACCAATCCAGATCAATTAAGATACATAACAGACTTTGATGGAGTTAAAATTGCCATATAAACAACGAAAGATTGTTATATCGCGACAGAAATTGTTTGCGTCTGGTGTTTTCTGGTGGAACGAGTAAATGAGAAGTATGGGTGGGTAGTGATGCTCGCCTTGGGGATAGTTTGGTTAGTGGTTGGCCTAAACCAAGTATTCACTCCGGATGTATTGCTGGAGAATGAAGTTCAACGAGTCATAGGCATGTCCTTGAGCGAACTTGAGGCTTTGAGCCCTGAGGCTACTCAAGTAGCTCGCTTCCTTTTCGGGCTTTTAGGTATGCTCAAGATTAGCTGGTCCTTCTTTGTCTTAGCGATAACCATGACTGGCTTTCGGAAGGGCGAAAGGTGGGCTTGGTACATTCTGTGGCTGGCACCTATACTTTTAGTGAGTCAGGGAGTCTTCGATTCAATTTACTTTGGCAATATCAATGAGATGCTCCAGTGGATCCCGATTTTGACGCTAACGTTGATTGGGCTCTTCCTTCCCTACAGGAAGTTCTTCCCCAGAAAGCCACAGTTGGATCAATCGAATATTTAGGCTAAAATACAAAATGTGATGTGGAATTAAAATGGCTAAAATAAGGATATTTGCAAGTATAGTGTTAGCGATTGTTGGTTATTTTTTGGGTCTTATAGCTGAAGCGACTCATGGTGCTGATTCATTGATAAATATGGCATCCTGTTTTATCAAGATAGTGTGTTATGTGATTGCATTTCTACTTGCAAACTCTGCTAGTAAGATTATTAGAGAAGAATTGAACATTACAGGGAATCCGGGTCTAAGATTCGTAGGTTGGATTACCTTTGGTGTAGCAATAGTTCATTTCATGTCCTTTTTCATTTGGACCTCCGATGGTAGCCGACTCCCCGATGGACAGATTACTATAGACTCTGCGATGTTTTTCATAGCAGTAATGTTGATGATTGCAGAAGCGTGGAACTCACACAAAAGTAAAGACTAAGCAGTTGATCTAGATTCTTGAATAATCCAGGCAAGAATTGCAGATTTCCTTATTAGGTCTAACAGAATCCTTAAATCAGAAACGATTAACCTCGTTTTACTTAGCCGGTCTGGCGGAGTAGCTACGCAACAGCCTGCAGAGCTGTACCACTTGGGTGCAAATCCCAAGGCCGGCTCCACTTCTTTCTAGTCTATTTAGTCCCTTGTCAATATTTTTGGATGCCCCCAATCCTCACGTGTAATACTGTAGAGTAAACCATCTCTTCGTTTACCTCTCATATAGATTATATTACGGATGACTCCCTCTTTAGTGAAACCTGTCTTATCTAGAACTCGATGAGCAGCAGTATTTTCCACATCAGTCAAAGCCTGAATTCTGTGGATCTCCTTCAAGAGGAATAGATAGTCCACGATAATCTCAACTGCTTCAGTGGAATACCCCTTTCCTCGTTCTTCTTGTTTTATGAGGCATCCTATCTCTACTACATTCTGGAATGCTAGATTAGATGTGAATTGAAGAACCAATCCAATTCTTGTACCATCTTTCTTCTCTATGACGAAAGTTGCCCAGTTTTCTGAAAAATCGCTGAACATTCTCTTTTCCGTTTCTGCTAAAGACTGCTGTCGTGTAAAAAGAAATTCACCTTGGAAGTTGATATCATTGAACCACTGTTGATAGATTTTGAGATCTTCTTTTTCAACAACTCGAAGATTGACTTGTTTTCCTTCTAGCAATTGACTCCGCTCCTCTGTGGGTGTTGTCGAACTTTTACTTGATTCTTTCGCACAAGTTCACCCAAGGCCGGCTCCATTTCCTTTTCTTAGTTCATGCATAACTCAGAAGTTTAATCTTGGGCATACTTTGCAATGACCTTTGCAATCGCTACAAGATTGATTGTTGAACTCATTGGTCTATTCCTTGTCCTACTCCTCTTTGTTTATATGAAAAAGATACAGACATTGATGATTGGATCATCATAAACACTGGTATGTATCAATCAATCTGCATCAGTTGTTTCTTTTTGTTTTTCTTCATTTTCCTCTGCATATTTTTTCAATAGTTTTTCGTACCCTTCTCTGTCATACTGATAATCTATTTTCTGGAGCTTACCGTATAGGTGTTTCACTGAATCAAAGCAATTCGGTCTTCTATACACCATAGCGAACTCTTCCATAGTTGGTTGAACTAATTCGTAGTGCCTAATGAACGATACTGCTGTTGACTCAGGTATAAAATCTGCATCTATGAATTTCTTATGGACCAATGTACTAATTCCGTCAAAGTATGAATCAACTCGAATCCACTTTGAAAAAGCTTCAGCATCCGCCTCAGGTCCATATTTTGCAAAAAATTCACCAACATGCTTCCATTTCCAAGACTGGATTTCATTGACATCTTGAATGAATTCTTTATCATACAGAAGTTTGTGGAATTCGAGAAATATCGATAACTTTCTTTCTCTGGAAAACCGTCTTATTGAAAGTATGCTTACTATTACACCAATTAGAACACTACCCATACCAATTATCGTTGATATAGTAATCAAGTCAATCTGCATTTTGTGCACCTCTGTCGGTGCTACAAATTGCATCATTAAAGTATTCCCCCAAAAAGAGAGATCAAATTCGAAAGTGTTTGATATACTACCATTTTGGAATGAATCTGGTTCCCGATTGTTTCAGTTTATCCTCAATGACACTGACTAGCCGCTTTCTCTACCATAAATGCACCTCACTAACAAATCAAAGAAAATCCAAGGTGGGTTCAATTTATTATCTGATATTGTTGATAGCAGCCTTTGCGGTATCATGTTTGACCTTCATAATGTTTGAGACCATAGTGAATTGCCGATTTTGTCCTTGCATATCTTGCTGAAGTTGCAAATACTGAAGATTGAATGATTGCTGCATCTCAGATGCTCCAGAACCTTTTCTTAGTTTATACACCTTCTCACCAAATTTTATCAAGTTATCAAGTTCCTTACACTTGATACCCAGCCAGCCGTCATATCTCTTTAATTCTGCTTTCTCAACGGTTGACAATCCTCTCGGACCTGATTTCTTTGAGAGTTTGTGCAGAGTCTTTCGTGTTTCTTTGAGTATCTTGATTCGGACTTCTAATTGCTTTAGATCTACCATTTTAATCACCTAGACATGTTCCTCTTTCATTTTTGTTTGAATAAGTCAAAGTGAAATGAACCTGCTGCCCAGATATGTTCGATACTCCAACCTTGGCTAGTCAGAATATTGATTGCTACAGCAAAATCATTAGCTAGACCTTTATCGTGTACAATCAAATAATTGACTTCAGGAATTTTTCCAGTCAGTACATCCTTAGCTCCTATTCTTGACATATCTAATCCAACCATTAGATTTCGTCGCTCTAAGCATCCAAATCGTATAAACTCTCTTACTGACCTCGTTCAAGTAGTCTGCATCTAAGTCACTAGTTATAAACAGAGAGAACAACTGGATTTGACTAAAAATGTCGGAACGGATGCCAACTCTCTTCATTGGTCACGGGTCTCCAATGAACGCAATTGAGGAAAATGATTTCACTCGAGGTTGGGAAACCATTTCTAAAGGAATCCAAAGACCTGAAGCTATCCTATGTGTGTCTGCCCATTGGTTTGTTCCCAGAACTTCAGTTACTACAGAAGAGCGACCACGAACTATACACGATTTCTATGGGTTTCCATCCGAATTATATGAGCAACAATATCCTGCATTAGGTAATCCAGATCTTGCCAAAAGAATCTCTTCAGCTCTAGGTGATTATTCGATTGGTCTTGATACTAATTGGGGTCTTGACCATGGGACATGGTCAGTTCTCAAGAAGATGTACCCTGTTGCAGATATACCGACAATTCAGCTAAGCATCAATTATTCTAAACCGCCTAGATACCACTATGAATTGGGACAAAAACTGGAATTTCTTAGAGATGAGGGAGTTTTGATAATTGGGAGTGGTAATTTGGTTCACAATCTTGGTGCTGTTGTATGGAACTCAGAGACCTATGAGTTCGAATGGGCAAAACAATTTGAAGATGTTATCAAGCAATCACTGTTTACTGGTAATGATAGGAAATTCATCGATTTTGAAGGTATATCAGATATTGCTCGGAAAGCTCATCCTACGCCTGACCATTATCTACCTTTACTCTATTCAATCGGAGCGGGTGGATTAGAAACCGATCCATTAGTCTATAACGAACAGTTCATCTATGGCTCAATTTCGATGACCAGCTTTCAATTTGGATAGTTCTGCATGCCAAGCACTTCGGGGCAAAGGCTTTTCAGTAGGATATACGAATATTGATGGTTGTGAATCTAGGGATTCGCAAAAGGAGGAATTTGAAAAATGTCGTCAGGCGCACAAATACGATTGATTTCCTTTCTGGTCATTGGTCTGATCGTTGGTTTTGGTATAGGATTTCTTATGCCTTCACTGGTTGCTCCAGTGGATGATTATGATCTGATCCAAACCCGAGGAACAATCATTGTGGGTACAAACACAAACTGGCCGCCGTTTGAGATATTCAATACAACCTCAAATCAACTTGAGGGATTTGATATTGATCTCGCGGAATTGGTCGCTGATTATCTGAATGTAGATGTAGAATGGATTGACATGGACTTTGATAATTTAGTTGGTGCATGTCAAGCCGGTACAATCGATATGATTGCTTCTGCTACATTCATAACAGCTGCAAGATGCGAAGTCTTACAGCCACTTTGTTGGTACATACGAACAAATGAGGTCATTGTTACCTTAGCAAACTCTACATTAAGCATCGATGAACTCGATGATCTTGTTGGATACGATGTAGGTGTCCAAACAGGTACTGTTGAGGATGAAGAATTATCAGATATCACTGGTATGGAGGCAACTCTGACAAGGTATCCAGTCGTAGAAACAATGTTTGCGGCACTAGATGCTGGAACTCTTGATGCTGTTTATGTTGATGAGCCAATTGTTGGTCTCTACAGCACTGTCTACAGTCTCAAGATTATCTTCACTGTAACCGCTCCACCTACTGCATTCTACATTAGATACGGTAGCGATAGACTTGCGGCAGCATGTAACAGTGCCATAGCTGAAGCATTCGAAGATGGAACTATTGATGACCTTATAGCAAAATGGTTTGGGTGATTTATTAGATGCAAGAGGCAGAAGGTCTTATTGATATTCTGATACTGATTGTTCAGAGGGGACTCGGTCTGACTCTTGCACTCACCCTTCTTTCTTTGTTTATTGGATTTTTTGTTGGAACAGCACTTGCTTTGATGCGAGTTTATGGGCCAATAGAATTACAGTGGATTTCTAATGGTTACGAGAAGATTTTCAGAGGTATCCCCTTGTTGGTTCTTCTCTTCATTTTTGGCGCTGCTCTACTTAGCATATTCATGTGGACTGGTTCTGTTGGAAATGCGTTGTTTACAGCAGCTGTATTTGCATTGGCTCTGAGAAGTGCTGCGTATCAATCTGAGATTTTTCGTGGGTCTATACTGTCAGTTGATCCAGGTCAGATGATGGCTGCTCGGTCAATGGGGATGACTGAAATGCAAGCAACTCGACACATCATTCTCCCTCAAGCATTTCGACTTTCGTTACCAGGATGGACAAATGAATACGCTGTCGTAATCAAGGATTCATCATTAGCTAGTGCAATTGGCATCACAGAGATGCTATATCATGCTCAAGCATTTACAAATACATACCCCGCCATTTTTCTTGGCATCATTCTTGTTATCGCAGTAATCTATTTTG
>JAEORG010000373.1 GCA_016841005.1 Candidatus Thorarchaeota archaeon | reverse complement strand
TATTGAACAAGTGGTAAGCGGGAGAGTGTTCCATCCAGACAATGCCTTTCTCTACAAGAAGTGGTTTCGTGTCCTCATTATATTGGTCCTCATCTGGATTGGCGTATTCGTATTCTATGCACTCTCGAACGATCCAGTGTTTGTAATCGATATCTTAGAGATAGCTATATGGTTTGAAGTCTTCTACATACTTGGTTGGGAAACCTTCAACATACTTTATTGGACCTTATCAATCAGCGTTTTTGCAATTTGGATGATTTACACATACATCTACGTCAAGCGTATTGATTACTCGTTGGCAAGCTGGGAAGGGGATGTTAGTCCCGAGATTTATGTTAGGAAAGGGATTATCCAGATTACACAGAGGCACGTGCCCTTTCGAACTATTACATATGTAAAAACTAGAAGAGGCATCTTTGATAGACTCTTTGGAATTGGTACAATTCAAATTGAAACAGCAGCCAAGTCTGCATCTGCATATGGTGGAGGCGGAGTGATCGCGGTAATACTTGAGAAGCTCATGAGAGGAGGGGCAGGAGCTGAGAATATTGAGGGTGTGAAGTTTCACGAGGAACTTCGAGACTTCATTTTACGCGAGCTTCGAGGATTTGGTCGGACTCCATTAAGAATGGAGCAGAGAGAAAAATCAAGACAGAGGAAGAGAATTTTCAATCGTGACACTTTAGAAGCGTTTCGTGAGGTCAGAGATGCATTAATTCAACAGCAGCAGGAGAGGTGATAATCATGGAAATGAGAACTGCAATTGCGGCCGTCATTGGTATAGTTCTATTCATAATTGCTCTAGTCTTCTACATCTTATTCTCTACGTGGTTGTAGAAAGAGTCAGAGATTCAGATTGAGAATCTCTAGAAGCTTACCAATTTTCAAAAGACTCTCCTGAGCAGCTTCGCGAGGCCGCACCTCGAAGACATACTGCGGTTTGTGTGGAAGCCCACCCAGAAAACGAAGAAATCGTTCAAAGTCAACAACTCCTTCTCCAATAACCTGGTGCGAACCAAGTGTTGGATCTATATCATGAATATGCACTACCTCAATGAAGCCCCTGTGTTCTTGAATGAATTTCCAGTCCTCATCCAACATCTTGAATCCGGGACCATACAGTTTCGGAATATCAAAACATATTTTCAGTCCTGTCGGGAGAAGTTGCCTAACAACTTCTCGGATTAAGGGAGTCCATCCAGTGTTTTCGAGAGCTATCTTGATGTGGGGGAAAGCATGTTCGACAAGTTGAGTCAGATTTTCTCTTAATGTCTGAGCATATGTATCACGATGAATTTCATTGAAATTACCTGATTGATTCCTAGCTTTTCTGAACGATGGTAGAGCACCTGCATGAATCACCACATTGGTTGGTCCTGTACTGATTTCCCGAGCTAGATTGATTGTCTGTTTAAAATACTGCAAAATTCCAGATCGCACTGGAGGATATGTAGAGAATAGGCTGACATTGTCACCTGCTGCATGAAAACCCCATCCAATGGAGAGCCTACGTGACATATCTCGAAGCTGAGCACGTTGCTCAGAAGATATTCTCTCCGGTGAGAAAGAAGGGACTCCAATATCTGGAACTATGCTAGTCCAATTATTCTCAGAAGCATACTTTACCGCATCCATCAGTGAAGCGTCATAGATCACATGATATGCACGGTTGTTAGGAAATCGCATAGAACTTGATAGCGGGTGTTGACTTATGAGGTTGACGAGATGGCTGTTCAGAGTTTTCCAAAGGGTTTCCGTTTCAGGAATCGTCCGTGTCCAACCTCGCCAACGAATCTTCCATTTTCAGCGACCACCGTTCCTCTTGAGATGGTTGTGGTGGGATATCCCGTTAGTTTCCAGCCCTCATAGGGACTCCAGTCACAATTTGTCTGAAGGTTCTCAGCTTTGATTGTTACCTTTTTTCTAGAGTCAAAGACAACAAGATCAGCATCACTACCAATAGCTATCGTTCCTTTCTCTGGATACATACCGAACAACTTTGCTGGGTTTGTACTGACTAAAGATACTAGTTGGTTCACTGTGAATCCTCTTTTTCCGACTCCCTCAGTAAACATCAATGGCACCATGGTTTCAACACCAGGCATTCCGAATGGAATCTTCCTAAAGTCCCCGTTCCATGCAGCTTTCTGTTTTGTATCAAATGTGCATGTGTCTGTTGCAATAATTTGCACATCTCCATTCGAGAGTCCCTTCCATAGACGTTCACTATCATGAGGTTTCTTTATCTGCGGACAGGTGGCGTAGAGATGCCCGTTTTCACCCTTGAAGACCTCATCGTCGAGAAGCAAATATTGAGGGCATGTTTCAGCATAGACTTTCACACCTTTCTTTTTGGCGGCATGGACAGCATCTGCACCCTCACCAGTTGACATATGTACAATGTATAATTGTCCACCAGTAACTTCAGCCCATTTGATTGCCCTGATGATTGCCTCTTCCTCTGTGTAGCAAGGTCGTGAAAGGGTATGACCATAAGCGCCCCATTTCTCCTTCTCTTGAGCGTACCGTTCAATGAGCAAATCCAAAACATCGACACTCTCTGCATGCACTCCGATATGACCACCAAGCTTAGCGGTTTCTTCTAGAGCACTGAAGAGCATGCCATCGTCAGCCATCCATCCTTCATTCTTGTAAATCATAAACATCTTGAAAGTGGGAATTCCGTAGTCTATGATTTTCTTAATTTCTTTTTGAGTCTGAGGATTCCAGTCTGTTATAGCTGCGTGCAGACCATAGTCAATGCACACCTTTGGGTCAGCCTCAGCCCTTCGTGCTTCAACTGCTTCCATTATAGGATGACCCTTAGTTTGAATAGCGAAGTCAAGTACAGTGGTCACTCCGCCACATGCTGCGGCTTTTGTCCCATTTTCAAAATCATCTGCAGAGATTGTTCCTGAGAACGGTAATTGAAGATGAACATGTACATCGATGCCACCGGGAAAAACATACTTCCCTTTTGCATCCACGACCAGAGTACTAGACCCAGGACTCAGGTCTATTCCGAGAACGGTGATTTTTCCATCTTTTACTCCAACATCAGCCACGTAGGTGTCAGTTGCAGTGACGATACTACCATTCTTGACAATAAGATCTAACTCGGGCATAGGAAGTCATCAGCAAACTAAAGGAAAACTCAACATAAATCGCTTTGGGAAATGCTAATTAGACAAGTCAATAACTGTTCAATTCCTCAGGTCAATGGAGTGATAACTTTGAGAAATGTTCGAATAGGATTGGTTCAGGCAACTTGGGAAGGTGATGTTTCGGATGAAACAGCCATTGAGAAAAACATCGAGAAGATGATTCGAAAACACGAAGGGTTTGCCACCATTGCTAAACAGCAGAAGGTTCAGGTCCTCTGTTTTCAGGAGCTATTCTACGGTCCTTATTTCTGTGCAGAACAAGACCGTAGATGGTACAAATATGCTGAACCAATTCCAGGTCCACTAAGTAAGCGAATGCAAAAACTAGCCAAAGACAACAATCTTGTTCTGATTGCTCCAATGTATGAAGAAGAGTCAGTGGGTGTTTACTACAACACAGCTATTATCATAGATTCTGATGGAACACT
>JAEORG010000042.1 GCA_016841005.1 Candidatus Thorarchaeota archaeon | reverse complement strand
TTCTGACCTCTGTTCTATGAGAACTCTGATGATTGCTTGGCTAACAAGGTTAAAAAGTGACTTATTAGTATTTATTCTGACTAATAAGTATGTATTAACCGTTATGGATGGCGTCTTGAATGGCCGATGAGTTGTTCTACAGAATTCTCTTTGTTGCGCTCTATGCCTTTTTCTTCAGTGTCAGAGGATACTACAGATTTGTAAAACCGAAACGTGAAGCACCCGATGTGGTAGAAGAACGAAAGCCATTTGGAAAGGCAGAGGTAGCGATGAGCATCATAATTCTTGCGTATTTTGCCTCAATAATTCTGTACTTGGTGGATTTTCCTTGGTTTACATGGTCTCAGATTCCCAACTATCCAGAATTCGTCCGCTGGATCGGAGTTCTCTTGGCTCTTATAAGTACACCATTCCTCTATTGGATTCACAGAACACTTGACCGTCAATACTCAGCATGTCTACAGATCAAGGAGAGTCATTCACTGATCAAAGTTGGACCATATGCAAGAGTTCGTCATCCAATGTACACAGTCTTGAGTATGTTCTCGTTTGGAGTGTCTCTATTGACTGCGAACTTCGTGATGATTGGTTTATCTATTCTGATTCTCATCCAATTTCCATTCGTAGCACGAAAAGAAGAACGGATGCTTCTCGAGACCTTTGGTGAGGAGTACTCGGAATATATGAAGAGAACTGGTCGCTTCTTTCCCCGAATAAAGAAACAGTGAAGCTATTGAATTCGCCAAGGCAAAGTCATGGAGATAGATTAGCCAAAGAGTTTACGTTGTTTTACTTTGAGTGGATCTGGATCCTTTGTACTAGAACCATAGTATCCATCAAGCCAGCTGTTGTTAGTAACCAGATAGGTTCGTCTGCGCTCTTCAGAGTCACTTGGTTTTTTCATACGACTTAGAACACTCCGGAAATAATAGTGATTGAACAAACGCATGAACTCACCAAGATAGATATCTGCAACTCGTTGGCTACCTTTAATTACAACGCTATTCTCGTCATTATCTTTCGTTGAATTCTTGCTGAAGTTTGCGGATCCAGTAACTACAACTGGTTGTTTTCCTAATGGGTCGATTAGAATGAATTTAGTATGAATATACTTAACATGATGACCATATTGTACATCTTCCGTCATCCAACGATCGAGTCTGTAGTTTGGAATTGAAGCTCCATATGATACACGGTTATCAGGATCACGGCTGAACAAACTAACACCGCCGCGTTGTTCTAGTAGGATGTATCTGAGATAGTCTTTGTCTTTTACAAAGAACTCCTTAAGCGCTTCTTTTACTCCGAATGGAGCTGATATACAGACGCAACTACTAGCTTTCGTTTCTATTTCCTCCATCAAGTTTGTATACCATTCTAAGATTTCCAGCGACTTCCTAGGAGAGAAAAATGCATGAAACGAATTATCCTCAAGCTTAGATGGAATAGGATTTTCAGTTTCAATCCAGGGGCGTAGTTCCCGACCTGTTGGGTTTGTTCGAAGTTTCTCCCAGTATTTTAGAAATGCGCTTGATAGCTCCTCGCTCTTGACGACATGTGCTAGATTTGCATGGCCATAGAAATGACTCTCCGTTATGTTTGTTGAGCCTGTCCACACACATGTTGGAGTCCTATTTCTAATCAGTATTATGAATTTATTATGAGCCGTGTAACTAGGATTGATGTCCCGAGGATGACATATTGCCTCAATGCCCGCCTGACTTATTGCATTCTCATTATTCTTTCGTACATCGGGATCCCGTGCGTCATAAATAATCTCGACGTCGCCGCCATTGTCGTGCGCATAACGGAATTCATCTAGAATTGGAGGATAGTAGAATTCGTATATGGCAGCTCTTAGTCCATTGCCATTTCCTGTACCCAATCGGATGAATTTGACCATCTCATCTTCAAGTTCCCTTGCGAGCCATTTGCAAGCTTCGTGACAGGGAACTTGATCTGGATTCGCTTCTCCGAATTTTCGACTGTATGCTTGGCTTGCAGCCATTGCACGATTAAAATAGACTCCGTGAAATTCGTCAAACAACTTCTCTGTGGTCACTTCTACACTGACGCCTTCATGTTCAACCAAGTTTGTCGGTTTTCCTTTCAAAGGAATGATGGTGTAAACATAGGTATGATTGGGCTTTGCAGTATAGTCCCCCCAGAGCAGTGTTTGTATTGGATGTTCACGTGTACTAAAGTGACTTCCTGGCCACGGATATGGTTCTGTTTCTTTAAAGGTCTTAAAACCTCTGAGAAAGTATTGCTCATTCTCACTTTTGTCTTCGCGATGCACAGCGAATCCGAGGAGGCCTTCTCGAACCTTCTTTTGATACACCCCAAGACCCAGAATTACAACGTTCGTACCAGCAATGGCATGAACTGAAACACCGTTATTCTTACATCGTTTTCTCATAGATCTCCCCTTTTGATTTCATGTGTGAGTATTCTGAATGAACAGCTTGTTGGAAATTCATTTTCGCATTCAATAATGCTGATGCAACAGAATTCAGTTCCACGCTACAAGCTTTCATCAGCTCACGTGCTTTTTCATCAGAATCTGCAGTCTCATCTTCAAACAGATCAGCAAATTGCTCGCACACATCGATGAAGAGTCTATTTGATTGTTTGACAATATTCGATATGTTCGAACCAAGCTCATCAATCCCATGAAAATGTGAATAGAATTTTCTTAGAACTGCGAGTTGAAACCGGTCGAAACGAAGTTGTGATAGCAGCCCTGCCTCCGAGAACATCCAGCTTTCGAATGTTTCTAGTATTATGCTATAGAGTTTGTCGATTCGTCGATCTAAGAAATCATAATCTGGATTCACAACTGTTCCTTTCAGTCGTTTTTCAGATTGCAGTTTAGCTTCAATCGCAGTTCCAGCATATGGAATCATCCTTCCCAAAACAACCGGTGTACTTCCGTCTCCAGCTATTCTTCTGAGAAATTTCAGATTGTCCCTAATCGAATCAAATGTACTCCAGGGTTCGAATAACATAAACCCAAAATCAAATCCAATATTCAGCTTCTTGAGGATTGACACAGCTCTGAGATTATCTTGGACATCAAGTTGTTTGTTCATAATGTTGAGTTCGTTTTGAGTTCCCGATTCAATACCTAGGTAGACAAATCGAAGTCCAGCTCCTTTCATGGCTTGGAATAAATCAAATTCTATCTCATCGGACCGGCAACTGATTTTCCAGTGAATCTTATCAGCAAGTTCGACTTCTTGTAATAATTCGATATATTCACGAGTCCATTTAACAGACTTATCACCAAAGCCCAGAAAATCATCATCTTGAAAGATGAAGATAGGCGTGTAGTTTTCCAAATATAATAGCCTCATTTCATCTACAACTGATTTGGGACTTCTCGTTCTCCTCAATGGACCTGGAGCCTCAGTATAGAACCGTCTAACGCTGCAGAATGCGCAATCTCGAATACAGCCTCTACTAGCGATCATTGATGCGCATCTAATTCCTACGCATTTGTGGCTATCAGGCGCGATCCTTTTCGGAAAGCGAAATTCATCGAGATTCGTAATGAGTGGTCTTAATGGATTGGATACTGCGTTTTTTCCATCCCGATAAGCAATTCCTTCGACCTTTTTCCAATCTTGATTACGAGCAATCGTTTCTACAAGTTTATTGAGCGTAATCTCACCTTCAAATCTGACAATAGAATCAATACCGGAGACACTATCTAGGAAATCGTCATATCGCAAGCTGGGATAATGTCCTCCCACAGTGATATGACATTCGACTCCTCCCTTACGCAGAGTATGAACAAGTTCTTTCACTTGCTTGAGGTGATATTGAAAAATAACAGAAATGCCAACCAATAATGGATTGATTTCTATTATTATTCCGCAAATCTCTTTGAATGGCAATCGGAAATCAATTGTCCTAACTTTATACCCAGATGTCTCTAGTGCAGATGTAAGGTATCCAATACCAAGATTCTCTTGATCCTGAAAGGCAATGAGAACGACGTTACCGTCGCTCATCAGTATTACTTTCCAACGAGTTCACTAAGCTCACGGCAGAAGTCCATCTGCATTTGCAATCCCTTTTGGATATGTGCGAGCTCGATTTGAATCAGTTTTCCATACTTTTCCTTGGGAATGAATCGTCTTATCTCTGGAATTGGGTCTGCCCATCGCCAAAATCGAGGTATAAGATCGAGTGTTGGATAATCAGGTAGAGGTACAGTGTTAATTGCAACATCATCTTTAGACATGATTCTCACCTAGAAAATTTCTGTGCCTAGCTTTAATATAAAGTAAACAGCCATTGGAATGAGGTCTGGAGAGTCTGGCAGGTTTCAACTATACTCGGATTTGCTCGCTCAGTTTATTGTGTAGATGAACATTATTAATATTAGGTAATAAAAAATACAAAAAACAATTAAAAATACTTAACAATTGGTCAATTTATTCGACCTAAGTTAAAACAAAAATCAGATTAATATATTGTTCATTTGCACAATAAGGAAGCATTCAAATTTGGCGTCTATTGTTTGAAATTAATTAGTGGACTAGTCATGATATGGGGGGCTCTGTAGCTCATAAACACGGAACCATATCATGGAGTGACGGGAGTGAAGTAGAGTTGAAGGAATATATACAACCAGTTTTGAAATCATTAGGATTTGCAATAGTATTAGCAGTCGCTTTCATTGCTTTGTTTTTCATTGTACAGATTCCATTGTTTATCAAGCAGGTCTCTCAAGTTCTTGCTTTAATTGGAACAGCAATAACAACGATTTATTCTCTGTACATAACTTACCGACAAACATTGCCAGCGCTCAACAGTAATTTGGATATGGAAATAAAAGATTGTCCAAAAGTTCTCTTTTGGATCATAGATGGACTCAATGTGGCGGCTTTTCATGATGTGATTGATAAGAATAGAGATTTGAAATATCTGATGGAGAATGGCTACTATACCGAGTGTGTCACGATCTTCCCATCAATCACTCCTGCAGCCCATGCAACACTTGTAACTGGATGGTATCCAAATAATACGCGCATTCCAGCATTCGACTGGGTTGAAGAAACACCATTTTTCATCAAGGATGACGCAGAGAGGAAGTATTGGCGATGCATGCCCGATTTTAAGAGATACGTTGGAAATGAGGTGAACCTCAAAATTAGCAAGAAATTTTTCGAGGAGCTTGGTGATGCCTTTGAGGTCAATCAGCAATTATTGAATCCAAATATCTCAACGATTTTTGAAACTCTTGGGGAGGATCACTTTACAGAGTGCATAAAGGAATGGATACACAGAGGTACAGATGATTTCATTAATACAACAATTTCTCAAGTGATCAGGGAATTCGATCGTAAATTAGAAAAAAAGAGTTCTATTATAAATGTCCTTGGTGCACTCTATAGAGAAGGAGTATTTAGCTTTGCAGGTTTGAAGTGGGGGGATAGAAAGTGTCTTGCAGATCTAATTGTGTATTGGAAAACTGGTACCGACACTAAAAGCCATAGCTTTGGACCCAAACACCCAGAGGTCCGAAAGGAAGCGGAGGAGGCAATACAAAAACTAGCTGATACCATTCGATTCTATAGAAGCCATACAAATAAACCCCTCTATGCTGTGATTACAGCGGACCACAGTCAGAGTGAAGTGTATCATCAATCTGACCTTATTGAAAAACTCCAAAAATTTGCAGCAGACAAGGAACTAGTGTGTGCATCAAGAGAAGATAGACATGATTCTATGAAACTCAACAAAGCTGACATTATAATTGCCAACAATGACAGAGCAGCGTTCATTTACGTCTTCAATAAAGATGAAAAGGGTGCTGTTATTGAGTTGCTTAAGGAATGCAGTGGTATCGATCTCATAATGTATCGAGATAAGAGCTTGAAAGTCATCCAAGTTGATGATAATGAAATAGCATCTGATCCCACTGATATCGAAGTATTTTTCCAAAGCGGTCAACGTCAGAAGAAATATCCAAACGCTGTTGAAAGAATTACGAAATTGGTCGAGGGTGAAAAATGGGGAGACATTGCTATTTCATTGAAAGACGGCTATACTCTAGATCCTGCTGTGCGTGCTGATCTTAAAACTGGGTGGTTTCTGAAAGACAAGGAAAATAGACGAGGGGATCATGGAGGTTTGAACGCAGAAGACTCGATAGTCCCGCTATTGATTTGGGGTCCTGATATTCGGAAAGGGTATTTTCCAAAGCCCACAGCTCGAACTGTAGATATTGCTCCTACCATAGCAAGAATGCTGGGGAAAAAGCACGAATGTGATGGTGAAATACTGGATATCTTTGTAGATAAGAAGAAAGAAACAGAACCACGTATTAGGGATGAGCGGGAGTCGAGGAGAATTCACCGCCAAATGGCTCTCTATTAGAAAGATAGGGAAAAGAACTTGCAGAATGAACAATTACATATGAAAAGGATTGGCTATCCTTCCAACAAAGTGGAGACTGAAACCGACTTGACGAACTCTCTCAAATTAAAGTACAGGCTGCCTAAGAACGACAATAACATCATGTGATACATAGAATATGATTGCTAAGAACCGATTGATAATATAGAGCTTCCAGTCTTTGCTTTGCGAGACCTATGGACGATTTCAAGGTGAAGACTATTGCGATATTGAGTCTGTTATTCTTACTTAACGCAATCTCGGCACAACAAACAGTGGTATCTGCTGATGATGTTCATCTATCATATTGGTATACAGGTTCAAGCTCCGACTTGGACAGTGAAGATGAATGGATTCCATTTTTCTCATTGACTGATGCTCCAAATTCTCTACCGCTCCGGGGATTCATCTCTGACAGTAGAAACTACTTCTTTGATTTTGGAGTTTTTAATTGGCTCTCTGATTGGGTTGAGTCGGTATATGGATGGCCAGTGCCTGAGTATGAAAAAGGAGTGGATGAAGAAGATCTTGCAGGGCAACTTGTATACCTCTTTGAGAATGCTACAAGACGCCTTGAGAGACCAATAAATGATGTCGACATAGACCGCAATTATTCAGCTGTCGATTATGTGAAGGACTTTGATGCACCCTTTGAAGCATTCGTGCCGCTTGTGGTTATGTATGGTTTCAATGAAACGTATGATGAAACAAACATCCGTGAATGGATTATCGATCCAGACACAATCGAATCATGCTTGAATGAAGCATTCCCGCTAATAGAATGGACTGCCAAGTTATACTGGTTCAATTATGATAATGCTACTGAGTTTGCAGATTTGATGAGTGAGAAAACGCAAGATGTGCGGGTCATGATTGATGATGACTTCCTGAATCGTTCAGATACAATCATTCATGATATCATCTCTCCAGATCCACGATATCATAGTGCAGATATGGTTCTTCCCGCTCTAATCATGCTTCAACATTACACACTCTGGTCGACCTACTACAATGCGGCTGTAGGAGGTCTCGGTCGGTTGGATTCTATTTACCCTGAAATTGATACATCGTGCCTCAACACTCCAACTATATATTCTTACTGCTATCATCTGGATCCTGAAAGACCAAGAATAGATATTACTACTACAGTAATTC
>JAEORG010000372.1 GCA_016841005.1 Candidatus Thorarchaeota archaeon | reverse complement strand
CATCCTCAGAGAGCAAGATATCATTCGCAGTTCAGTGCGATAGACATGGACCATATCACAATGTATCTCCTCTCATGCTCGCCTTTGAACTCATAAAATTCAATGAAGACGGAACCTATGATTTCGTCGGTGACGATGAATCTGGTCACATGTGTCTGTTTCATCTCGATGGGACTGGTACAGTGTTCGAAGGATTCCTTCTCGGTGATGTAGCATCTCATCAGGAGAGAGGCCAATGTCCAATCTGTGAATTTGATGGTCCATTCTTCTGGGACATTGGTAGAACAAATGATGCAGAAGCTCAGATGGAAATCATGGGTCTTAGTGAGAAAAAGATCAAAGGTGCAACTGTCAATTTGACTGCACTCCGAGAAATGCTTCTATCAATCAGTCAGATTGAAGAAGTACAAATTGAGGTTGCTAAGGAAGATATGTCCGATCCATATAGTATGGATATCTTGAATCTCTACGTGGCTCCAAGAGGACCAGTTTCTGGGGACTACAAGTCTCTGATTTTTGAGATTCAAAAGTTGACAAAGACAAACACCGAAGTGTCGCCGGGTGTGACTATCATCGGCTTTGAAGAACTAGTTGAGAGAGCCGGTGGTATGAAGTTCATGGAGATCATAGACAATCGACCAAAACCAGCATAATTTCTGGTATCTACAAGATATGTTCTGGCTTGATGCGGAGATATTATAACATTGTAATGTTGGAATTTTGACATAAGGTGAATTTCAATTGGCTTTTGACGATGATTTAGGATCAACTCCTTCTCAACCAAGTTCTTTGGATTATTCTGTTAGCGCCACTGGTCTAATATCAAGAACAATTAGCCTTTGGTCACGCAAATTGGTTCAGTACATAATTATCATAGGCATTTTTGGTGCACTCTGTGGTGGGCTTTCCTTTTTGCTGCTTTTTACACTATTTGATAGTATAGGTGTAATCGGCGCGGACCCAGTTTCGCAATATTTTAGCTTCTTTACGTATACTGTATTCCCAAATGATTTCTTTGTAACTGTGACCCTATTGTTCGCACTGGTCGCATTTATCATCAATGCGATTGTAATTGGAGCAACAATCAAATTTGCACTTGACGACTACGGAGGACTTGGAGCAAGCATTGGAACAAGTTTCTCACAATCTTATGGGAGAATGTTGAACATCATAATAATTCAACTAGTGATTTCATTTCTGATATCAGCCGCGACTGTTCCTAGTCTAGTTATGATAAGTAGAGCTATAGACGTTATTGATATATCTGACCCATTCAACCCCATCTTCCCTCCTGGATCGATAGAGCTTATGATGGAAGCTTTTGCTTTTCTCCTCGTAGGGGGGATAGTTGCACTCTATATCTCAGCTAGGTTGGCCCCAACGTTAGCAATCGTAATAGATTCTGATTTATCAGTACTTGATTCCTTGAAGAAGTCCTGGGAGCTCACTAGCGGAAATGTGCTACATGTGTTGGCGGGTCAAATTCTTCTCAGCATCACAGTCATGGTCATGGGGATTGTAGTAAGTCTATTCACCTATCAGATCTATCCCTTTGATCTAGTTGTTGCGAACATAGTAAATACTCTACTATTTAGTTCACTGAATTTCATATTTGGAGTAGTTCTCTATCGAGACCTAGGATCACGAATCGGAACCTCTAGCCTTGAGGAATTAATGTTGTGACGGGGATTAATTGGAGGGGGCAACGTCGCTCCCAATCCTTTCTCTAAGTGTAATAAAAAGTATAACTCTGGGGGTATCTACCCCCAGATTAACTCATTTCAGCTTGTGTTTCTTGACGAACGCGGTTAGAACATCCTCGAGGTTTGGTCGTCCAATCTCCTGAAGATCGTATCGTACTCTAACATTTGGTTTGTCAATCTTTATGACGTGATTTAGATCAATTGGGGTTCCAATAACAATCGCATCAACATCTGATTTGTTGATTGTCTGTTGGAGCTCATCGGTTTGTTTCTTGCCATAACCCATTGCCGGTAGAACGTCCTCTAGATGCGAGTACTTCTCGAAAGTGTCCTTGATGCTCCCAACTGCGAATGGTCTTGGGTCTACAATGATAGCACCTGCCTTTCTGGCTGCGATATATCCTGCGCCATAAGGCATGTCGCCATGAGTGACAGTTGGTCCATCCTCCACAACAATCACACGCTTGTCTCTAATCATCTCCATGTCATCAATTGTAAGTGGTGATGCAGCATCAATAATCATCGCCTTAGGATTGAACATCATAATATTCTCTCTGACCTCTTCAACATCCTCATAGTCTGCAGTATCGATTTTATTAATCACAACGACATCTGCCAATCGGAGATTCGTTTCTCCTGGATAGTAAGTTACCTCATGACTGGGTCTATGAGGGTCTGTTAATACAATAAGGAGGTCCGGCTTGTAGAATGGAGTGTCATTATTTCCTCCATCCCATGTTATCACATCAGCTTCAGCCTCCGCTTGTTCTAGGATTTTCCCATAGTCAACTCCCGCATAGAGAATGACTCCCATGTTTATCATAGGTTCATATTCTTCGCGTTCTTCGATTGTACAACGGTACTTGTCCATATCCTCAAGTTTCTCATATCTCTGAGCAATCTGTGTTGTAAGGTCGGGATCATAAGGCATTGGATGTCTGATGTTGACTGGTTTGAGTCCCATGTCAACCAGAATCTGGTTCACTCGTCTTGAGGTCTGGCTCTTTCCACACCCAGTTCGAACCGCACATACTGCGATTACTGGTTTCTTGCTCTTGATCATTGTGGTATCTGGGCCCATTAATCTCATGTCGGGACCTAGACTGTTCACCCATGCAATCTTGTGACCCACGACCTCATGTGGTAGGTCAGAGTATGCAAGTATGCATTGCTCCACTTCGAATTCCTTGATGAGTTCGGGCAGTTTCTCTTCCGGGTAGATTTTGATTCCCTTCGGATAGAGTGGTCCCGAGAGCTCTGGTGGGTACATTCTGTCGCCAATTCCTGGTATCTGTTCGGCTGGAAACGCAACAACCTCGTAATTCGGATTATTTCTGAAAGCGACATTGAAATTATGGAAATCTCTTCCAGCAGCACCCATTATGATAATCTTTGTCTTACTCATCGTTTCCTCCACTCCAGATCTTGGGTGGTCAGTGGCCTTTCGGACTTTTTTACCGCGTTAAAAAATGTCTGGTATAGTCAAATAGGACCTAGATACAGATTACGGAGAGCTTCATCACGAAATTTTGGAGACCATATCGAATAATGCTACTTCTCATTTTTCGAAACGATATGAGAAGAGTTTTTCTAGATTCTTTTTAATGTAGTATGTGAGTAATACCTTCGATAAATCGCAACGCAATTATATTGTCTGCGAATTACAAAGCCATATATACGAGATATGACAAGTTTGGTAGATGCGTGCTCTTCTGAGCAAGCCGCCAGATTTCACGCGGGGTGCAGAGTTGAAGCTAGTTAATCTGGCCGAGGAGTCAGTCAGGGTTCTTAAAGAGAGTGGGGATGCAGGAATAAGAAGTGATATTCTGGCTGAGCGATTGAAAACTCCGAAGCGTCGTGTGTATGATATAATTGCTGTTCTAAAAGCTCTTGGTCAGGTTAGCACAACCCGTAAGTTCGATGGAACAATTGTCACATGGATTGATAATGCCAAAGAGTTTGTCCCTCGTGAGACTTATGCTACATTGAAAACACATCTTGAACAAGAAAGCACCGAGCGAAAGAACCTTCAAGTGCAAGTGGCTGAACTAAAGGAACAGGTTCGTATCTCAAAGATTAAGCTCCGCAGAGAAACCACAGCGGTTGAGATATCCGACAAGACTGAGTTCAATACAACTCAGCTTCGTGTTCGTGCCCTTTCAAGTAATGGCATTAAGAGTGTGAAACACTCTGGGGTAGAAGTAAGAATAGAAACCCATGAAGCAGGTATGATTGTTGATCCCTCAGAAATTGAGGTTGATGAGAAAAAGGCACTAATCACAAAGCTTCAACGTCTCTGAGAAATTCTATTCTGCTAATCGTATTGTAACCGAACTTCCTCTTCGAACATTAACTAGCTCATTAAGCTCAGTATCATCAGATGTTATTCTTCCGATTACGTTTACCTGACTGTAAGTTCTTTTATCACTTAGATAGATGTCCAAAGAATCACCCAAGGGTTGATACGCAATATCTGCCTTCTTGACATCATTAGTTGGTTTTGTATTGCCCTTCGAAATGCCCAACGTGATCTTCATCTCTCCTGCCATGAGGGCAGTTTTACCTTCAAGAGGCAGTCTAAATTTAATCTCCTCCACAATCAGTGGGGCATAGATTCGATTTATGAATCCCTTCAGGATGAGATTTCTTTCGAATACAAATTCTATCAAAAGATCTGTATCACTCATTTCTGCCATACTTTTCCATTGACAAATGGTCCTAAAATTTCCTATGCTATGCCTAGCAGCAAAGGCTTAATTGGAGATGGACCAAGTTGGACTTGGAGTGAATTAGGCTGGCCTCCACCAAACTTGACATAGCATTTGTAGTTGACACAACGGGTTCAATGAAGGACGATATTACGGCTGTTAAAGACAGTCTCTTTGAGATTGTGGACCGTATCACCACCCGGACTGAAGGATTAGAAATACGCTTCGGGATTGTGTCATATCGTGATCATCCTCCACAGGATCGAACATATGTCACAATGGTGTTCGATTTCACTGAGAAGATAAAACGGGTTCACAAACTGAT
>JAEORG010000041.1 GCA_016841005.1 Candidatus Thorarchaeota archaeon | reverse complement strand
GCAGATAATTGGAGCTTCTGATATTCCTGTGAATGCCTTCAAAGTGGAAGGATAGTACTTGTCTTATGGTGAAGGCGGGTATGCTACTGCCAATACAACGGATGAGAATGATGCAAGCCCGCTACAATGGCAGGATTTCGGAAACTACCGGTATTCGATTCGACTCTTGAATGGACCATATCTATCCGTTGATAGTGAAGGTTATCTCATCTTTAACGCAACAGAAGTGGGAGAGAAAGAAATATTCTTACGAAAAGAAGGCGATCGATTTAGAATATACAATGGTCAAGATCCTGTGGCTCTCGCAAACGGTCTCGTACGAGCGGTAAGTGTTGCACAGTGGGATCATGAGATTATTGATTTAGGCGTTATGCCAGAATCAACTGATCTTATAAAATATGACGAACCATTCATGCTAACAGGATTATCTCTGGAGGAGTGTATAAATTCCGAAGTAGGTGTCTTCTGCAACGTTACTAATAGAAATATGACAATAGCCACTCAATGGTTGCTGGGCTATAGATTTGTGAACAATGTCACCACGACATTGACAGACATGCCAGGGATCATTCAATCACACAACATCGATGTAGAAAGTCAGATACGAACAACACGTGACAGATACGAATCCCTCATTGTAGCAAATGATGTATTGATGCCTTACTTCTTAGATATGGCACCTGACAAGGCGGTCGTTCCTATGGTACTCGCCTTCGAAGACGAAGCTAAGAGCGTTGATCTTTCAGATATCATCCCCAGCTCGTATATTCTCACAGGATCATGCGTTATAGATATGGCAATTCAGGATACCATAAGATCCAAGGTATTGAAATTAAACTGGTTCAACAGCACCACAAGCATTGGTCTAAATCTAGTAGAAGCATGCGCGGAGGTCATATCATGGCATATGAATGTCAATGCAACTTATAATCTAATGACTGCGTTAACTAGATGGCATCGAGGTCAATCGGTTGTAGTTGAGATTAATGATGCAGGACAACTAATGGACACATACATGCCTTGGGAAATCAATTTAGCAGAGAACATTGCACTAGGAATTGCAGAAACTTTTGGAGTGATTGGTTATGTTATCTCCAACTTAGATTATTGGGATAATATGGCGAGTTTGGCTGAGCTTCCAATCGAAGGGATACATTCAGCAATTAATCTCTATGGACAGACAGAACAAGCCAAGTCAGCATTCGAGATTGTCAACTACTTGAAAAAGAATGGCAAATTCATGACCTGGCTGAAATATGGTGATGATATTGCTGATGTGAAATGTGGTAAATTCGCAAAATTCTTCAGAAATTTCGACGAGATACTTTTTGCTATAGGCGTTGTTGTTGATAGCGTTCTCGGAATAGTAGCCGGTGTTAAGTTGGCCAATGAGATTGGAGGGAGGATTGGTAGGAATATAGGCACCCTGTATGCAGTTTTTGCTATCGTCATTGCAGTAGCATTGGCAATCACTCTCTATGTCATAGAGGCCATACCAATTGTAGGTTGGATAATTGCATTAGGATTGGCAATCGCTGATGCATGTGGTGGGTACTCACAATCGATTATACAATTCCTCACAGAGGTGTTTTCCGCAGAAATTAGAGGATATTCCTATACAATTCCAAATACATACTTGGGGGAAGCTCCTACTATTTCATTTGTCGATTCAGATAATAACGGTCTTGATAGTGGGGATAAGATCAAGATAAACGGAACAATCTGGAGTGAGTTAGATGTAAAAATCAGAATAGATTTGCTCTGGCATAATTACTTCAGTGAATTCTACGGAACTGACGAAAATACAGCACGGACTTGGATAACAGATCCGATGGCGTTACAGACCAACCACCTGAATTACATGCAGCCCTTTGTATGGGCTGTAGGATCTGACGAAGCTGTTGGAGGAGACGTCTTCTGGCAAATGGTGAATTATCTAGTAGCACCTAAGAGCACATCCTATCATCATTACACTGGCTCCGATTATTCAACTGGTGATAGGGTAACCTGGGACCATTATGTATATGGAAGAGAGGTCCCCTACAATTGTTTGATAGACCCTTCAGTAGCTACTCCCAACTATGCAGTGGCTCTCTATACAGGATCAATATACCGGGTATCTAATCTCTATACGTATATGCCATTTTTGCGTGCTATCAGATTTTGGGACATGGACCCAGATCTGGAACGTGATTGGACACCGGACTGTACAGATCAAATTGAGATTACCAGATACTACTTCGATGTCTTTCCTGAAACCCTAGATGAGTTCCTTACTTGGCCTTCAATCACTCGCAACGACTTTGATGGGGATAGACTGAATGATACTGAAGAGGCGTCTTATGGGACTTCACCGACTCTCTATGATAGTGATGGAGATGAGTTAAGCGATTACTACGAGATCTCTCAGGGATTAGATCCACTCGCTTCTGATTCAGATGGAGATTATCTCTCTGATTGGTATGAGCATGTCTATGACACAAATGCTACTAACACTGACTCTGATAGTGACGGATTATCTGATTACCAAGAAATTTCTGGGTGGATAATCAACTTCAATTATTTGGGTAATGCATCTCTACCCTTCGAGTTTCCTGTAACTTCAGACCCTGCAGATAATGACACTGATCACGACGGCGTCGATGACTTCATCGAGTTCAATAGCAATACAAATCCGAGGTCTAACGATACGAATGGAGATGGAATACTAGACAATATATTCGTTTCAACTGTTTCCACTGCGTCTTATGAAACAAGTACAGATTGGATTATACCTGACAATCGACCATTATTGGCCCCAGTCTTATATGATATGGCATGTGATGAAGATGGGTATTTGTATGTGCCAGGATTTCAAGGCGTACCAAATGACAATATCACAATTAGAAGATATGACTCATCACTTCAGCTAACCACACTTCCGGTTGGTTCGTATTTCAATAACATGACCATATGGGATGAGAGTGGAGTTGATGAATATGTTCGTGGAATAGGTGTGGATGATTCACATGGTTGGATCTACGTAATGAAGCATTTCTCAACAACACCAGCAATATATAGGTTCAATATGGATGGAACAGTTTACAATGCTGATTCTTGGAGTCCCATAACAGGTACAAATGGATTCATGGATGTAAGCGATTCTGGTTTTGTGTATCTATCCAGAATTGGTTTTACGATTGAACAATTCAATTCAACAGGTTCGCTAGTTCAAACATTCGGAACTTATGGATCTGCATTTGATGAAACAGACAACCTACAGAGAGTGGCAGTTGATGAAACTAATGGATTCCTATATGTAATAGATAAACAACAAGACTTCTCAAAGGGTAATAGAATTGTGAAATTCCGTCTATCGGATGGCTCATTCGTTTCCGAAACAGTGAATCTCGGTACTAATCAGATAACTGATATTGATGTGGACGAATACGGATATCTCTATGTCTTCATGTATGATTCGTCCAACGGATCGCATGTGAGGAAATACAATCCGATTACCTCAGAGATCGAGTTTATGTGTAATGGGAATGGAACTCTCTCATTCACAAATGGGAGGATAGCCATCGAAGTTGGGCCCAATAATGAGATCTATGTACTTGAGAAAACAGCCCAGTCAGTTGCTCAAGTAGAATTCAGAATCTGGAAATTCTCTCAAGATATCATCATGAAGAGCGAGCTAGTAGGAACAAACACAGATTGGGATAATGACACCCTGCCAAACACTCTAGAGATTAATGGGTGGGATATATCGGTCAACTACAGCACTGGACCTAGTACATTCCATGTCACTAGCAGTCATCTGATGAATGACACTGATCAGGATGGTTTGGATGACGCCCTTGAATACACCCTCGGTTCCAATCCAAGAGCTATTGATACAGATCTGGATGGAATCCCTGACCACAAAGAATGGTGGTTGGACACCTATCCGGGAGAACCCTACTTACCTCCATCTCAGGGGCCACATTTAGTTTTAGCAAGTGAACCCCGGATTGTTATGCCTCCGTTTGAAATGGTGTGGAATGAGTTGGGTCCGTCTATAACTGACTGGGACACGGATGGAGACTATTTGGGAGACGGAACTGAATTATCGTTTGGTAGTTCGCCGACGAATCCGGATTCAGATGGCGATACACTTTCGGATATGTTGGAATTCCTGTTGAAATCCAATCCTAACTCAGCTGATTCAGATGGGGATAACGCTACGGATGCTGTCGAGTATGCTGGAATCTCTAGTCTATCCTTCTGCGACTCAGATGGAGATCATATCATGGATGGAGACGAATACGAGAACGGTACGAATGTCTTAAGCGCAGACACAGATGGGGACTCCATTCCTGATGGAGACGAAGCAATCTACAATACTAACATTCGAGATGCGGATTCTGATGGTGATGGTCTCAATGACGCCATGGAGTTCGCACTCTGGCTGAATCCAAGAAATAATGATACAGACTTCGATGGATTATTGGACTCTGACGAACTGCGGTTTGGTACCAATCCATTCTTGGCTGATTCTGATCGTGACGGAGTCCCAGACAGTATAGATCCAGACACATTTGCCCATTTTGATGGTCCTGTAATAATTGCATATGACCCCACTGTAGCAGTCATGTGTACAGATTTCATCGGAAACCTGACAGGTTATGTCAACGTGACTGTTGTCACCATTGATGAGTTGATATCGGACTATGTGGATGCGCCTTATGTTGTTTTGATAGGTCAACCAGATGCATCAAGCACAACAGCATCAGGGATGATATACAACTTGCTAGAAGACACCGGAGATACCCTTGAGGCAATGATGGAAGAAAATGCAAGAGAGATAGCAATCAGGTATGGCATCTGGAATCCCAACCAGACAGTTGTTATGTTCTCTCGAGTTTACGTGGAGGATGTCTTCCTTATGCTGCAGATACTGAAAGGTCGCCATGTTACTATACTACCAGATTCATACATCATGACCTTCGATGTTGCACCTGTCATCTTCACAAACGAGATTGCCTATCAGTTTGATGTGATTGGTAGTGATCCGTTCAAAGCAACAGACTCACTCATCAGAATCGTTTTGAACACACCAGCAGCGCCTACACTCCAGGTCACCAGATACAATGCAACAACTACACCACACACTCTAGACTCAACAACTGGGTTAGAAGTGGGAGAATTCGCCATGGGAAGATATCTAGAGGTAGACCTGACAGAAAGTGACTACATCCTAGAAACAGCGACAATTTGGATCTACTACAAACTTTCAGACCTAGACATAAATCATGATGGAGTGATAAACACCATAAATGACCTCAATGAATCTACCCTAGTCCTTTACTACTACAATAAAATAACTGAGGAGTGGATCAGGCTAACAGAGGACATCGATTGGGTACTTGGAATGGGAGTAAACACATCAGACGTGGAATTATACGGCGAAATATACGCAGGTTACGTCTGGGTGCAGGTAGAACATCTGTCGTTATTTGCAGTTGCAGGACAAGTG
>JAEORG010000371.1 GCA_016841005.1 Candidatus Thorarchaeota archaeon | reverse complement strand
GGAGATTATTATAGACTGGAGATTAAATTGGGAAATCCAGGAACTCGTTATCTTACTTATTATCTTGGATGCGAGGTGACCGGATACACTAATTCATCATTTTATCATTACTATATGAGAAAAGCTGCATCTTCAGGATGGAACACATTTAGTCGAAATATCACTGCAGACTTTGAAGATATGACCACTGGTTTGATTCCAACAGAATTCGAGTATATCAGCTACCAATTGAGAAGTATCTCTAGTGGTTATTCAAGAATTTTCATGGACGACCTCAAAGTTGTGAATGGTACCAACATTGTGATATCAGGAAGTACGAATAACGGAAACTTTGAGAGCAGTAGCTATTGGTACAGGGCGAATAATGACCCTGCGGACATTTCTCAAAGCACAGATCGCGTTGAAGGAGATTATAGTCTAAATGCAACCACACTATCCAATGGCAATCAGAGTACTTTGAGTTTTACATCATCTCCGGACAAAAGACTATCAGCATTAAATGTTGATGCCTTTCGTTTCCAATGGAAAGTTGATGATTTTTCATTAGCAACAGATGAAACGTATGCCTATGTTATCGTTGGATGTTCGAATGGCACAGATGACTTTTACGTCTATTATCCACTGTTGTACGGTGGTTACGAATTTCCACTCACATATCCGGGGTATAATTACATCAATGCTACAGGATTCAATACAACAGGTCAATGGAATCAGTTTGATCGAAGTATATGGGAAGATATTTCATCATTCAATTCGACAAGTTTTCTGATAGTCAATGAGATACAGATTGAAATTCGTGCACGAGAGGTAGGAGCAAGGATTTCTATCCTCTTTGATGACATATCCTTCACTTGTGCCACTCTAAATGATATGGGTTACGAAGACCAAGGTGATGTTGGATCTGGTGCTTATGCATGGGACGTGTCTTATGCCCCTTACGCAGAGTATACAGTCACAGACGAAGCATATCGAGGAACTAAGGCCGGTAATTTCACCGTGGCTGACTCTAATTCATTTAGTGCTGGTCAGGATGTGGGGTATATTCCCATTACAAACGAAACAGACCTATGGCTGGATCTGTGGTGGCAACTTGATGATTATTCAGGTGCCACATATGATTTTGCATACCTTGAAGTAAGTGTAGATAATGGCGATCATTTTGCATATATCTTTGCAAACGGAAGTAATGTTGGATCAGGAAACGGATTCGAACATTCCATCATTCTTCCAGAAAATGGCACTGTAGGCACTTGGTTCAATCTTCAACGTAATCTACACGATGACTATGTGTCTCTATATGGTCATGAGCCATCCACCATGATCTACCAGTTTTACATAGATGTAGAAGCAGATTCAGGGAGCAGAGTGTCTTTACTACTTGATGATGTCTATGTCTATATTGACCCAGAACCAGGAATACAGAATCTGTATGAGGCTCCTAGTAGTGTTGAAGCGAATGAGGAAGTTGAAGTTACTGTTGATATTAGAGATGCGAGTCTAGATACCGTAACTCTACATTACTCAGTAGATTCAGGACCATGGATTAGAGTGAACATGTTGGTAAAGAGCGGTAATACCTACAACGCAAGCATTCCTGGACAAGAATATCTCTCACAAGTTGAATACTACGTTAGTGCAAACGATACCTTCGGGAACTTTGTCGACTCTGCTGCTGATCTCAGTCTAATCTATGGATTCGATGTAGTTGATACCATTGATCCTACTGTAGAAATCACAAATCCAGAGCATGATGATACCGTGGGAGGATCAGTCACCATCACTGTGGCAGCATCTGATAGTGGTAGCGATATAAGCTATGTCGAGATACTGATTGAAGAGGTGCTTGTCGCAAATCTGACAGCAGCCCCATACTCAATTATATGGGATACAACCACTCTGGCAAATGGGACATATTCTATTACTGCAATAGCCTATCATGCCGCTGGCAATTCTGCTCAAGATACAAATGTTGTCTTAGTTCAGAATTTTGCCACACCTACAACTTCAACAACACCAACCATTCCGGTCGGGACAGATGCGACCTGGTTGATCATTGTAGCTGTCGTTGCAACTTTCATGGTAATTATTCTTGTAATTATTATCCTGAAGAGAAAGACTTAGCCAACTTGTGATCTATGCCCGGTCATCTAATTGACTGGGCAACTAGATTTTTATCACTGAGAGATTTGATGCAACAAAGTGTTCATGATGGAAATTTTGGAACTAGAAGGTACAAAGATTGCATATCAATTGAGTGGACTAGAAGATGGCCCAAAACTCATTCTAATTCATGGTCTTTTCGTAAATAGCGATTGTTGGCGTTATCAACTCTCAGAATTTGAAAAAGACTATCACATTCTAAGATTTGACCTTCATGGACATGGTAGATCAATAAAATCAGGAAAACGATACACAGTTAGAAACTATGTTACAGATATGTCACACCTTCTAAATTACTTAGAGTGGCATGATAATCTTACAATAATTGGGCACTCTCTTGGAGGAATGGTTGCTCTTGTTTATGCATTAGAAAATCCTGGTTCAGTCAACAATCTCGTAATTGCATCATCATATTGTTTTGTAAGCAATGAGGCTGTTACTGATGTCATGGGGAGAGTCAAGAGCAATCCTATTGAGAAATTCAGCATGGGTATTGGAAAACGCGGTCTAAATCCATATGACGACGATACAGCGAAATGGATTGCTAGACAGGTGAGTGACTATATCTCACAAAAAGATGCAATGCTCGCAACTGCTGCTTCAGCGGGTTTCAACATATGTCAGAATCTACGTGGATTAGAAGTTCCAACCTTATTGATAGTTGGCGAGAAAGATATTTCAACACCTGTATGGGCATCTGAGATGCTTCATGAGTGGTTGCCTAACTCAACACTCGTAATCATAAAAGAAGCAGCTCATCTTGTTCTTATTGATCACTCTGAGGAATTCAATCAACATGTAAGGAATTTCCTTTCTGAGAATAACTGATATTTTAACACAGTTGATTATAACATAAAGCCATTTAACAAAAGAGAATTGTAAAATAGTAAGTCCATGGCATGAATGAATCCAGTTCTTCCATGGAGAGAATTCCCCGTCAAACGAAATCTGAAATTAGAGGCTAACATATATGGATGATAATTCAAAGCCACATGATAATAATCTGAAAATTATTGATGAGAGAATGTACAAGCAATTGTTTGAATCATCACCTGTCTCACTCGTTATAACGGACCAAGATGCGAATATCCTTGTAGCAAATCGATGGATGTTGGAAGAACTGGGATATGCTTTGGATGAAATACAATCTCTGAACGCATACGATTTGTATGAGAATAGGCATGATAGGGATAGAATCAAGGCTATTGTGGAAAAAGATTCCAAGATAAGAGATTACGAAGTTAAATTCAAGAGAAAAGATGATAGTACATTTGTAGGTCTTCTTAATGTAGACTTGATCCAAAGAGGTGATGAGGTTCTCAATCTCACCTCTATTCGTAATATCTCAAGTCAAAAGGAGTATATCCGTGTCCTTGGAAGGGATCGACGGGCGTACCAGATTATTGCAGATGCAGCTCTCCATAGTCAGTCAGTTGAGGAGTTGTGTAATCTTGTTCTATCTGGACTCGTAAATGCAATGGAATTTCATATCGGTACCATTTGCCTCCGTTCGGATAAAGAAAAAGAACTCATCACAGTTGCCTGGACTGGTGTAGAGGAAGACAAGATACACAAAAGAATAAGCTTTGATGACAAACTTCTAGTTGCAAAGGCAGCACGCGAAGGACAAGCAATCTTTGCTGGTGATGTCAAATATTTAGAAGAGTATGATCACTTTAAAGAAAGATTGGAACTCCTTGGTATTAGCTCAATAATTTCATGGCCAGTAATTGACACAAAGGGAAATTTGGTTTCAGTAATTAATATAGCATCACATGAAATCAACAATATAGTAGAGGAGGATTTGGGATTCCTGGAATCTGTCTCGGGTATATTTGTTGCCGCTCTTGCTCAGAAACAAGCTGAGGAGGAATTAAGGGAAAGTCAAGAACTATTTCAAATGTTCACAGATTATATGCCAGGCCCGGTCTTCATAAAAGATCATGAATCTCGTGTCCTATACATCAATCGTTTTATGAGGGAGATGCCTTCACTTGGAGATTGGGTCGGAAAAACTAACTATGACCTATTTCCAAAGGAAACTGCTGAAAAAAGGACGATTGCTGACAAGAGAGTAATTTCTGAAGGACCTATTGAAGAAATCCAAACAATGCGAGATAAAGAAGGAGAACCTGTTACCTATCGCAGACTTAAGTTTCCAATTCGTAGAGAGGGGAAAGAACCGCTCATCGGAGGATTCTCGATTAACATAAATGAACAGATTAAAGCTGAAGAAGCGCTTAGAGAAGCACGTGCAAGAGCAGAATTCTTTACTGATCTTATGGCACATGATTTGAATAATATTCACCAGGGAGTGATGGCGAGTCTCGAATTGCTTCTCGCCGAGGATAACACGACAGTTGAAGGTAGAGAGTTTGCACAGAACGCGTTGAATCAGATATATCGAGGAGTGACATTAATCTCTAATGTTCGTAAATTTTCGAAGCTTGAAGAAGGTGAAGCAGATTTATTTCAAATGGACCTTGCTGATGAACTTCTTTCTGCAAAACAGCAAGTAATTCAAACATTCCCTCAAAAAAATATCCAAATAAATTTCGATGGGCTCCAATCAGGTATCTATGTAATGGCAGATGAATTTCTTCGTGATGCCTTATTCAACATATTCCATAATGCTGTAAAGTTTAATCCTTCAGAATTAGCTAGGATTGATGTTGGAGTCAAAAAGCAAGCACAAAAAGTCGTACTAGAGATAGATGATTTTGGACCAGGTATTAAAGATGAGCAGAAGGAAGAAGTCTTTACACGTCTTCGTGGAGGGACTCGCAGAGGCTCAGGAATCGGATTAACACTAGTCAAGCAAATTATAGATAGATATTCAGGTTCTGTAAAAATAATCAATCGTGTGGATGGGGATTGGACTCAAGGAGCTAGATTTATCCTTTTACTACCTTTGCAAAACTAGGATGTAATACTATTGCATCTGCAATTCCCTTTTATCACCCATAGTTCGTTCTTGTTGGTAATCTTGCTGGGTTTTTGCTTCACAGGATTAGGCAAATACCATTAGTACAACTGAATTCCAATCAGAGGCGGTTAATTTGACCAACAATATTGTAAGCGGGATAAAGCATCGTGAAATTCTAGAAGCACTCAATGATGCAATCCATGTGATTGATAGAGAAATGAAAATAGTGTTTCAGAATCCTGCATTCTCAAGATGGCTTAGCGAATTGTCATTAAACCCTGAGATTGAAGGCTTACAAATCACAGAAGCTTTCCCGTTTATATCAGAGGAAACTATAGACGAATATCATTATGTATTCTCTACTGGCTTTGTGCATCATAATTCTGAAAAAACTGAAGTTGATGGTCGATATGTCTTCACGGAAATCACAAAGATACCTTTAGTACGAAACGGATTTGTGGATCAAATTGTTACTGTGATACGAGATGTGACGGAACAAAAGATGGCACAAATTGCAATACAGGAAGAGAGCGAAAAAGCTCAAATGTACCTAGATGTTGCCGCAGTAATTCTCGTTGCGTTGGATAAAGAAGGAAACATTAACCTTCTCAATCAGAAAGGACTCAGTCTCTTAGATTATAAAGAAGAAGAGATAATGGGTAAGAACTGGTTTGATTTTGTTGTCCCTGACAGGGAAAAGGAAAGAACTCAGGATGTTTTTAATCGTATTATGAGAGGGGAAGTGGATTTAGCAGATTCATTTGAGAATGTGGTTGTGACTAGAAATGGAGATGAACGACTCATACTCTGGAATAATAAATACATTCGAGATAAAGACGGTATAATTAGAGGAACTTTCAGTTCAGGACAAGATATTACGGAGATGCGTTCTGCGGAAAATGCGCTTCGAGAATCTGAAGAAAAATATAGAAGCTTGGTTGAGCAATCACTTGTAGGTTTTTCAATTATTTCTGGTGATCCGGTGGACATACCTTTTGCGAATGAACCTTTGGCCAAAATCACAGGATATTCTGTTGAGGAAATTATAGGAATGGAAACAGAATCAATAGCCTCATTGGTCCATAAAGATGATTTGGAGAACCTGCGACAGCTAATCTATGATTGTAGAAGAAAGGGAGAAAGACAGGGAGAGCGAATGCAAGTTCGCCTAGTTAGAAAAAATGGAGAAATTGCTTGGGTAGAATTAACAGTAAATCGCATTGAATATATGGGAAAACCTGCAGTTCAAGTTGCATTTGTAGATATTTCAGAAAAGCGGAGAGCGGAAGAAGAACTTCGGGAATCAGAACAGGAGCTCAAGATGATTTACAATACCATTCGGGAGGGTATCATATTTACAGATGAAAACATGAATATCATCTCATGTAATCCGAGCGCTGAAAGAATGTTGGGATATTCATCAGATGAACTGAAATCTCGTTCTTATTATCACATAATTGATGAATCAATGGTAATCGAACCAGAACAAAAAACTCGAGAGAAAAGACTCTATGAAGATGGATATTTGGAGCAAGAAGATTTCTATTTCAAGCGTAAGAATGGAGAACTTTTTCCATGCAGTTTCTCTGTCACTCTGGTGAAGGAAGATAGTGGTAAATTCAAAGGATTGCTTGGAAGTTTTAGAGATACGACAGAGAGTAAGCGGATAAATGAAGAGTTAAGGTCAGAGAAAGAAAAGTATCAGGTATTATTTGATGCTGCTCCAGTCGCCATTGCTGTTTCACGAGAAAATGGAGAAATCTTAGATGTGAACAAATCAATGGAGGAAATGCTCGGTTATCCTCTTGAGATGCTAAAGCAAAAATCAGCTACTGAATTTTACACCAAACCAGAAGATAGAACAAAGATTGGGAATTTACTCACTCTAGAAGGTAAGGTTCGAAACGCTCAGGTGAAGATGATTACAAAAGATAGAGTTAGAATCGATGTTCTTCAAAATGTGGACTATATTAACTATGAGAGTGATATTGCACGGTTATCTACTATGAGAAACATAACAGAATTGAACAAGACAAAGGAGGCTTTGGAGGAAGCAAGAGCAAGAGCTGAGTTCTTTAACGATTTAATGGCACATGACATCAACAATGTTCATCAAGGAATTCTCGTTGGAGCAGAACTTCTACTGAGAAGAAGTGACCTTTCAAATGAAGCGGAAAGACACACCAGAGCTATACGAGATCAAGTAAGTCGTGGGATCCAACTTATTGAAAATGTCCGCAAGCTTTCAAGAATGCAGACTGCTGGGGCTCAAATCCTCCAACCATTAGATTTGCATACTGTCATAGCGAATGCTATTCTTTTAGTTCAACATGGATTTCCAGAGAAGGAAGTGAGGATTAATATTTCAATCAATCCTGAAGAGGTTATCGTTCTTGCTGATGAGTTTCTAATTGATCTCGTTTACAATTTAGTTCATAATGCAATGAAGTTCACACGTGAAGATGGAATAATTGAGATATTAGTAGAATCAGCTGAACATGAAGGTTTTGTGAGGGTTGCAGTGTCGGACAAAGGACCTGGAATCCCAGATGATAGAAAGGATGATGTCTTCAGTCGACTTGAGAGAGGAAGAACACTTGGATCTGGAATGGGGTTGACCTTGGTCAAAAGAATTGCAGGAAGGTACGGGGGAAATGTGTGGGTCGAAGATAGAGTACCCGGTTCCTATACAATGGGTTCAAAATTCATAGTGGAATTACCAATTCATAAAGTTGAATCATGATTATTTCAACAACATTAAGATAATTTATGATTCATGGTGCCCATTTACTGAGATTCAATACTATCAATCCAGTCACCGTTTCTAACCTGAATATTCTGGACTATCATTTTCAAATTTAATCCAGATTCTCGAAAAGGGGAGTATAATCGAATATTCTTCTGGTTTCCTAAATGTCTGATATTGCATCGCCAAAAAGAAAAAAGGGTTGGTATCCATTTAGGGAAGAGATATACACAGATTCCCCCAATTTGTTATTGTTTCCTCTAGGTGGATATATCATGACCAAAGGCCCTGATAAGTCGAATGAACATGACGAACTTCTAAGGTATCGAGCTTTCATTGATTCGACAAACGATGGATTTGGAGTAATTGACAAGGATGGAGTCTTGCTCTTTGTCAATAAACGGTTTGGAGAACTTCTAGAATATGAACCGGAAGAAATGGTTGGTAAGGTCATCACTGATTTTACTGATCCAAAGAATAGAAGCATATTAGAGGAGAATATTGACAGAAGAAAAGAAGGAAAAGCATCAGATTATGAATTATCGTGGCTTTCAAAATCTGGAATGCTTGTAGCAACACTTGTATCAGGTGCACCGCTAATAGATCAAACTGGTAACCATATAGGGTCTTTTGCTGTCATATCAGATATTTCTGAGATAAAGCAGACTAAAGATGCTCTACTATACAGTGAAGGGAGATACAGAAAACTAGTCGAAGCAATGCATGAAGGACTAATCATGACTGATGATAAGTGGATTATCACTTACATCAATCCAAGCTTTGAATCCATGCTTGGATATACACTTCGTGAAGTCGTCGGAAAGCACTTCATAGATTTCATTATAGATGAAATGCACGATACAGTGAAGAGATGGATTGCAGATAGAGAAAAAGGATTGATTCAAAGCTTTGAGGTAGCTTGGAAAGCAAAGAATGGAAAAGCAATCTACACTGAAACAACTCCTAGAGGATTATACGATCAAGATGACAATCTATTTGGATTCATTGGAACATTAGTAGACACAACTGAGAAACGGAAAGCGGAGAGTGCCTTAGCAGAGAGCGAAGAACGGTATCGTACCCTAGCAGAAAGGTCACTTCAAGGCTTGACTGTAATTCAAGATAATAAGTACGCATATGTCAATCCTGCATTTGCAGCCATAGTTGGGTACACACCAAATGAAATTCTCTCTTGGGAGCCAGATAAGCAGTGGCATCTAATTTATCCGGATGACCGTCAATATCTCTTGGATCTTGCAACAAAGAGGAATGCTGGAGAATTTGTTCCATCTCCCTATGAATACCGACTAGTTAGACGAGACGGAACAGTTCGATGGGTTGAAGCATTTTCTAGTAAGATTGTGTACGGAGGATCAGAAGCACTACAAGTCCATGTCATTGATATCACTGAACGAAAGATTGCACAGAGTGAATTGAAGGCATCACAAGAGATGCTCAAGTTGGTCCTAAAACACATTCCACAGCATATATTCTGGAAGGACACAGCATGTGTGTATTTGGGTTGTAATGAGAACTTCGCGAGAGTAGCAGGAGTTGGAACTCCTGAGAATATTGTTGGTAAAACAGACTTTGACCTTGCGTGGAGGCGAGATGAATCTGAGATGTTTAGGAAGATTGACCGTGAAGTCATCGAAACTGGTGAGCCTCAGTTTGATAGAATCGACCAACATCTACAAGCTGATGGCAGAGATGTTTGGATGAAAACTACAATCATTCCTCTATTTGATGAAAATGGAAATATAATAGGATTAATGGGTACACAAGAAGATGTCACCGATCAACTTGAAACAGAACAAGCAATTAAGAAATCAGAAGCAAAATACAGAACTCTAGCTGAACAGAGTCTACAGGGATTAACGGTCATTACAGATGAGGGTTTTCTCTATGTAAATAGAGCCTTTGCACAGATGGTTGGACGAGAGGTTGAGGAAATATTACAATTGAAAGGTGAGGATGTTTGGTCACTGCTTCATCCTGAAGATAGGAAAGTCCTCAAAGATAGAATTACTGCGATGAGAGAGAAGAGACCTGTAGCCCCACGACATGAATATAGATTCGTTAGGAGTGACGGCTCATTTAGATGGATGGAGGCGCATGCACAGGTCATTGACTATCAGGGAGAATCAGCAATTCAGACAGTGTGGGTTGACATATCAGATCGCAGACAAGCAGAGAAAGACGTGAGAACAGAGAAAGATAGAGCAACATTGTATCTGGACCTTATGGGCCATGACATACGACAACAGCTTCAAGTCATTATGAACAGCGCAACACTACTTCGTACTGCAACAGAAGATGATGTGCGAACCTCGTTTTTAGGAATTATAGAAGAAGCAGTACAGAGATGCTCGAGACTCATCGAAGAAGTTCGAGCTACAGAACATCTACTCGCAATGCCTCTTGAAAGTAGATCACTCCCTGAGTCCCTTCAAAAAATAATTCAAGCCCTTGAACACCATTCTGCAACAACAACTTTCAACTCTCAATTTGATATTGAAAAAGCTGAAGTATTAGCAGATGACTATCTCGAATTATTGATAACCAACATAATCATGAATGCTATTGAGCACAATCCAAAGGAATCTAAGACTGTTTGGATAACCCTCGAAGATACTCTGAAAGGATATGTGCTTAAAATTGCAGATGATGGACCAGGAATTAGTGATACACGTAAAAAACAGCTTTTTGATATGGCAAGAAGATATGGAGGTGTAGGGCTCCATCAATCAAGTCAGATCATTGAGAAGTATGGGGGAAATATCATTGTTAATGACAGAGTTTCAGGTAAACCAGAGATGGGAGCAGAGTTTCAAATATGGTTTCCCAAACCGGGTCAGGGACCAATATAATTAGAATGCCTCAACTACCTCGATATCTGCATCAGATTGCGCACCAATACCTAATTCCACCGCGTGTTTGATCTGTGGAACATCCCAGACATCCATATTCAGCTTATTCTTTGCACCATAAGACTGAAGCATCCTCACTCCAACAACATCGATGGACACCATATCACCACTAGCTAGGATAACTTCTGTACATTCAACAGTTCCTGCTGCTGGACCTCCGGTGACAAAACATTCTCGTGAGTCCATCACAATCAGTGAAGGATTGAAGTAAGATGCCAGATCAACAACCTTTGGTTCAAGATGCCTTGCATGCATCTTGATTCTATCAGTGCCCTTCATCCATCCCACGAAGAGTTTCATCGCGCCTGTGTAACGTGCTGCAAAATGGGTTTTTAAGTTTGGAGCGAGGACCAATTTCCCAGGATCTACTATTGGTTGTCCAAGTGAGCCAGCTTTGAGATATTTTCCCCTTGGAAATTTTACCTTAACCCATTCGTGTTCGTCAAGGAAAATGAATTCAGCATCCAAGTCTTCAGCGACCTTCAGCATTCCTATCTTCTCTGCAACTCCACGAGCTGCAATGCGAAGAGTTGAACTCTCAACTAACCTCAGTTTCTCAGCACCTGCATCGAGAATCAACTCACCTAGAGCTTTGATGAAATCTGAGGAACTAGAAGCAGGATATGGATCTGCAGTATTCATGTTTGGTTTCAGAGTGATATGGTCACCAGGCTGGATAACTTTCTCAAATCCACCAATTAAATCAACAGCATGTTTAATGGATTCCCTAAGATTTCCACCAACATGTGCTTTTCCTACAAGGTACTTTCCATCCCTATGATATAGTGTATCTGGCATTGTGGTCCTGTAATTGTTTCCCTCTAGAACCAAAATAGTTTGTGAAATAGTTGCAAAATAGAAAAAGAAGAAGATACGAGGAGATAGACTCCTCGTTCTATCATAATTACTTAGTTTTTCTTCTTGGATTTTGGTTTACCTCCAGCAGCTCTGCGACTCATGAATAGCTTGACAAAGCCATAACCGAGGATGACTACACCAGCTCCAACGAAGAAACCATAGGATGACATGAAATCACCAAGAGCTTCACCAATAGCAGCAATTGCATCCGGATTTTCCACAGTGTACGTTAATACCACACTAAAGACATTACCAGCGTGATCAGCTGCTTCGAAGGCTACAATGTGTTCACCATTCTCGGATTGAGTTGTATCCCATATGATGTGGGATGCACCTCCTCCAGAAGAGTCTATCAAGACATCATCGAGATAGAATCTAATCTGGTCAATCCCACTTCCTTCATCAACCGCATTTGCTGTAAACACTACTGATCCTTTGATTGAACTTCCATCTGCAGGTCCACTAATGCTTAGTGAAGGGTTAGTGTTATCACCTACATTATATTCGAACGGGTCGGCATCAGTCCCTATGTAAGTTGTTTGAGCATACTCATCATTCGCAACAACGTAGTAAAGAACAGTATTCCAATAATCCTGTGCTGGAATTACTCCTGTGTAAACAGGACCGTTTGATGTCATTGCGACCGACTGCCAACTCTGACTTAATGCAACAGCACTTGAAGGTGAATACGTCTCTACTGCATAGTAAAGGGTCACACTTTCAATACCAGAAACATCCAGAACAGTCACAGATACAGTTGCAGATTGGCCATAATTTGGTTGAGAAGGATTCAACATGAGAGAATATGTCAAAGGAGATGCAACATCATTTTGCACATCCACTGATACAGAATCCTCACTCATTAAACCTTCATTATCATAGGCTCTCGCATACAATGTATGAGTTCCATTAGATACTGCTCTCGAATCCCAACTTAGAGAATACGGAGCTGTTGTATCATTGAAGACAGAGGTTGAATCAACTAAGAACTCAACTCGAGCTATGTTACTACCAACATCACTTGCGGTCACGTTTATAGATATAGTATCAACGACTGTACTCCCGTCATCAGGAGAATCGAGTGTTACAATTGGATTGATATCATCCCCTACTACGAAATTGTAATCATTTCCGCCATTATCACTTGTCGTCATATGACCTGCATAGTCAGTAATTGTTGCAAAATAATCCACTGATGTGCCCCAAGGAAGTGTAGGAATTGTTGCAGACCAGTGTGTGAACTGATAAGAAGCCTGTACTGGTGTCCAACCCGACCCTGAGTTGTAGTACAGCATAACCTCTTCGACACCTGCTCTATTATCATCAGCGTCTATGTTGACCGTAGTCGGAGAGTAATAGAGAGGATTTTCTGCTACAGGAATTCCAGTTGGCGCTGTCGTATCAGTTATAGTTACATCATCTAAAAGCATAGAGGTTCTCCCAGTTCCATCGGAATAAACCCATAGTTGAACCGTTGTTACATTCCAGGAATTTGTACCTAATCCTGCTTCTGCGTCGTTAACAAGGTTTCTTACTGTATGAACCCAAGCTGATGTTGTATTAACTTCTGGTAGAATATAATACACATTGTTGGAATTGTTTGCAGGAGGGGACATGTCAGAATCAATTGCCAGATAGTAGTACACATAGTAAGAGCCCGCGAAACCAACTTCAAAATACGCAAAGCCATTAACTGGAGACGTGAAATCATCCAAACGCCACCAGAAATCGATGTTCTCTCCTAATTCCAGTTGGTATCGAAGGTCTCGAGTCATATGCGCAGTATTGCCAGCAGCCGGTGTAATATTCGCCGCCCAATTGCCGCTGTGGGAATCATGTG
>JAEORG010000370.1 GCA_016841005.1 Candidatus Thorarchaeota archaeon | reverse complement strand
TAATTCTGGCAATTTTCGGTATCTCATGGCTCACTGTCACACCTACTTTCTTTTTTGCTCTATTTGCTTCTTTTCTAATTGGTGCATCACAGGTTGTCATACAATCATCGAGTTATTCTATTGTCGCAAAGATGGCTCCCAAAGACTACCGGGGCAGGTTGTTCGCGTACTATAATGCAACTTTCTTTCTGAGCTGGGGAATTGCTGCGACATTGATAGCAGGACCTGTTGCAGACATTTTAATCGGTCAGGGATTATCAAATGCGGATGCATATAGAGGTAGTTTCATTGCGGCTATTGTTCTGGTTGCTATTGGAATCGTCATTCTAATGATATCCTTTAGATACACTCGGAATAACGATTATTCTGATGAACTGGATGAACGTTTTGGGGTAGAGGGAAGACAATCTTAGATGAGAGTGATTATCGTTCCCCACTTACCAACGCTCATCTGAAGCTCATTTCGATACGTCTTCACATATCCTTCCTCGATTCGAATCTTGGAGTCGACCTTGACCTGTGGAATCTGATTGTTCCAGAGAACTAATTTGATCGAACCCGTTTCATCTATTAGAGTTATATCTGCCACCTGAAGATCTTCTCCAGTCTTTTGAGATTTGACCGTTCGTGGACCTGAAATTCTCTCCACATTTCCTTCAACTATCAACCTCTGTTGACCAGCATGAATGTCCTCAATTCTTGACATCGCTTTGGGGAATCCCTCTTTGATTCTCTTTTCGTAGTAGATTCCAACCCATGAGTACCCATGAGTTTTACCTATCTGAACGAAACCAATACTCTGATAGAACGGATTTGTCCTTGTGTTCCATTCTGGAGTCCCCAAAACCCACAAATCCGCTGAGGGATATTCTTCCCAGATTAGATCAAACGCTCTTGTGCCCATCCCCTTTCTCATCTGACTGGGGTCTATCCAAATTCGTTCACACGCTTGATAGTTTGGACCTCTATCTCCTACTATGAAACCTCCAATGATATTGTTTCCCTCGAGTATCTTGTAGTATTGCAGATATCGATTTTTAATTTTATCAATGTTCCATTCAACTGAGTCATAGCCTGGAGGTCCACCAGGTCCTGGGGCGCCAAATTCTGTATCTGAATCAAATGCTCTTTTGCAGGTAGTTGTGAGGATATCTGCATCCTCAACGGTTGCACTCCGAATTGTTAGTGAATTCCTTCCCATCTTCATTACCCGGTGAAAATTGTAAATGTCTGGGTAAAGTGTACTTCTCTCAGAAAAACCGAGAAGAGGAGTAGTTTAATTTATAGCAGCCAGCAATCACTATAAAATGACTGTAAGAGAACATTACGAATTAATAGAATAGACGAGGACCAAGCAGGTGGTGTTCTTCTGTTTGATATCTGGCTACTAATCAAAATTTCAATCCTAGTCTTTTGGATTTGCACCATTATTATTGGTTTCTCGTTGCTTTGGCCAGTCATTGTGAGAGGCGCACCTTGGACACCAACTCCACGAGAGACCGCCCGAAATATGTTACAGCTCGCCAATGTTACCCCTGATGATACGGTCCTTGATCTAGGATCTGGAGATGGACGCATTATCATCATAGCAGCTGAGGAGTTTGGAGCTAAAGCCATCGGAATCGAAATAGACCCACTCCGTATCATGTGGTCACGGTGGAATGTTCAGCGAAAGAGGTTGCAAGAAAAAGTACAGGTGATCAGAGGGAATTTCTTCGATCTGGACATCTCAGATGCTACAGTGGTAACCGTGTTTCAGCGGATAGGTACAAACAACCGGTTGATAGCAAAGCTAACTAGTGAGTTAAATCCCGGAACACGTGTAGTGTCTTACATTCATCGCTTTCATGGTTGGTCGCCGGTCGAGAAAGTTGAGGATTCTTCAATTTTCCTATACATAGTATGACAATCAATTTGTCTATTGTTGGAGGCTATTGAATCACTCAATTCCTTCTAAATTTAAAATCCGTCAGCATATAATATTCTTTGAAGATATATTCGTCCCACAAAGGCAGTTCCAAACGAACTGAGGATAAATTCAATCTAAGGCGAGATGAGCTGAAAGGATTTCTATTGTAAGAAACATTATCACAGCCAACGTTTGACACGGTTTTTAAATTCCAGGTATTCATCCCCAAACTCCTCTTCTAGGATGACCTCTTCTCTCTTGATGAAGACATAACTGAATATGAGGTAGACTAGAAATGTTAGGAATGCGGTGACTACACTACTCCAAACAATGACTAGACCTAGGAGTGCCAAGAGACCCCCAAAGTATAGCGGATTTCGAGAGTATCTATAGGGTCCTGTTAAAACAAGATTCGAAGGTCTCTGCATTGGTTCACGATCTCTCAAGCTAATTCTGCCAATATACAATAGAGCAAAGTTTGCCCAGATTATGAGAAACAGTCCAATAGCAATCAACGGAATCCCGATGAGATTGAAAGGTTGGGGTATGATGTCTGCTGGAAATGTGAAGATCTCAACGAGAACTTGTTTACTGATGCCGAAGAGGTAGAATGGAGCTATGAGAATGTATGAAACTATGGTTGCAATTACCAAAATCCATAACCCTTGTACCACTATCATGGTACGGGGGTACCTTTCTTTCATCTCCTCAAATTTTCCCATCTAAATAACATCCAGAGACTATAGAATCATCTGGGGATTTCCTCTAGTGTTCTATAAGTCTCTGGTTGCTTGACTGTACCTTTACTGAAGGCTATTTTTAGCATTTGCAAATTTACTCGTTAGTTTAGCTATCTTGTCCATAACATCTACGGCTTCTTTCGGAAGCAGGTTTCTGTTGAACTTGAACCCGTATGCTAAACCAGTTTTGATCTCTGAGGGGCGAGAGTACACTATCCTGAAGAGATTATTCTTCCTGTCTGGTTCGATTTTAATACTGTCTTCATGTTCAATAAATTTCATTATAGACTTCTTTAGCTCGTCGTTTGAGTTGAACACTTCAGCTAAGCGTCCCCCTTCCCATGAGATATCTATGACCTCCTTACCAACAATACCTTTTGTCTTCTTTTTGAGCTTGGCTTTCATTGCTCCCTCGTTGGGAATTTCAGCTCGCACTATGTGATGATATTCAAAAGGTATCTTTTCCTTAGTTGCTATGGGAATGCCGCGGACTTTACCTAGGTCGTATGAACCACGAGTTGTACCCTTCCATCTTATAGTCACAAGATCAAATTCTCGCCCTGTAACTTTGATGTAACCCATATCTTGCTTGATTCGGCCCTTTTCTACTGCCTCCGGGCTTTTATCAGGAAGTACTGATGCTTTTATCCCGAGTTCCTGATAGTATTTGCACAACGCGTCTATGCCCACAAACTTCTTCGTAACACTACTCATTATTTTCTCACCTCCGCCTCACTATCAAGACCACTATCACTACAGCTATAGTTGCTATCAACGACAGTGCAATTGTTTCAATAGGAATGCTCAAGAAATTACCAAGTGTGTTACTAGTAGTGCTGGTAGTACCTGGAGTGATTACATCCATTTCTAAGTACATAGAATCAAATTCTACTGTTCCATTATTTAGGGACAGATCCAATCTTCTTGGTCCTAATGGCCATAGGTCCGCAGTAGCACTGATTGTAGCCGTGATATTCTGGTAGGATCCTCCACTCAAATCAACGATGGTGGTTGCACTCAGTTCGACTGTAATCCCATCAGGCTCTGTTCCAGCGAATGTTATATTTGCCGATCCCGCTCCACTTCCATAGTTGTGAACTTGAATATTAGCAGTGTTACTTCCCCCTTGTTCAACTGAAACAAGCACCATGTCTGAAGTAAATTGAAGATCAGCGACTTGCGCCAGAGAGTATTGGGGAGAATCAAGTGCAGATGCTGTCAAGACAATCCCTGGATTACTTACAGCAATCAGACTTACTAGTACTAGAATAGCAAACAATCTAATTTTCATTGACTATCCCCCAAAATTTGTGCAATTATTATTTGATTATAATTTAAGGTATAGCTACCTCTTTATGGCCTCTAATTGGATTGTTTGTTTCTGTTTGGAAACAGGGAGCTAAGATTTCATTACTCGCCTTGGGCTTTAGATGCCATTTCACTGACTTCATAGAAGCCAATCCTAACACGGTTGTAATCTTCTAATAGTATGTTTACCTGTGACTTGCAAAGGAACACACCTGTCTACAGAAGCATCATTGGTTGACCAAATGGATAGAAACAGATGACCATCCATGCGAAAAGGATACAGTAGAAGATAGTTGATCCAAGAATATTCCGGCCTGAGTTCATGTAGACCCATGTAGTTAGTACCTGTTGAAAGATTATGAATAGAGTCACCGCTGTAAGAGCTAGAGCAACGAAGGAGAGTGATACTGATTGCCAGCCAATCATCATGACTGGAATAAATATGAGGATATCGATAACTATTGCAATGATTAGCATTGTGAAGTACTCTCGAACTCTACTGGAATATTTTAGACGTTCTTGAATGAAACCACGTAGATAGAACTCCCGCAGGAAGAAAAATGGGAATAATAGAAACACTAGTGAGAAGATTACTCCAATTTCTCTCGTGGTGGGCATTGAAGCTACGATGCTCCAATCAAAAATTGCTACTAACGCGATAATGCTCACAATTCCTGCAATGACTCCGTATGCCAAAGACAAGTATGATGAAGTCGATGACATCTCCTTAATTCTTGTCAACATCGCCTGCAGCTGTATTTTACGATCTCTGTATGAAAACAAGACCAAAACCACGACAACTCCAAATGCAAGCCCAACAGCTTGACCCCCAAAGACAGAATTGAACATAGTGATAGGCGCGACATCTACAAAGAGCACAGCGAGAGGAATCAAGAGTACAAAACCGAAGAAT
>JAEORG010000369.1 GCA_016841005.1 Candidatus Thorarchaeota archaeon | reverse complement strand
ATCTCTGCTTACTCTTACATTACTTCCCCTAGGAGTGGTTGGTATCAAGACGACGATGAAAGCATACAATAATCCCCCTCAACTTGTACCAGCAAATGTGGCAACCATTCTCATGCACCTTCTAGTAGGTCTTTACATGACTGTTGGATATCTTCTCTTTATGTTTAACACGGATATCCTAATTGACATCACAATATCTATCATGATGTTTATCGTTGCAATGTACTACTATCGGAAATTGACGAAACCACCTGGCTGAATTTGTAGAGTGGTTTCTCATAATCTGGATTAATCCATCTAAAGAAGTGAATTCCCTTCCAAGAGTGAAGAACCCTTGGAATTACCTCAATGACAATCCTTGACCCCATAGGAAATGCTGTTCCCAGAAAAGCCAAGTATTTGCTCCAATACTTGTTCATGAGAACATCGCCAACATCTTCGATACTGACAAGGTTTGCTCTTCCACGGATAAGTACACCACAATTTCCAGCAGGAGAATCTGGGTCTCGTTCATCAACAGTGACTGCTACTCGATTGTTTATCCTAATGTTTCGTGCTTTCCTGCTGTTCTCCTCTGTTATCATATAGATTCGAAATCGAGCCTCATCCCAGACATAGAACATAGTTGTAATGTGAGGATTAGAGTCAGCTTCAACAGTGCTTAGGTATGCAAAGAATTGATTCTCTAGAATGCTCATTGCAGCTCGAGGGATTGGTTTTTGTGGTTTTAGTTGAACTACTATTTTCGAATCCATATCAAACCCTCAACGAAGTAGGTCTTGCTTGTCTCCAGTATGTGATTTGTTCAGGTTCAAGCCTTACAAGCACTCTAGAAAGAAGCGGAGTACTCTGCCAGGCTGGTGGTATACTATCACGTTGTTCTTTGTAATATCTCATGTACTTTGGATATTTATTTGCAAACAACATCCTGACCTTGATCATCCAAAGTCCGTGAACGAACATTCGAAGAATGCCCATCGGTGTAAGCTCACCTAAAAGCAATCCTTTGCCTCTCATTAATACCGTTCGATTGTTCATCACATTGTTCCGATCCCTCATATCAACAAGAACTGCAATTCGATTATTCTCTCTGATTAAATGATATTTTGCTGACTTGAAGCTGATTGCAAAATACAGATATTTTCCATCGTATCCAAAAATAACTGGCGTCGTATGAGGTTCATTCTTGGAATATACAGATACATATGCAAATCTCTCATTGAACAGAACACTCTCAACATCTGGCGGAAACCATGGTACAAGCTCCATTGCCATCACACTGATCAATGTTAGTGTAAGTATAATCGCGAGAAATCCAACGATTCCTAGTGTGAGAATAAAGGAATACGATGCAATTGGAATCAAGAGAACTGCTGTTCCTGCCCAATATAGATTAATCAAATCAAGCGACCTAAGAGTATTAACTTCTGAGTAGGCAGTATATTCCAATCCCCTTCTACTTCTTGCTGCTCTTGCAAGTCCAATAGATCTCCAAGCTGCATTCAGTGTAGTCATTAACGATAGCCATAAACGATATGCAATATCCCATGAAAGAATCAGGACAAGTATGTATAGAACTGGATTTCCGTAACCTGTTCCCAAGAAGTGTTGAAGGATTTCAGGGTCGATGAAGAGATATATTCCGAGACCTAAGAAACAGACAACTGCACCTATGACCTCTACTCTCCTATCGTTCAGGAGTCTGTGTTTGTAACGAGCCAGAACCTTCAGTTCTAATTCATTTGTGGGATCTCTAAGCCGCCGCAACCACGGAATGACATATAGACAACCTGCTGACCATACAACTGTATAGACAATTGCAAGAGACCCAAAAATCATAGCATTTAGTGGCATTTGGAAATATAGGAACGCTATGATGCCCACTGTTTCAACGAGAAGTAATTGAGCTACTACATCCAGAGTCGGTGGTAACCATCGAAACGGTGGTACCAGCTCTACTATCTCTTCATAGAGCCATTTACGTTTCCATCTGGTAGTTTCTGGGGACATCTCATAATGGGTCTACACTGACTCTTATTTCACTATCGAATTTCCTTATTCGTACGTTTCTTCTAGCCCTTCCCACTCAAAACCCATGGCTTGTGCGACAAGGACAACAAGGTCCTTTGATAGTTTACTAGATCCAGCACCTGGTAATTGATTATGCATGAAGTCAACACAAGATGGGCAATGGGATGCGACGACATCTGCATTTGTTGCTTCGATATCCTTTACTTTCAGGTCATTGATTGCAACTGCAAAATCATTGTCTATTGCTCTCAGAACACCACCTGAACCGCAGCAGTAACAATTATTCTTGTTATGCGGAAGTTCTTCAAATGTAACACCCGGTAAGTACTCCAACACCTTTCGAGGCTGCTCATAGAAACCTGAGTTTCTACCTGCATCGCAACCATCATGGTACGTTACTGTCAAATCCAGTGGAGTGCTAAACTCAAGTTTATTGTTGTCAATAAGTTCCTCTAGAAATTCAGCTCCGTAAACAATCTCAAAATCATGTTCGATACCTAGGAACTCGTGATATTCATGAGCCCACATCTTATAGCATCCAGGGCAGTTTGTTACAATTCGTTCAACTCCGAGATCATTGTATTTCTCGATATTATGCATAGCAAATTTTCTCGCAGTTTCAAAATCTCCAGTCATAATCATAGGAGCCCCACAGCACCACTCTTCTTCTCCTAGTAAGGTGAAATCTACTCCAGCTTTATCATAGATTAGAGTAGATGCAATAGTTCCCTGAATAGATACCCCCTTGAATGATGAAGCACAACCCATGAATAAGGCTGTCTTAGCATTCTTTCCTTGCAGGTCAAGCACCATATCTTCATCAGGATGCCAGTATGACCACCCTTCCAATCGATCCATCTGTGACTGACCTTGAATATTGTTATTTTTGAGAAGAGTGTCTCTTGCCATAGCGAGTTCTTCAGGCCATAGTCCCTTTTGTAGAAAATCATGACGCAGGAGCTGATAGATCTTTACGAAGGGTATGTCCACTTGGCAGACTTCTTCACAACCGCCACAAAGAGTGCAGCCAAAGATTGCATCACGCAATCCGATTAGTCCTTGATTGGGTTTTATTCTACCCTGAATGAGGTTTCGAGCAAGGACCATCTTGCCCTTTCCAGAATAGCTGTCTCTTCTCTTTACTTTGTATGTTGGGCATGCACCATTGCCGACTTGACAGAAGCTGCATTGGGCACATGTGAATGGCATTTCTTGGAGGTTGTAGTTTTCTAGCGCTGGGAATCGCATGTTATTACCTCTGGGTATCGCTATCCTAATGTCTCAAAGAGTCATTCATAGGCGTTTCAATTCGCATTACAATGTACCACAAATACCTTTCCACTAAGAATTAATGGTAAAAAAAAATGGATTGAAAGCAGTTCTACCCATTTCGTCTACGAATTATAGCTACTACAATGACCAATGCTAATGCAGCACCAATGATTATGACTGATTGTTGAGTTAGAAGTGGATTATCCGGTTGAGATGTGGTGGGTGTTCCTGTTTCTGTAGGTGTTGTACTAGTTGTTGATGTTGTGCTAGTAGATGTTGTACTCGAAGTTGAAGTAGTGGTTGTAGTTGTAGTAGAAGTTGTTGTTGTCGTAGTCGTGGTGGTTGTTGTTGTGGTTGTGGTGGTAGTTGTTGCTGCATTCACTGTGACATTAACTTGGTCTGATTCCCAATTGCCATTGACATCATACACAGCGAGAGTGATGTTGTGTGTGCCTTGCACTAAGGACTGTAAAGGTGCAACTATTGGTGATCCATCCCAAGCTCCACTTAACCAAATAGATTCGTTATCATAAATCTCGTAATTGTTAGGATTTGCATCAGTGGGATTCCACGTTATATTTGCTATTTGCCCTTCAGTGATTGTTTTGTCCGTTGGATTATCAATAGTTGGAGGGGTTGTGTCGGGAACAGTCACAGATACTGATACATCTAAGTGTCCCGATAAATCTCCTTTTGCCGCACACCAGATTCTGATTGTCCACGAACCAGCGGCTGTAGGAGTGAAATTTAGTGATGCTTGAATCACTTTTTGATTAGCATTTAGATCGCCAGCACCGTTATCCAGAACTACTGTATCAGTGAATGTGAATTGACTATTGTCAGCCCAAGTTGAAATGACTTTAACTGCAAAGTCTTGATCGTTGTTTGAAGTACTACCTGATGCATCCACAATCAGATTGAATTGAGTTCCAACTTCTGCATCTACTGTTCCAGTAGCGTTTGATGATATTGTTAGTGTTTCAGTATTGTGACAAGTATTGCATTCTTGTGTGTAGGTGGGGTGCGCTAATGCGTAACTAGCTCCCAAGAAAACAATTGTCAAACCTGTTATTATAGCAATGATTGTTAGTTTGGATTTTGCATT
>JAEORG010000368.1 GCA_016841005.1 Candidatus Thorarchaeota archaeon | reverse complement strand
GAAATTGATTCCACAGTCATCCTTGGTTCGTAAATATCCATCTCTGCATCAAGCTTGCATTTCGCACCAATACTGTCCATTATAATCTCTGACACATTATGCGAAATATCAAGAAAAGTTCCAAGTTCGGATTCAAACATTTTCCAATTATCGGATTCTTTCGCTTTTGCCCACGAGGCAACAGTAACAGTTCTCTGAATTGACCATCTAGCTACCAAATCTTCAGGAATCTTTACGGAACGATTAAATTTTCTTCTAACTAACTGAACCTCACGTCTTTGCACAGGTTCTAGGTCATCAATGTTCTTCTCCAGTTTTGTGATCAAATGATCTATTTCATTATCTGTTGTCATTCGGTGCAATATTTTACTCATCAAGGCTAATTGTTGAGACCGTTGCTTCATCCCCCTTGGAGGCATATGTGTTTGGAGATCCCACCGAATTATATCAAGTCCCGTTTGGAACTGTAGTATTTCTTTAGTTTTCTCTAGCAGTTTTTCGTATGTTTCCATGTGAAATACTCCCGAGCTTTATGCTCTTACATCCCCGTAGTTGGATACATACTGAAGTAATGACTGTTGTGGAATTTCCTAATCTCCTTCAATAAGGCCATAAGGATGATATCATAAAAATAGAAACTGAGGTCACTCTCTAGTGATTGATAATATTGACAAAAATGAAAGATCAGAAACAATCAAAGAATACTTTCACTATCTTTTGAAGTCATCAGGAGAACACGGAGACATTGGTTTTGCGAGTTTCAAGAGTATCTTTGATGAATTAATGCCGATCCAACAAGAGAAACTTAGAACAATTACTGGAAAAAAATTTGAATTTCTAATGAACGAAGGATCAATGATTAGTATAGGGATAGTTTACAGAGATCCTATCATAGACTATATTGATTCTGAATGTGACGGAGAAGTTGACTATCACCTTTGGAACAAGTATGCGCTGGAATACCATCGGCTCAATCAAATTCTTAATCAGATGTCTAAAGAGATTGCTGAACGATTTGATGGTATTCCATTAGCTGCAACTATTGGCGGAGTAGACGATAAGGTCGACCATGTTAAGGATTATTTCGGTATGGTCATTTCTCATCGAGTGGTTGCGGAAAACGCAGGAGTAGGTTGGAGAGGAAAGAACCAGCTAACTATTCACGACAAGTATAGTTGTGGGATAAGATTTGCATCTACTATAGTCCCCTTCACTTTAAACTGGGGCAAGAAGACTGATTCAAAATGCGGTGAGTGCACTGCTTGCGAAGATGTTTGTGGTTTCATCAAATATCGAGATATACTTCCAGATTATAGAGAGAATTGTCGCCGATACATTTTGTTTCTAAAATCAAAGGGAATCCAGAAAGATATCTGCGGCAAGTGCATCAAAGCTTGTTACCAGAGTAGCATCTTTCAGAATATTTTCTCACTTCCGTCGTGACCGAGTTGCAAGATTAATAACCTTTCATGAGTATAATTACCCACACAGATAGTTCCTCAAATCGAGATCTTTGGGAATCATGGTTGGAGGCATTAAAACGATTAATACACTTGGTTCGATAGTTCTAGCACTTGGGGATTCTCCACTCACTAGATTTGGTATGAAATTCTGGCAAGAGCTTGAAGATCTACTTGGTCCGATTTTAGGTCCTATCGTTCGAGGGTTCTTTGAACCGATTTACAGAACCATAGAGGATCCCGTTTTCAGAACTCAGTTACTATCTGCTATCATCTGGACTGCAATGATTGTAGGCGGACTTGTGTTTGTGGCTTATGAAGTACCCAGTTTCATAAGTTGGATTATGGGTGGTCAAACTTCACCAGTAAGAAAACAAGTTACATCCCAAACTGACCAGACCAGAGCCCACCGGCAATCAGTAGAGCGAAGGACTGAATCCCAGTCTAGAGTGGATGAAGAGCGAGGTCGAAAACAAGCATTTGTAGATGCCTCGGGAGTAAAAGTTCAATCCAAGGTCAAACAACAGCGTGAAGAATTAATCTTGACTGTGTATGTGAATAATGGAAGTGACCATCAGATTGACATGGTGGTTGTAGATCTCGACCTACCAGCTGATATCGATACATCAACTGGTTCTTTCAGGATGCAAAGACTTGGGACCATTGCTTCAGGACAGACGAAGGTTGCAGAATTTAGACTTCGCGACCGTGGCGGTGATGTTGCAGCTCTTCGGGGGCACGTTGAATTCCTCGGTGCATCGTACGAAATATCTAAGATTCCATTGCCTGCACCTCAAATTGAAGGGTGAACTTCAGCCAGTCAACATCATAGTCTGATGATGCTAGTTTCTGTTGATCATTCTAGCAACTATGAAGCATTATTAGACCTTCGTATTTTCTCTTTCAGCGCGTTGCAAAAATAGAAACAAATGGATAGAAACTGTAATTACTGAGATGTTTTCTAGGGGCTATCACTAGAAATTATTATCCTATCTGAGAGATGTTGACGTATGGATAAGAAAAAGTTCAGCTCAAGGATTTATCTTGAGATGAAGGCTACTAAGACCGTTATTATGGGCGTGAAACACCTTCCTGTAATAGTCACACTTTCCTGTTTGTGGCTGACGCTCGTAGTATGCTTCGTTGCTATTCTAGTAATAAATTCTGGACACATGACCTATACTCTTGATGATATCTACATTCATATGTCCATTTCTAGAAACTTGAATGAATATTCAGTGTTTGGAGTGACTCGATACGAGTTTAGTTCTAGTTCATCTTCACCGATTTGGAATCTAGTAATCTCTGCAGCTTTTCTTCTCGTGGGAGTCACAGATATGGTTCCATTGCTCCTAAATGTCATTCTAGCATCGGTCGCTGTGGTGGTAGTGTATGGATTTTTAAAAGACCGTGATATGAGTCAACGATATATCACAGCAATCCTGTTGTCATTTGTCTTTTTCACTCCAATCCCAGGTTTAGTGTTCACAGGAATGGAGCACATTTTCCACATAATCCTATCACTGATTTTTGTCGTACTTTCATCAAGAGTTCTCACTGCCGAAGATAGTCCTAGCAGACAATTCATGCTCTTGTTTGTAGTCACATTCTTTGCTTCTGCCATTCGAATTGAATCGGTGTTCTTGGTCTTACCAGTAGCTCTTTTGTTCTTTCTTAAGAGAAGATGGGCTCCTGGAATCATCGTTCTTTACATGGCGGCTGTCCCTTGGATTGTATATGGCCTCGTGTCAATACAGAATGGATGGCTCCTTCTTCCGAACTCGCTATTGGTGAAAAGTATCGATGCTCTTGGTATTGGAGTTAGTTGGTATCTCATTCGTAGTATCGTTTCTTTGCTAATATCGCCGCACTTGATTGTTCTATTATGCGCAGCCATATACCTACGTCGTTACCAAGGATTTTGGCACATTGAAAATATAACGAACTTCATATTTGTCATATCTTGTCTGATTCATCTACTACTTGGTAATGTCGGAAGTTTCTTCCGTTACGAAGCTTATCTGGTCGCACTTGGTATCTTCATAGTTTCAATCCAAGGCCATCGGTTCTTTAGTGAACTCAATCTACCTTCGCTAAGAGATCGGAAAATAGATTTTAGTTTCGACAGGAAACATTTGTATGGATTGGGTATAATAGCACTGTTCCTTGCTCCATTAGCGGGACGAGGAGCTCTTTGTATTTTCTGGACTCCTGTTGCTTCAAACAATATCTATAGTCAACAGTATCAAATGGCTCTCTTTCTCGATAGGTTTTACACTGGTGATGTCATCTTGATGAATGACATTGGTTATGCGAATTATCTAACTGACATAATCTGTATTGACAAATGGGGTTTGGGCACCCTAGATGCTGGACTTTTTCTGATAAATGGTACAATGAGTGAAGATAATTTGGAATTCATTGCGGAAGAGCATGGTGTCAAGGTGGCAATACTTTACCTCGATCAATATATTCCCGACGACTGGGAAATTGTGGGCTATTGGACTATTCGCAACAACGTAGTAGTGTACAATAGCACAGTTGCATTCATTGCAGTTCTCCCGTCTGAAAAAGAGAGGCTCATCAATAGCCTAATACAATTTTCATCATTCTTGCCCGATACCGTCATTGAAAGTGGTCCATACACTATGTGATCCTTAGGATTCGACTGAATATTAAGAAATTCAGATGCAATGTTCTTTAATTGAATCGAGGTTCTGAGATAATTGATTCTCCAAAGCCAATCCAAGCCTCTTAATGTCTGTCTTATGTAGTTTCAGAGTTATCTTTACTTGAACCTGAGATTAGAGAAAGAATGAAGTCTAATACATATCATATCCAGAAGATGCCAGTCTTTGCTGTTCATCAGAACCTCCACGCAACATAGCTGTAGTCTTCATGTATTCTTTGTACTCCTCCCCAAACCTAGCGAGCATCAAATCATCTTCATACCGAGCTAGGATGTACCATATTGCTATGAATATAGATATAGCAGGAATCAGAGCAAATGACCTAAAGAAACAAGCATATGCTAGATTCATGTAGATGATTGCAGATGAAATAGGTTGCCGAATTTTCGCATAGATTCCTTGGCTTGGAAACTCAGCCATATCATTGGGCTTCATTCGTGTTTGTTTGAACTGATGAGCGTTGGACAAATATCGGACAAATTTGAGAGTAAAATAACATCCAATCGCTACAAAAATGAAGTCCCAAAGTTCAGCTGTGGGACTTATGAAACCAATACCAAACCATAATAGACCCACAAAGTTGAAGATTGCCAGTATTGGTCGCAAGTAGTTATACGAACCAGCGTTTTCTGAGGTCATCTTAAGCTGTAACCCTCGTATCTAAATTCAACTTGAACAAAGATAACTCTTAGCAAAAAAAGGAGGAGTTGGGTGTTCTCTTTATGAACACCCATAAGCAAGTTAGAAACCAAATATGGTCGAATACTTGTTTTCGAGGTATTTGAGGAATGGATCAGCTGTCAGATTTTTGCCTGTCACCCTTTTCATCAAATCAGCGGGATCGTACATTGCCGACTGAACATGCACTTTCTCTTTCATCCAATTAAAAGCAG
>JAEORG010000367.1 GCA_016841005.1 Candidatus Thorarchaeota archaeon | reverse complement strand
GTTCTCTCGCCGTTAAGATACGGAATAGAAGAACATCTGAGAGGTTACATCTTTCATATGCAAGATATTCCGGATAGAGATCTTGCTGAGCAAGCATTAACAGAGAGCAGGGAAAGTTACAAGGAACTCTACGATCATGCGATGATAGGTCTCTTTAGAGTAAGGATATCAGATGGACTAATTCTAGAGTGTAATGATCAATTCGCCAAGACTTACGGTTATGATGACAAGGAATTACTTCTTGATGGTACTTGTTTCTTCAAAGATTTCCTACCTGGTTCAGAAACATGGAATAGACTGAAGGGAACTATAAAGGAACATGAGCGTTACATCACAGAGCTCGCAGTAACAACTAAAGATAGCAAACGACTCTGGATAAGGTTCTCTCTTCGCATGTGGTCTGATAAAGGACACATCGAAGGAGTCATGGCAGATATCACTCAGGAAAAGAATGCCCTTGAAATGTTAAGAAAGCAAAAAGAAGAACTCAGTGAATTTGCTCACACAATGAATCATGATCTGAAAAATATCTTTCATAATATGCAGGGATTCATTGAATTGGTTGAGGATGAGAAGGACATTAGTCACTTGAAACGAGTACAATCACTCATCAAAGAAACAACTGAATTATTGGACCATTCAGTAATTCTGGCTGATGCGGGATTGACTGTTGAAGAGAATCTTGTGGATGTCAACTTGGACCAACTTGTAAAAGTGGTTGCAGAATCGACAATACCAGAACTTGTCAAATTTGAACAGGACAAACTCCCCACAGTTAGAGCTGATGAAAAGAAGGTAATTCAAATCTTCAGAAATCTATTAGACAATGCAGTGAAGCATGGTCAACCATCAAAGATAGAAGTCAGACTTGAGGAGCAAGCTGGTAATTATCACATCAAGGTTATGAATGATGGAAAAGAAATCCCTGAAGCCATTCGGTCTAAGTTATTTATCAAAGGATTTACTACTAGTAAAACGGGTCAAGGCTATGGTCTGACAATAGTCAAGCGGATAGTAGACGCCCACAATTGGAAGATTCAATTGTCATTATCTGAAAAAACAACATTTGAACTCATTATACCAAGATAGAGAACAAATTGATGCTTATCATGAAGTGCTTTCAGGTATCTACTCGGCTACACAATACAACATGCTTAATAGGTTAAATTGTGAAACTAAGTATGTGGTCAGTGTGTACGGTAGGGCCTCGTTTTCGTAACATGCCCTCATAGACCAATGCATAGGATAATCATGTATTATCACTAGAGGCTTGCCCTCTGGTCGAGGAATACATAACTCCCCCCCTCCTACCACATGAGCCTTACTGTCCCTGGCCACACCTTTCGGGGAGGTTACGAAAACATACTGATTATGGATTTTGAAAAAACAGTGTTTGTAAGGGGCGAATCGATAAAAGGTGATTAACAATAGTGCCCCAGAATTGTCCAGATTTGATGCCCTCATTTAATAACCCCCTTTTAACGGCGAATAGGGCCATTTTAAGAGGTTTTAGGATATTTCTAGAAATCCAGAGACTGCGGACCACACCTCTTTTGTTTATACTTGAGATCGTTTCGGGCGATAGGATTTATCCTTCATTTCGAGAATCCAGAAGATACATTTCCTCAATTCTCGACTCATCTTTACTCCAGATTTTTTGGTCTTACCCATTCTCAATTTAACACCTAGTTCCAAAAGAGCATCATCAATTTGCTTGAATGCATATTTTTCAACATAAAATCCTAAATTCGTGTCAAGTGCATTTAGAATATTAAAACCGTAAGCAGTAATTGCTAGTTCCCTCAAGTCGATTTTTTTTTCTCTTGAAATAGAAACACGGATCTGTTCGAGCTCTCTCATCCGCACCTCGATTATCTTCTTGGCTCTTCCAGCTATCTCACCATGCTTTAGAGAGAGAGCTGCGAGATTCAATCCTGTGGTTATACCATCATTATCGACTGACTGTACAATCTCCTGAAGAAGAACCTTAGAAATTGCCTCTCGAGCATCCTCTGTTGATGTTGAGGATCCCAAGGAGAGCATCAAATCAGTGAGGTCTCTATCCACAAAACCATAATCACCCAAACCAAGTGCATAGAAAACGTCATGTTGAATTCGATAGTCGTGTGGGAATTCTGAAATTACATGATAAAGAAAATCCCATGGATAAAGTTGCATGGGGCGAGAGTATCGAGGAACTCCAATTGTTCGGGCACTATTTGGTAACCAAGAGTATATCGAGAAGAATCCAACAATCCCAACATCAACCCGATCAAATACTGGAGTTATATCCACTTTGAGGTCTTCGTAACCACCTAGTTCTAGTTGCCAAGAACCATCACAGAATCGAAGAGGACCTTCACAGTACCGAAGAGGAATGAGGTCAATAGATTTCATTCGATTTTGTACTAGATTGAGAAGTTTTAACTTCTGACAGTCTCTGAGTGACCTGGGACGACAGTCACTTAGTGGCTTGAGATCAAAGTTCACTAAGTGGTTCTGTTGAAGATTCAATTCGCGAAGATTATTCCATGATGGAAATACAATATCTTCAAGTTGATTCTTATCTAGGTACACTTCACTCAGATTGTGGCACGAAGAGAGAGGGGAGAGGTCGATGTGTTGAAGCTGATTATTGGACAATGTTAAAGTCTGTAGAGTTGAACAATTTTGTAATGGTGTGAGGTCAATAGTTGTAATTCCTGCATCATGCAGGTCAATATTGATTGGATTCTTTTTGAGCTTGATTGTTCTTTCCTTTCCACCGGAAGTTGTGTATTTAATTTTGATACGCACTATTAGAACTCCTAATCATCCATAGGATGTCCCCATCAAATTCTGGTGTGCACTACTGGTACTTAAATTTTGAAATCATTTTCCCTAGCCACACCTCTTTCAGTAATCAATAATAATCAAGGAGAAATTATATCTTCTAACAATCTTCAAAAACATTCCACTACCTTAATTGTAATCAGAGGTGGAGAACTTGAAGAAAGCCGCAACCATCCTTATCCTTCTCATTATCATTGCTGGTGCCATTATAGTTGTTCTTAATCAGCAGAATGATATCGATGAAAATACCTTTGATACTGAGGGACGTTATGACCCTAGTGCTCTAGATTACATGGGAGTGATCTACTCTAATAGATCAGACATTAGATCCTTCAATGAAGCATATAGTGAGTCCACCAGCTGTCCATGGGGCTTTATTCATAATGGGATTGACTATGCTTACTTTAATGACTCAGATGTCATAGCAGCTGCACCGGGATTGGT
>JAEORG010000366.1 GCA_016841005.1 Candidatus Thorarchaeota archaeon | reverse complement strand
CGTCCCGTATCAGATTCAGATATCTATTCGGACAGATACATATCAAAGATTAGAGAGATATTCAACCACATTTGGAAGTGAGGGTTCTCCCAATGCTAGCAATTGAAAAATAGTTTAATAGCATTGTATCAATCTGTTCCTCAAGTGTAAGCATTGATACCAAAGAAAATCACCCATTCTGAAAGAATGTCATCACTGAATCGACTCAAATGGTTGATTGATGTCATGGCTAGGTCGTCCTTGATTCGAGAAGAACATTATTTGTTTAGATTGCAGAAGGCCGAAGAGTTCAGGATACAGAATATCGACACTCGTTCCTCGGGGATGCCTACGAAGCATCATAATCTCTATGCTTCAATACATCTTGATTCTGTCTTTTATGCTATGAGGACAATAGAAAGTATGCATGGTGCGATGGCGGCAGCTTTTGAATTTGGCCAAGAAGAGTGTGATTTGAATAAGGTCGTATCCATCCTACTCGAACCTGGGAGAAGAAGACTTGAGAATATCGGAAACATTCTCACAAATGATACTGTTTCGGATACGGTTATTTGTCTTGTTTCAGCGATTATGAATTTTCATAACGAGGATAAGACTCTGCCAAATGATTTCAAGGATTTGATCTCTCCAACCCTTAGTTGGGTCAGGGAGTTTGGTGCAATATCAATGGAATATTGGAATACTTTCAAGACGTTTAGAGATGCATACGCACATAATTTCCGCCTAATCTTTCCAAAGGCTATTGAAACAATGCCTAACAAAAACTATGATAATTGGATAATTGGTCATCTGAGTAGTGCACCTGATTTAGCTGAAGAATTTATCCTGGTTGGAGAACCTCAAAGAATCGCAATGACCGAGCTTGGAAGATGTTTGGGTGCTATTGAGAGATGGGTTTACACTAATATACTGTACGGATTACTCAATGGAAAGAAACCCATTCTTCCACGAGCAGTATTCTTTCTAGAAAAAGAAAATCTAGTCAGATATGAAAATATTTGGAATGCACAAGGCTACACGATTGATAATCCTTTGTTAATGCATAAAGGAGGCAGTGATGTCAGTTGTCAATTAGACCTTCATGTAAGATTGATGGAACTTCGTGTCAAGTATGGACCAAGGCTAGTAGCGAAGGGAAAGGAAGGGACAGAAATTGATATTCTATCCAAATATAAGAAAAAGTAGCAGCAAGACTTACTCAGATTATCACTTAATCTAAAACTGGAATGGAATCACACCAATAAACACTCACTCTTTCATAATCTGACATGTCGTAAATTTTCAGAGAAAATAAGAGGGAAATTCACCATCTTCCGAATCTCTTCTTGTCCTTCTGTGACTTGAAGACGAAAGGATTGCTCCTTCGATTGTCGGTTTTGTCACGATTGATGTGATGCACGACCTCTCTAGGATAGAGTTTCCTTCCAAGTTTCCTCTCGACTACATGACGGTGCACGGGTGTGCCTGTGTCCGAGTAGCGTTTGTAGCCTTTCCTATCCTTATACGTCGAACCCCGACTTTTCCTACCGAATGCCATGGGATACCGAAGGCGATGTTCGATAGAGGATTTTCGCTCACTCATGATGAGTGCAATCCATCGTGAACTGTCATCTCGTAGTGGGCAATGAAATGAGCGTGAATCCTAATTCGGATCCCCCAACCAAATAGAAATCTGTTTCATAAAATCCCAGATTTCAGTATCTTTTAGATATGTGTAATTTGAATCATCCTTGGTGGCTCCGAATTCATCAAACCAGGATTCAAGCCACTCTTCTTTTTTCGATGCTATGGATGGAAACCACGATTCCAAACATCCACAACGCACAACGAAGATTCCATAGTCTGTAAGTTCTCTAATCAGATTCTCAACCTCTTTTGCAGTATTCCCATCTTCTTTGCTCAGAAACTGCAGCCCTTGCGTTTTGAATAGATGCTTTTTCGTCTTATCTCTACCAATAACTCTGAAAATTTGCGTTCTGCACGATTCTATTCTTTTTTGTAATTCAGAGCTTAGCTTGTATATATCTTCAAAACCTAGCCAGATTCCGTCCTTTAAAAGCAATTGATCGATATCGATAATTGTAGCTATCGGAATCCCAATGTTTCTGAGAGGTCCAAGAACATCAGGAATTCGAGATGCAGAGTGTGTTGCGATGAAAACGATGTCTGAAAATCTCCGACCTTTACAGTGCTCATTCATTCTTCTTGCAACTTCTGAATATACTATTCTGTCAGAACCACCTTCGATTACAATTGCAGTCTTATGGAACAATGCGGTAAGTGGTTGTGCAGAACGTAATAGTGGATGTCGTATCAATGAAGTGAAAGTATCTGGATTTACTTTTCGGGCGGATGATTTCATTTTCGTTTGGTCATAAGTAAGACGGATGATTGAAACATCTTTGGAAACTTCTATACATCCGCTTATGAATTCCCAAGAATGAGTTGTAATGAACAGCTGCATCTTTCGATCAAGAGCTAGTTCTGTCATAATTGTTGCAAGTTTCTTGGCAATTGGCGGATGTAAGAATGCTTCGGGATCATCAATTATCAGAAACTTGTAATCTAAGGTCAGCATAGCAATAATCAGACCCACAAAGGATTTGATACCATCTCCTGCATTAACAATAGGCAGTGACTTTGCGTGATACATTAGAGCTTTATCAATGTAAGACCTTTCCAGAATTTCAGTGGGTTCTTCTGTACTTATGCTAATAGATATCTCATCCCTTACAGCTGAATTCAGGGCAAAATGCAATCCAGG
>JAEORG010000365.1 GCA_016841005.1 Candidatus Thorarchaeota archaeon | reverse complement strand
GAATGCTGCGGATACTCTCAGAGGTAGAATATCCATCCTTGAGAAAACTGGAGGAAGGCAAACTGATGCAGATTTTAAACTCGCGGAGGATATTAAAAAAGTTCGAAAAGGCTTCGAGCAAGAGATGGATGATGACTTCAATACACCAGGGGCATTAGCAGAGATTTTCACTTTTGTGAAGTCGATAAACTCTCTAACACCAGAAGTTGGAGGTGCTGCTGTTCTCCGAGAGGCACTCGCCACCTTAATTGATCTCGTGGGTATACTTGGAGTTGACTTAGAAGAAACTGACAAAACCGAAGCAGCTGGTGATTCTGCTATTCTCTCAAGTGTAGTAGATTTAATCCTAGAGCTGAGAGAGATGGCTCGGGAATCAAAAGATTGGGCGACTGCTGATAAGATAAGAGACCATCTAAGTGAGATTGGAATAACAATCAATGACACTAAAGACGGACCCACATGGAAGATGAATTAGCCAGAGCAAACCATGTAAATAAAATCGATTGATTGCTGGAGAACAGAATTTCTCCAGCTACTAAACCTCTATTGAGCTTGCACCTTTTCTAATGAAAATATATCCAATAACCAAGCCTATCGCGGCAGTTGTGGAAATCATAATTACTGGTAGTGATAAATCAACAATAGGAGGCGTTCTATTTTCTACAACAGTGACAATTACGATATCTGTAACAGAATTTTGACTCTTGTCAAATAATGTAATCGAGCAATTGTGAATACCAAGTTCAAGACCAATCAGAGGTAGAATGAATACCATAGATGTCGTATTCCACTCTCCATCATCAATGATTATACCATCGATACTAAGTTCATACATTTTTGGCCTCAGGTCATATCCACTCCAACTGACAGATTCACCAGTTTGGTCTAAGTGCATCGTTCTATCGGAGGGGTGATTGATAGAGGGACTTGTTGTATCAACGATATGAACAAACAAACTATCTCTGGAAAATTGTCCTGTGGTATCAAAGAACACGATGGTGTAATTAATTACTGCGACCTGCAACGTGTCAATATTAATAGATACATTCTCTCCATTCCAAGACACAGATGTGAGTAATGAATTGTTTTCATAAATGACATATGAATCTGGATTTGAATCGAACGCGTACCATTCAATTGATTGATTTATCGATCCATATTCTAGATATTTATCAGTAGTTGATTCCACTATTGGTGGATCGTCAAAAATGATAACCTGAATCGAAGCATTCACTCCAAATTGCGAGGATTGACATGCGAACACTCTAAGTGTGTAAATGCCTGGTATTTCAGGGGATTTCACTGAATAGATAATGTTAATCTCAAACAGATTTGTATTCAAATCTACAGCATCGTTATCATTGACAAGACCACCAGGTAAATCACCAAAATCAAAAAGGCTGTTATTGTCTACTCCACTGGGAAACTTTACAGCCATAGTAGATCCCGAATTACCAGTTGCATTTACATAGATACTAAAAGTCGTATTAGGCAGAATTTCTAATGAATCATTACAAGATAGGGAAATACCTGAAGGATTTGTATGACATACAAGACAATCATTCTGTTGTAAGGGAAATGATACTGTATATCGAATAGAAGCAATCGTTAGACATATCATGAGAAATACTATGACCAGTGTTTCCTTCTTCTGCCGCATAACATAACCTCCTCAAGTCTACCAGTTAGTCTTCAATTTAAGACTTTGGCGAGTGACCAAGTTGTTAGTAACTAAAATTCGTTTCTATATCATCCGCGCTCTGAAGATGGTTTCTCAATGCAATCAACGACTTTCTGATAGGAGGACCAATTGCTATTGAAAGTAAAGTAATCACAAGGAATGAGATAGTGATGTAAAACCTAGAGGATTGAATCAAGATATCAAAGTAAATTGGAATCCATCCTACTAAACCAAGGTAGAAGCCAAAATAGAAAGCCTGTAAGATCACAATAGCAATTCCAGCTGTAATCGCTACTATCTGCTGAGGGAGGTTATCTAGACTCTCACCGTAATACAATTTGCTTGTAACAATCATTCCATTGAGTCCCATTAGAAACATAAATCCTGAGAGAATCAGAAACGTCGAAGCAAATGATGCAAATATGTTTGTATAGATAAAAGCTAGTACATACACGAGAGCAATAGCATTACGAACCTTCATTCACATCTCCAATAAAACATCCTCAATTCATGAGATAAGGATTTGCATTGATTGACAGATGTACTTCAATGCTGTTGATGTTTCACATTAACTAAGAGACCTGCATCTGGAAGGACGTAGACTCGTGGCTGTTCAACACCCATCTCCTTCTTGTATCTCTCAATCAACTCTGTTAGAACGCGAGAGCTATCTTGAGGAGTTGGTGGATTAATTCCTTCCATGCGATAAATCTCACTCAATTCCTTCGGGTCATATTCAGTGATCACTTTAATATTACGTTCTTCAACATCCAGAAGGATTCTGAACAAATCGGGAGGTTTCTGATTACCAATCTTGAAAGTCTTTTCTGAACCATAGGTCTCGATTACAAATTTCAAGGCATCTTTTACAGAGAGATCCTTTGCAGCATGCATAGCTTCTACATATGCATCACTACCAATTCCATCCTGACATGGTGCTAAGAGAATGATCCAACCTTTCTTATCATGACGAACTGCATTCCAAGCGGCATGGACACCTTTTCCAGCTTGATAGAGATTTAAACCAAGTTCTCCTACCGATACTATTGCTATATCAGCACCATGTTCAACATCAACTACTCTAAGATCTCTTAAGGGAGCTGCAGCGGCTTTGTGACACTCTATAAGGTCTCCAGCTTGAAGATAGACAATTTCTCCATGGTCAATAATCGTATCAATACAGAACATAGGAAGGCGTTGCTTGCACTCAGTAGCTATCTCAATCATGTCTTGGATTACCTCGTTCCCATCAGTGTTTCCAAGTCTGCATCCAGGAATAAATCCCAG
>JAEORG010000364.1 GCA_016841005.1 Candidatus Thorarchaeota archaeon | reverse complement strand
GTTCTGCTAGTTATATCGTAAACAAGGACACTATAGTGTGCCCCTTTATAGTACTGCGTTCGTAACGATGAGAAATCTTCTTGTCCCCCTAAGTCAATTACCGTCAGAATGACAGGTGTGAAAGAATCAACATTGACTGCAACTGCACTCAGATCGACACCTGTAGTTGCGTGATAGGTTTCATCAAATTCCCCAAGTAGAAGTTGTCTAATGATTGAACTTTTACCTACGTTAGGTTCACCAATGAGTAATACTTTGTAGACTGGGACAGTCAATAGGAACACTTTCCATTATAGAATTAGAAGATTAAGAATCTCTTATTAAATCGCAGGAACATGCATTGACGAGAAACCAATTTTCGACATTGCCGCGTCGATTTTTTCCCCTCAAAGTCATGATTCTAGTAGTTTTTCGCTATTACTGGATTCCGTCAAATAATATTACATTTTGAGATGCTTTTTCATGAAGTAAAATGAGCCTCAATCTACCAGATAGCGCAATTCAAGTTCTTCGGGTGTTGACAAAGGGTGGACCTGCTTCACCTCGAGAGATTAGTAAAAAGGCAAATATTCCGTTACGGACAGTGAGCTTTGCCCTTCGTCATCTCAGAGGACAGGAGATTTGTAAACCCGTCCCTAATCTCCTCGATATGAGAAGACCTCAGTATGTTGTTGACCCTGATAAAGCACGAGCAGTCTTCAGAATGTTTGGATTAAAAGTCACATAATTGTGGATTGGAAGTCTAATGAACAGCAAACGAATGTCTCAACGATGCGAAGAAATTTTTTTCGCATCTGTTGAGTCGCTTCAGTTTAATGCCGATGGAGTTTCGTTAACTGAGTTATATCGAGATAATTGGATTAGAATTCTAATTGTTCGAGAAGAAGAAACCACGGAGTGTTTTTCATTAGAAATAGAGTTCTCAACACCTTCCATAGAACTAGATTCCAAGACATTACTCTCACAGGCTATAGCGTATCTAAAATATATGCAGAATCTGGAAACAATAGGATTCAGTCTCGAACTTGTTGATCAAGACTGGTTGTGGTCCGCTCATAGGCAATTTTCAAAAATGCCAGATCAAGATTTCTTTGAAATTTTAATTCCAAAATTGGCATGACATAAGTTAGAAAAGGAATCCCCCATCTGATTTCCATGAAACGGATGTGAAGGATTCTGTTAAGATATGAAGGCTCTATCTGGAGACCTCCAAGTGAGGCAAGAAGTTTAATTCTTCAAGCAACTGTTGGATGTTCTCATAATGCATGCACCTTTTGCGTATCATACAAAGAGAAGAAGTATAGAGTAAGAGGGAAGGAAGGAATAGAGGAAGATCTTAGAGGATTACCAGATGACCTGAAACATAGAGTCACAAGAGTGTTTCTTGCAGATGGAAATGCCCTTGCAATGCCTAAGAAAGATATGATTGAAGTCCTTCTGACACTCTGGAGCGAACTGCCATCACTTCAACGCGTTGGCTGCTATGGTTACGCAAAGGATGTTAGGGATAAGACAGACAAAGACCTTAGAGAAATACAAGCAGCAGGTCTAGGAATAGTCTATCTCGGGTTAGAATCTGGAGATGATGACCTTCTGAGATGGTCAAGAAAAGGGATAACTTCTAAGGACAACATCGAAGCTAGTACTCGAATTCGGAATGCTGGAATCCCTTTATCACTTACGATTATTCTCGGATTAGGTGGAAGTCAAAGTTCAGAAAAACATGCCATAACAACTGCTGAAGTTTTGAATGAAATAGATCCTGAATATGTTGGTGCACTCACTCTGATGATACCAAATGGGACACCAATTGCAGAAATCGTTCGAAAGGGTGAATTCAAGCCTATGAGTCCTATGGAAATCTTAGAAGAACTGAGAATCCTAGTGGAACACACGAATCTCACTAAATGCGTGTTCCGTACGAATCATGCTTCAAACTATCTACCCATTGGGGGCACGCTCCGAAGGGACAAGGATAAGATTCTGACATTGCTTGATGATACAATAGAAAATGCTGATGAGAGTAAATTACGTCCTGGTTATCTCCGTGGTTTGTGATTATTGCTTTCTAACAAGCAAATGTATTTCAGGGGGAATATAGTACATTACCAGTTGAATCAGTTGATTCGCAAGGAAGGAGGTCCCAAAAAAGTGGATACCAAAGTTTTAGGCTTTCTCGTTATCGGATTGGTCATTGGATTAGGTGTAGGATATGCTATACCTGTCTACTTTATGGCACCTGCACCCCCAGCAGAAGAGGTAGACCTCTTGCAAACAATAATTGATAGAGGATACATCAATGTTGGGACAAGTTCAGGCTGGCCACCGTTTGAGATGATCAATACGACAACGAATGAACTCTACGGATTTGATATAGAATTAGTAGAAATGGTTGTTGATTTCATAGAAGAAGAAAATAATGCGACGATCACAGTCGAGTGGAGTGATTTAGCATTTGATTCTCTTGTAGGAGCCTGCAGTGCTGGTACAATTGATTTAATTGCAGCAGCGACGTTCATTGAACCAGATAGGACTGAAGTATTAGCTCCATCTCAGTGGTATATTAGAACAAACATGGTCCTTGTTGTAAAGAATGACTCCTCATTAACTGCAACTAGCTATGATGACCTTGACGGGTACACTGTAGGTGTACAGACGGGTACAGCAGAGGACTTTGAACTAGACGACCATAATACTGCTGGAGGGTCTGTTACAATTCAGCGTTACACAAGACCTGATACTATGTTCGCAGACCTTGATGCAGGAACAATAGATGCAGTCTATGTGGATGAACCTGTTTTGCTACTCTTCTCAGAACTCTATGTACTGAAAACAATTCTAACCATTACAGCACCACCTACAGCATTTTTCATGAGATACGGAGATCCTGATTTCAGGCGAGCAGTTGATGACGCAATTGCTAGCTTCTTTGGTGACGGATCAATGGATACTCTCATTGCGAAATGGTTTGGGTGATAGTAGATGCAGCAGGTGCCGCCAGACTTCTTTGATGTTATCATATATGTGATAACATACGGTCTTCCGGCAACGCTGCTTCTTACTCTTTTTGGACTTGTCGTCGGACTATTATTTGGAACCTTGCTTGCTCTTGCCAGGGTCTATGGAAGTAAACCATTACAAGTATTCGCAGATATCTATGTCAAAGTGCTACAAGGGATTCCTTTACTAGTGCTCCTCGTACTTTTTGGTATTGGCCTATCATTTTTATTTTCTTGGGCAGGGCCAGGATTATCTGGTATGTTTGCAGCTGCTGTGTTCTGTCTGGGAATTAGAAGTGCAGCATATCAATCCCAGATATTTCGCGGAGCGATTGAATCCATCGATCCAGGACAACTACTTGCCGCAAAAGCAGTAGGGATGAATAATTTCCAAGCCAGGCGACATATTATCCTTCCACAAGCCTTCAGACTCTCACTACCAGCATGGTCAAATGAATATGCAGTTGTAATCAAAGATACGTCACTTGCTATTGCATTAGGTATTCCAGAAATGATGAAGGTTAGCTTCGATATTGTTGCCAATATCCCTGCAGTGTTCTTTGTGGTAATGCTTGCAGTGACTGTCATTTACTTCTGCTTTACATATCCAGTTACACATTTCCTGGGAGAGTATATGACAAAACGTCTACGAGATTTAGGATTAGGAGGAGGAAAGTTTTGAACAACTATACTGTACTAAAAGTTAAGGATATTTGGAAATCCTATGGAGACCTTGAAGTTCTCAAAGGTATTTCCTTTGATGTTGGCGAGAGAGAAGTCAAGGTGGTCTTTGGTCCAAGTGGTTCAGGAAAAAGTACACTCTTACGATGTATAAATCTCCTTGATCCTCCTCAGAAAGGAGAGGTCTTTCTAAAAGGTCAGAGTCTAATGGACTCAAATGTGGACATACACACTCTAAGGGCCCGAATGGGTATGGTCTTTCAGCATTTCAACCTCTTTGCTCATCTCAAGGCTTTGGAGAACGTTTCGATTGGTCCACGACTTGTTCTAGGGCTAGACAAGGAAATCGCTGAAGAAAGAGCTCACAAAGCTCTCGAGCAAGTACACATGTCTAACTGGTCACATCATTATCCCGCTCAACTATCCGGAGGTCAACAACAGAGAGTAGGAATTGCCCGTGCACTTGCAATGGAACCGGATGTTATCTTATTCGATGAACCTACATCTGCACTGGATCCAGAACTAATAGGGGAAGTACTGCAAGTTATGCTTGACATAGCTAAATCCGGAACAACTATGATAGTTGTTACACATGAGATGGGCTTTGCAAGGGCAGTATCTAGTGAGATGCTTTTCATGGATGGCGGTGTTATTGTTGAAAGAGGAACTCCAGATCATTTCTTCACAAATCCTGATACAGATCGTGCTCGACAATTCCTTACAAGATTAGAGATTCTATACGGTCAGACAGAGGAGGAAAAAAGAAAGGAGTAGGTATTATGAATGTTCCATCTACAGCTGACGTTATTGGTCTACTCCAATTTGAGGAATATGTAGATGATTTCGTAGATGGATTTCTGACTACCATGGGACTGTATATTTTCGCTCTCGTTATGGGTTTAGGCTTAGGATTACTTATTGCTATTGCCCGACAATATGGCGGAGGGATAAGCTCAAGAATAGCAACCGGGTACGTCGAGGTGATCCGAGGTACACCTCTTTTGAGTCAAATCTTCATAATTTGGTTCTTACCACCAGCGATTAATGCAGCATTGGTGAGTATGGGTTACGCTCCTTTGGAATACCTTTGGCAAATACGGATACCTGATTTTTGGGGAGGAACAAGCATCTTCCTGTCTACACGCATACTTGCTGGAGCCATAGCGTTAGGACTTAACAGTGCTGCATATCAAGCTGAATACTTCAGGGGTTCTATGGGTTCAATCAGTGGTGGACAGTTATTAGCTGCCCAGTCTATTGGAATGACAAAGAGGCAAAGCATAAGACATATCATCTTACCTCAGAGCCTTCGTCGAGTAATCCCAGCTTGGTCAAATGAAGCTGCGTACTTACCCAAATATACAACAGTAGTTTCGTTTATAGGAGTGGAAGAGCTATTCTTGACATCATCATGGGTTGTTGCTCGTACTTTTAGATCCTTACAGGTATACGCTATAATGGCAATTATCTTTCTAATTCTAATAGCAATAGTTTCATTCGCACTTGACAAGCTATATGCAAAAGTCAAGATACCGGGCGTTTAACTAATTGTTTCAATACTAATACTTTGTATATGAACAAAAATTAATTGTAACCAAATGTGTACTATTACTGGAAAGTTTGTATGTTTGCAAAATTGAATGACTTCGTTGCAAAATTCGAATTTCAGACAAAAAAGCTAAATAGAGAAAAATGTTATTCTAAGTGGGAGTAGATTGGATACAGAGAGATGATCTATCACTCTAAATCAATAATGGAGGATGCCATTCGTGACACAAAAGATTGTAGATTCACAGCCTAGCGTGAATGAGGATGAAATAGACAAGATTTATGCAATATGTTGTGATCAAAGTCGTTCCTCAATGGGTCTAGGATATATCCGCTCAGCAGTTGAAGGCATTGATGAATCAACGGTATCGTTGGATTGGTCGAACACACGGTCAGTACCCATAATATCACTCGAAAGAATGGAATTCGAAGCTAGTCAAACTCGAATATTAAAAATAAAGAAGGTAGAGATTCCAAGCAAGGTAGCGGTATTCCGTTCATTCTATGTTTCTAATGGTATGGGTAATTTAGCTTGCATAGGCTCCACGGAGTTCAAGAGATTTGATGAGCTAAGAATTGCTGATAGGGCTATGTTCACATCAAGAATTAAAGGACCAGTAATGAAAGGAGACCTTTTGGGACATATATTCCTGGTTCCTGGAACTTAGACCTATAACCAGACAACATTTTAACAATGGCTGAATCAATCAACAGAAAATTCACTCAGGTACGAATACTCCACTCATAGGTGTTACTTCGAGACCTCTCTCTCTGAGTGCATGTACAAATGGGGCAATACCGACTGAGTCTGAAGCAATATGGCCTGTGGCAACAAGGTTTCCTGAAGATGCGGCAGATTGGAGTTCTTTCTTGTCAGATGCGGCAAGATGCATATAGATAACTGTAGAATATCCGTGATGGAAGTAGGCTTTTGCTACACCTGCTCCTCCATTCGTTCCTCCAGCCATTGCAACAACCCAACTTCCAAGTAAATTTTCACTTGACCCTACTAGAACCAATGGCTCTGTCAACCCAAGATTCATTTCAGGCAGTTGTTTCATTGCATCAATAGCATCACAGACCTTCGGATTTTCAATGTTGGCAGTTGTTTTATCAATGACCTCAGAGAATCTTCTTCGGCAGACAATATCTAATGGAAGATGGACATTCATGAAAGGCATGTTTATCAATTTGGCTGCGGAGATTATTTGATCATAATTACTTACATGAGTACTCAGTCGTACAGATTCAAGTCGTGGCTGAATAGCTTTCTCAGCAATATGGGGAGGAATACCTGCTTCTACCATTTGTTGAATCTGAAGTTTGACGACTTCTTCAAAATGGATTCGGCTTGTACCACCAGGAGGATGATGAGCTATAACCAGATCGTATCCCAGTTTATCTGCAAGGAGTAATTCTGCAGTACTCATATCGATACCAATCAAGACCTTCTTTATGTCAGAACCTGATACATGTATTCCTGTATCCCCTGGTATCGAATCTAAGCCTGCCATGGAAAGAGCAATTTGCATTATTTCTTCCGTATTCATTCTCTCTCAACCATCCACTTGGTTACAAATTGAATATATAAGATATAGTTAATGGTAAGCCTAAAGAGGATGCCTCAAATGAAAGAACCTTAGATAGTTCCAAATCCGTTGCATTAGTGTTCGGATTGGAAACAATAAGTTTCAAAATGTAATTAATGAGTGTGCATGAATGGTCGAAAAAATCTATGTAATCAGCTGTAATAATGACCTAGCTTCAATGGGAATGGATAGAATACGTACTTCTGTAGAAGGTTTGGAGAAAGCGAATCTCTCTCTGGATTGGACTAATGTTGAAATTGTACCTGTCATTGCCGCAGAAAAGGTTCAGCTCCAAGAAGGGTCATCAACAATCATAGGTATTGAGTCAATAGATATTCCTGCATATGCGATGGTATTCAATTCATATTATGGCGCGAATGGTATGGGATTCGCCTCATGTATTGGTTCTATGACATTCAAGAAATATTCTGAAAATCGAGTAGCTGACAAAGCAATGTTTCACTCACATACAAAAGCTCCAATCTTGTCCGGAGATCTCTTAGGACAAGTATTAGTTGTTCCTGGGAAGAAAAAGTGAATGGGGACAGAAATGTATGAGTGTGGCGTAATGCCACCTCATATTTTACATGCTGACTATCTTATCGTACTTTTCCATAATCAGTTCCACCATCTCTGGATATTCGATAATCTTAGCATCGACGATCATCCTGTCCTTAATACCGCGTTCCTCAAGATGCGTCTTAGATGCAAAGACTGGAACTTTTAGATCTAAAAGCTCACCAGAGTATGGACAACCTTTGTCTGTAAGGAAGACTCCATCTTGGACAAGTAGGATTCCTACCTCATTACCCTTCTTCTGGAGGGCAGATACTATTTCGTGTAGACTGCTGCATTCACCTGAGAGCCAAATTAAAAACTTCATCTTATCTAGTCCTCCTAAAATGTCAAGTTGATATCATGATCCATGAAAGCATCTGCAATTGCATCTTCATCGAGAATCTCAACTTCCTCAAGAATTTCATCTGGGTTGATGTTTCTCTTTTCTAATGACATCTTACTGGCACAAATTCTTCCATCGAAGCTCTTGTAGGTTGATTTGCACATCCTGATTGGCATGTCGTCCATGTGCTTTAGAAGAGCATATACACCATCACCCATGAATAACATCATTGGTTCGTGATCCATCCCGAACATACCAACTGAAGCTCTCCACCCTTCAAAATTGATAATTCGTCCAAAAGGTCGGCTATTAATCAAGATTAAAACTGGTCGTTCTATAAATTCCATTAGATATACCTCCTAAATTGAAAGGGTGATGAATCGATCCACCTCACCGATTATCTCTGCAAGTTCTGTGAGGCCTGAAACTTCAACTCCACTCACATAATCAGATCCTCTTTGGTCAAACCCACGTGCGGATGTACAAAGACCACAGGCTTGAAAAACAACTCCTTCGTCTGCGAGTTCTTGGAATTTCTCATTCATTGGTATATCCGGGTCAGGGTCTTGATTGAGTTTCGCGTTGTTAACGCCATCAACAAACAAAAATGCTTTGACACCATATCCTTTCGCTAAAGCTGCTTTTGCAAGGTCGTAGAACGTATGACTGTTCTGAAACGTATATGGACCAGTCATAAGCAGTACACCCAGATACTTCTTGTCCATGTTTAATCGTCTCCGATACACTTTGCGGACGGCATTGTGTTGGAATTAAAAATGTAATGCTGTGGTAGTGTGTTTTTCAATTGAAGTATTTCTAAAATACAAGAATCGAATATATCGAGAGATGGTACTACAGATAATTAATTCTCCATAGATGATTTGGATTCCGCACCATCTAATGCTGTCGCATAATACTCATTTCAGGAGCGAGATTTCACTTAATGTCCTACCGGTAAGATTGAAAAGCCCAGTATTTCCTAGCGAACCAAATATCGGAAAGGTGTCAGGTAGGAATTGGCAGACATATCTCTTACATTAATCTACAAAGATGGCAAAACAGAAGAAATCGTATTTGATGAAGATGAGAATACTCTCAATCTCGCGAGAAAGAAAATATCTCAGATTGATCTTTCACCTTTAGAAGGATCTGAAAACCTAGTAGAGTTAGATCTCGGATCGAATAGGATTGAATCGATTGACCTCTCACCGCTTGCTAAATGTTCAAACCTATCAACACTGAGTCTTTTCAAGAATCCACTGAAGAGCATTGATATTCAACCACTTACTAGATGTAAGAATCTCACGGAACTCAATCTAGGTTCAACGAACATTCAAGACTTACCACTGGAACATTTGAAAACGACTAGCCTGAAACGACTTAGGTTATTTACAAATCAGATTCCAGAAATAGACCTTACACCTTTGACTGATATGACCACAATAGAGATACTTGAACTTGAAAACAACAGTCTATCTGAAATCGAGCTCAGCCCTCTTTCAAATTGTTCTGAACTATCGCAGATCAATCTCATGTACAATGAGCTTTCCACTATAGACCTCGCACCGTTGAGCAAATGTTTGAAGATGAATTTTCTCTACTTGCATCATAATGTTCTACGTGAGATTGACCTTAGACCAGCTTCAGGCTGGGCAGATTTCCGAATTCTAAGATTAGGTGGAAACGAACTCGAAAGTATAGACCTAACTCCATTGGCAAATACGAAAGGACTACGAAGGTTAGGTCTAGCCATGAATCGAATTGAATCGATCAATCTTGAACCCCTGTGTAATTGCACAGAGTTACGCGCACTTGATCTCGCAGGTAACAGACTTAGAAGACTTGATTTAGCACCACTTCGCAACTGTACTTCACTTGAGGAGTTCTATCTATACAGCGACCATCCTGAGGAAAACGAGTTTGACTCTCTTGATATTGATCCATTATTTCATTGTGCAGATCTTGAGGATTTCGGAGTTCCTAGAGATACAGTACTTCAAGCAAAGGCTTCTAGAAAAAAGAGTAAGGACATTCCATATGCCATAGAGGAGCTCATAGAACAAGACAGAATTGAATGGATACAATAGATTCAATGGAAATATGAGGAAACGTACTTTTATGCAAATTAATACTATATCTGTCCGCACGCTTAACGTTAAATCGTTGGGTGTTAGTGAATGGATAAACGCAGGAAAGAGATGGAGAGAATGGCTAGACTATATAGCGAGTATCTAAGTGGGCCATTCGGAAAGAAAGTACTTACGAGATTGAAAGAAGCAGAGACTTTCTCGTTACACTCCAAGAATGAAATCATGAGAGTTACATAGGAAAGAGGAAAAGCTGTTGCTGGTGTTGAGAATCGTATCAGTCAAACTTGAAAATTCATAGTTTTGTCCTTCATCGTAATTAATAAAAAAAAAATTGTAAACTCACATTCGGTGTTATATTTGGTAGTGGAGATGGATCAAGCAACCAAAGAACAAGTCAAAGTAATGTTTGCAGCTCTAGATGCAGAAGTAACTGCTCACCTCTTCGTCAAGGATCATGATTGTTTGTATTGTGGTGATACTGCAGAAATCATTAATCAGGTAGCAGAACTATCAAACAAGGTTAAGGTAGAGAAGCATACCGACGAGATAGGAACGGGCATGGCAGCTGAATTAGGTGTAAGGCTTCACCCGACAATTGTCCTTCATGGGAAGGAGAAATACAAGGTCAGATTTATTGGAATACCAGCAGGACATGAATTCGGTGCACTCATCGCAGGAATTGTTGCAGTATCCACTGGTTCAGTCCCCCTAGAGAAAGATATCATAGATGATATCAAAGATATTGACAAACCTCTGCATATACAAGTTTTCTCAACTCCTCAGTGCCCATATTGTCCAAACATGGTACGCCTTGGGCATTACGCTGCTATTCTAAATCCTAAAATTGAGGCAGATATGGTTGAGTCCCTTGAGTTTCAAGACCTTGCAACAAAATACCAAGTTTTTGGTGTTCCTAAGACAATCATCAATGAAACTGTACACCTTGAAGGTGCTGTGCCACCTGAGGCATTTGTAGAGAAGCTATTTGAAGCCGCGGACATGTAGACTAAATAAAGAATAGCTCATAATGACCAAGCGAGGGAGCTATATGACTGATACTGAATCATATGTGATCATCCTAAGACCTGCGCCCGAATATGGGACTCCAGGAACAGAAGAGATTGTAGAAAGGCACTTTGAAC
>JAEORG010000004.1 GCA_016841005.1 Candidatus Thorarchaeota archaeon | reverse complement strand
TGGAGCAGGATGGAAGAAATCTGAATACGAAGCATATGGATATCCAATGCCTTCCAGTAAGACAAGAGTTCTCCAACTAAGAGAGGCACTTCAGATTATCAATCTGCTCTGGACAGAAGAGCAACCAAGCTTTGAGGGAGAGTATTATAGTATCAAAGAAACCATGTTCAGACCAAAACCAGTACAGAGACCTCGCATTCCTATCTGGGTGGGGACTCAGAAATTGAAAGCTCCGATGATGGAAGAGACCATTGCACGTTATGGTGATGGTCTGAACTATGACTCCAAAACTCCTGAAGACTTTGTAGAGAAAAAGAACCGAATGAGAGTAGCATGCGAAAAGGTTGGGCGTAATTTTGACGAACTTAGATGGTCGCTATACCTTAGCACATCGGTAATTGGAGATGATGCTGACGATTTTGAGGAGAGAAAGAAAGACCTTCTCAATCAACACTGGTTATTCACTGAGATACCTGATGAAGTAAGACCAAAAGTTGTAGAAGTCATGTTAAGGGACTATGTTTCAGGTACAATTGATACAGCGGTTGAGAAGATCGCCAAGTACAAGAATGAAGTGGATTACATGATACTTGGACTTCCAATGATGGGAGATCTTCTCAAGAACGGATTAGATACAATCAAGATTTTGAAAGAGAAGATAATTCCAAGACTCTAATTATTTCTGTAGGGAATGTATCCCAATACAGAGTTACAAATGAAGGAGACAGCAAGATAGAATAGCAAGAAATGGATATTTACACCGAGGTTTGGGATGATGAAGTCGGGAGAAGTCTACGCAAGACTGGACAAGGAGTTTGAAATTGAAAGGATCAATGAGGATGAATGGAGTTCATTTGATCTGGGTGACTTTGCCACAGAGAGTTTTAGGACAACTTGGAAAGGTCTTGTCCTTGACAATACAACAGATGTTAGAAAAGTTTACTCTGCTGTCTTTCCAAGTGAAATCGTTCTTGACCAAATTATTACCTCAGGTGTAGAAGATGCGCTTCTATTCACTCATCATCCAATGATCTGGGATAGGTCCCTAGAAGGACTTCCATTTCGGAATATTCCCAAAAATTATCTCGAGAAAATGAAACAGAATAGAATCTCTATGTACACAATCCATGTTCCCTTGGACAGAAATGGCCCCTTTAGTACCACTGCGTCCTTAGCACGAGTGTTAGAGATTGAAACAACAGGAGAATTCTTCGATTATTTTGGATCTAAGGTTGGCATAATCGGAAAAACCGATTGTTCATCAACTACCGAACTCTCTGAGAAGATTGAAAGAGTGGTTGAACATCAGGTCAAGGTCTACATGAATGGGCCAACCCAGATAACCAATCAAATGGTCGCACTTGTTGCAGGGGGAGGGAATTTTCCAGAGGTAGCTGAAGAACTTGCTGAAACTGATGTGAAGATCTATATCACAGGAATCGGAAAAGAAAGCCCTACCTGGGAACCTTCTTTGAGATTCCACGAGATATGTCGTGAGAACAATATCACCATATTTGCAGCGACGCATTATTCCACTGAAAAATTCGCTTGTATTGCAATACTGAAGTTCTTTGAAAAATTAGGACTAGAAAACGAATTCCTGAAAGACAAACCGGATTTCAGAGATTATTGAGTGGACCAAGTATCATAGAAGATAATGACACGCGAAAGTTATATGTGGCTTAGAAGAGTCTGTCTGATTGCACTCGGAGGTAAACCCTTCTATGATAACAAATAAGCAATTCACACTCCTCTTCTGTGTGTTTCTCATTGCAGTCGTAGCATATCAGACGCAACCAGTAGAGGCCTTACCTTTTGATTACGCATTCACTGATCAGTCAATAGATGTAGGTAATTACAAGGTGTATAACTTTACACTTGTTATTGATGACGTCCTTTCAGGATATTTTGAAACAGATACAACTTCCATGGGACTGGATTTCTTCATCTGCAATGATGCCAACCTCGCAATCTGGGTAGTTGGAGGTTCCGCAAGTGGGTACAATGTAAATACAAATATGCATACTCTAGGTTTTGAATTCACAGCTCCTTCTAGTGGCACTTGGCATATTGTATTGAGCAATGCATATGCAACAGATGTGTGGGTAGATCTTGCAGCAGATATCAATGATGACAACAGTCCATCTTACTCTGCAAGCGAATATGATTATACTGGATACGGTGAACTAATAGAAGTGGGTGATTATTACGAGTTCTCAGTCTATCTTTATGCAGGAACTGTCGTTGATGGCCATTTTGCTACATTCTTCAACACAGATGGTATAGACTTTTTCATCTGCGATGATTCCAACTTCGATGATTGGGAGTCTGGATTTTCAGCTACTCTTTATGATCAAGAATATGACATGCATCA
>JAEORG010000040.1 GCA_016841005.1 Candidatus Thorarchaeota archaeon | reverse complement strand
GCAACTATTATGGACGCCCAAGACATCTTACATGACTATTGGAAAGCAATGGCTCATGCTGGTGTGCAAGTAATGAAAAAACATCGGAAACCGATTCTTGTTACAATACCTGAAATTGCGTATCCTGAAGCAAGAACAAAAGCGTGGACCATATTTGTTGATGAAGGTCTTCCTGTATTCAGAAATATATCAGAAGCTATTGGCTCACTCTCAAGAGTGAATCAATATTACAGAACAAAAGAGAGTCGTTAGAATATCGATTATCTTCTTATCCATGAATTTGTGTAGTTCATTGTGGCAACGGTGTAAATATAATCAATGAGACCCTCAGACATATTCTTTGGAGAATCAATCTTTTGGAGGCCTGTATCCACAGTTCTGATTTCAAAACCAAGTTTTTCTAGGTTCCTCGCTATAAGTTCATATCCTTCCAAGTCTGTTGTCAATCCAAATCGAAGAACGCTAAGAATTTCATATCCCCAATGTGTTAACCATAATGGTAAAAGATTGACTTGATTTCCTCCAATCTGCACTACAACATTTTCCATCTCCTTGTCTCTCAGTTCTGTAATAAGAGGTATCAATCGCACAGCGCGTGTTCCTGAAATCTTTCCTACATCCAGAAAAAGAGTTGGACCACCATTTTTGAGTTGCTCTTCAAGTAGTTCAGTTGTTCTATCAAAGACACTTGATCTAACTGAGTGAAAATCTGATGTTTCTTCGAAATTCTTTAGCATTAATGAGGGATCTCCATCAAATCCAGATAGCTCAGGCATTCCCATCCCTTCAAGGAATCCCTTCTGAGCTCTAAACCAACAACGTTCATCAAGTTTCTCCAGAATGCACAGCGTATTGAAATGAACTGTATCCCATCCATACTCTTCTGTCAAATCTGCATAGTACTGCCAATGAATTCGAGGGGAAGAATCTGATACAGCGCCACCAGATTTACAGAGTTGAATTCGAGCAGAATCCTCTCCTCCAACCAAATAGCGTAGTAGATAATCAACTCTGACTTGCACACCTTCATTGAGGAGAATCTTGGCAGTTCCAATTAGTGGCGAGATATTAATATCTTTCAACCTATTGTCAACAAGATCGACCTCTTCGAGAGAGATCAAATCAACTAGTGGCCAGAGATTTACCTCATTCAGTCTATTACCTCTTAGTCTAAGATAACGGAGGTTTGAGCAGGAGCGAAGAGGTTCAAGATCTATCGATTCAAGTTGATTTTTAGATAGTTCAACTACAGAAAGCTTATCGTTATTCCTGAGTGATTCGAGATTCACACTAGTTGCAGCTCGCATGAAGAGATTGAGAGTAGACGGGTCTCTCAATGCTTCACTTTGTCTACCCGAAGGACCTTCATAGGAGATTGATAAGTCCCTCATAGAAAGACCCCAATTAGATTAGAGAAGTCCTACTTTTTCATTGAATTCAATGATTAACTCATCTATCTTCGGAGTTGTCTGTTGGATAGTCTTCCAATATTCTCCATCATACCATTGTCGGTTAAGTTCTTCAGTCTGGAATCCTTGCTGTTCAATCCATGTGAAATATTTCAGATGGTGAATCCGTTTTCGATCATAGTAGTTGAGCTCTATCATTGCATCTGTCTTCTGACCCATAAGTCTACTATAATAATCGCGAATTGCATTGTCCTTTGTATATTCACCATTTGCAGTTGTAGCTTCCTTCAATCTTGATTGATACATTTCCATGGAATCTGTTGCGACTGTAAGTACAACATCATCTCTCGTGAGCTCATAGTACTTAGCAAACTTGATAGACATCAAGATATTAGCGATACTCGATATCCCCAATAAGTCTAATTGGGTAACCAATTCTGCTGCAACGCCTATCTCGTTAATGAGATACTTCCGTCCTGCTGGTTCATTGAAGAGCCTAATGAGGTTCATTGGATCGTTATCATCTATTGCAATAATCAAGTCAGAGTTCTTAACATTATGAATCCAAGGAACGTGTTTGTCGCCAATCCCTTCAATTCTATGCCCTCCGTATCCATTTAGCCATAGAGTAGGACACTGTACAGCTTCGCCTGCTGCTATGAGCGAATTAGGATATGCTTGCTTTAATCCATCGCCGCATGCTATTGTTCCAGCAGACCCGGTTGTTAGACAGACACCTCTGAAAGACGCATTTCCAAGTTCCTTAGCAAGAACCTCTTTCATTGCATTCGCAGTTACATCATAGTGGAAAAGGTAGTTACCAAATTCAGCGAATTGATTGAAGATGAAGACATCATCTCGTGTTCTACGCAATTCCCATACTTTGTCGTAAATCTCCTTTACGTTACTCTCGCAGCCTGGTGTGGCGATTACCTCACTTGCGACCTTACTTAACCAGTCGAATCTCTCCTGTGACATTTCTTCAGGAAGAATGGCGATACTTTCACATGCTAGTAATTTGGAATCATATGCACCTCCTCTGCAGTAATTACCTGTGGAGGGCCAGACTGCCTTGTGTCTTGTTGGATCGAATTGACCACTAACAAGAGGAGGTACTAAACATCCAAATGCAGCACCCACCTTATGGGCTCCAGTTGGAAACCATTTTCCAATAAGCGTAATAATACGAGCATCAACTCCTGTCAACTCAGTAGGGAGTTCTATGTAATTTGCGATCGGTCTGAACTGACCACCTGCTGCAATTGGTTCATTCTTCCATGTTATCCTAAACAAGTTCTCAGGAGTAATATCCCAAAGACCAATCCCTTTTAGCTTCTCCTTGATTGCATCCGGAGTTTTCTCAGGGTGCTTCATCTGCTCAAATGTTGGGATGATGATATTTCGTTCCTTGCACCGTTCAACAGTACGTGCAAGCTGCTCTTCATTCTTTGTGAGGTCAATCATTCTTCGTCACCAGCGTGGTTCTATATTGCAAGATGCGTTCCCTAGGGCTCATAAATTCAAGCAAAAGCCTTTCGGCTCAAACAATCAGAGTAGCTCATTGAGGTCTACTCCAGTATTTCTTCGAGAACTCTCCCCTGAGAGTGTTTTGGGTGACGTATTCCTATGAGATGGGAAATTGTTGGTGCGACATCACTTAGATTAACAGCCTTATTCATTACGATACCTTTCTTAATTCCAGGACCTGCTATCACGAGAGGAGCACTGATGGAGAAAGGACCAATTGTACATTCAGGAGAATAATAGGCATGTGCACCGAAGCATATTGTAGCAGGATATGCAATACTTCTCTCAAGTTCCTCTGTTGATATTAATGTCGAGTCAAGCGCTTCTACATCTCCATCGAACAATTGGTATGGAGGATTAAGGAGGAAAATAACATCTCCAACTCTATCGCTATCTTGACCATAAAGGTGAGCTTCATCACGGCGAATTACTTTATTGATTATTTTTTCGTTGGTTTCAGGATCTCGCATATTCTCTAAAGCTTCAATTATCTCGTCAACAACATTCTGATATTCACTGTCAGAAACTATACCTTGAGGGTCTCGTCCTTTTCTATTTACCCAGATGTAAGGTGGTTCTAAGTATGGAAAAGCCTTCGTTCTGGACCAATCTACAACCAATTCATCACTGGTCCTTCCACTTTTATATACCAACAAACCTGCATCAACTAATACTCTAGGAATATTAGCAATCTTCCATGCGGGGACTGCTCCATGGTCTGATACAAAGACAACTATCGTATCATCGTCAATAACTGATTCTTGAAGTTGTCCTACAAGATTATCAACTAGACCATATGCTGAACGTATAGTCCCTATATCATTTTGAAAAGATTCCTCAGAGTATTTTGAGGATTCATCGTAGATGTTGGAAAGAAGTATATGATTTAGCGTGTCCAGAAAGTGAATATGAAAGAAACAAATTTGCCAATCAAAGTGTTTCTTCGCATATTCAACAGCACGACTTACTAATCGAGTTTCTTGTTCTGCTTCGAGGAAAAAGTGAGAAGTTTCTCCAAAGAATAAAAATCCAATATTTTCTGCTGTTGCTGTTACGTATTCGGGATCCATAACGTTTCTAATGAGATTCTCACCAAATGAATCGGGAATTGACCAGCCAGATGTATTGTAGATTGTCGAATAACGTATCTTAACTTTACCATCAGGTGAAACGTCTGCCAACTTTATTTTGAAGAGGCATGGGAAAACATCATCACCATCCTTTACCTCGATGGACATCCAGTCACTCCATTCATCTATAGCAAGTGTTTGATTAGACACAGATATTGAAAACGAAAGAGACTCAGCTGATATCTCTTGAGTATCTATTATTGTAGCTTGAATTCCATGTGCAATAGTAATGACCGGATTTTCTGTATCGAATTGAAATTCTTCTGTCCTAGGATTAGCAATAATCTTGTTCTTCGATTCTGGTATCCTCCAAGAGAGCAAGCTCATGACCCCATTCTGAAGATTTGTTAGCCAGCCTGCTGGATAGTTGAACACGAACGTTCGTACACCTTCTTGATCGAGTACATCCCAAATGTATTCAGCTTCACAATACTTTCTCAACTGAGTTCTCGAACGGTTTTCCTGTTTCAATCCTTCACCAAATGATTCCCCAGAAAGGTGAAGATAGAAGCTTGTAGCTCCATGTTTCTCTACATTTGCACCAGTAGCGATAGTAGTCCAGTTTGTTGGAGTATCTGTTGGTATACAGGGAAAGGCTGTTGCTGTCACTCCTCGATTAACTAGTTTCTTTAGATGGGGCATGACACCTTCTTCAAGGAATTTATCAAGCAGGTATGGAATCGCTTGATCTACACCTATCAGTATCATCTTTCTTCTTGACATAGTTGACCTCTATAATCTCCCCCCTCCAAAATAGATTTATGGTACATGATTCACAAACAGGGGTTACATCATCGTTGGTGGATAAATTGGCAGTCAAAGAGAGAGATGAATATAAACCAGGAAACAAGATTGCATTTGGTATCGGAGCTACCTCTGACGGCATAACATACCAGTCGTTCACTTTCCTGGTCTTCACATTCTACTATGCTGTTGTAGGGATTGACGTTAATTTAGTCACAATTGGCTTCATACTTTGGAGCATTTGGAATGCATTAAATGACCCATTGATAGGTTTCATATCAGACCGAACAAAAACTCGTTGGGGTCGGAGGATTCCGTACATTATTGTTTCGTTTATTCCACTTAGTCTTATGATGATCTTTCTGTGGACTCCACCAGTAGGAGATTCCTCTCTCTCCTTCATCTATTTCCTACTAGCAATAATGGTGTTTGATACACTTTATACGATGAATAGTCTGAATCTCACCGCACTCTTTCCTGAGATGTGGTTGGAAGAAAAAGAAAGAACATCAGCAAATAATGTTCGACAAATTTTCACGATCGTTGCATTATTAATCGCTTTCTTGGTGCCAACATTTCTGATTTCTGATTTAGCCCCAGATACACTAGATCCCATTATTCAAGCGCAGATTATGTCAGAATATCAATTTGCAGGGATGATTCTAGCGATTCTCGTTGCGTTCGGATATATTATAGCGTTGAGGTGGGGTGTTCGAGAAAGAGAGGAATTTAGCGATGACTCTCAATCCGTTCCTGATTGGGGAGAAGCGTTCAAACATACCCTAAGTAACAGATCATTTCACAAATTCCTTATCGCTAATACCTGCAATTGGTATGTCTTTGGTCTAATCCCAACTATCATACCCCTCTATGGTGAATATGTCTTGAACATATCTGACCCACTCATATTAGGTATCTTGCTTGCTGCAGCATTTATCTCAGGAGGGATATTCCTTAATCTCTGGAAGTATCTTGCTGATAGATGGCAGAACTACAGAAAGGGCTGGATGTTGAGTATGACCTTTTGGGCAATAATTCTGATTCTCTTTGTGATGGTTAGCGATGTCACTCTTGCTTTTATTGGGTTCTTCATAATGGGTATTGGACTCGCGGGAAGCCTTCTCTTTAGAGACCTTGTAATGGCTGATATCATTGATGAGGATGAAGTAAAAACTGGTGTTAGACGTGAAGGTGCATATTTCGGATCAAATGCCTTAATCATGCGTCTAGCAGTAATACTCGTCTTTGTTTCCATCGCTTCTGTCTTTAATAATGTGGGATGGACTGTTTTCAATCCATTACCTGGAGCTGAAACGATTCTTGGTCTTCGAATATTACTTGGAGTATTTCCTGCTGCTGCTTTACTCATTGGTACGCTTGCATTTTCACGATATCCTCTTGTTGGCGAAAGACTTGCAGAGGTAAAAGCAAAGCGAGATCAACTACATCAGGAGAAAGTTAGTAGAACAAATTGAATGAAATAATGTGGGGTGATAGGGCACCCCTTTTTTATTTCAATTAAGATAATCTGGCTTTGGAACATCCCAATATCCATAGACAGGAGATTCGCTTTTCGGGTGATTTCTTTCTACAGTTGTTACGATGACCCAAGGTTCGTTGTCAGCAAGTGCTTGACTCATTGAGGTCTGGAACTCACTCGGAGAGTTGGCTTGATTTGATTTGCATCCAAATGACTCCGCCAGTTTCACAAAGTCAGGAGAATATGGCGAGTTGTCACTCTTTCTGAGAAATTCAGTAGCATAAATCCGATCCTTTCCATATGCATCTATCTGTAAGTCTCGGATGCTAATCCATCCTTGATTATCTGCAATCACCACTACAATAGGTATCTCATATTGCACAGCAGTTGCTAGTTCTTGGCAAGTCATTAAGAAACTTCCATCTCCCTCAAGCGAGATTACTTTTCTATCAGGATGAGCAAGCTTGACACCTAATGCCGCAGGAAGACCAAAACCCATTGTACTAAATCCACCGGATGAGATATGGGTGTTCGGTTCAAGGATTGGAAATTCTTGGAAAGCAGCTGCTTGAGTATGCCCTGCACTTGTAACTAGGTAAGCGTCACGAGGAATTGCAGTTCGAATTTCGTGAAGTAGACGGGATATTGTCATTGGAGTTCCTTCCCGTTGTTTCAATAGATCTGCCATCCATTCATCTCGTGCAATCTGTAGTTTAGTGACAATGTCAGATCCCCGATAATCACGAGATAAACCAAGATCACCAACGCGTACGAGTACTTGATTCAAAAAGGCACGAGCATCCGCTAGAATTGAAATTTCCGGAGTATAGTTCTTACCTAACTCTCCGGAATCGATATCAACTTGAATCAATTTTGTTGGGGGGATGTTGAATGATATCCCCTGCTTGTAACTACTTGTTGTTTCATCTGCGAACCTACAACCAAGCGCTAGTATAACATCAGAGGTTGTTGTAAGGTCATTTCCAATTGGAGACCCCTTGGTTCCAGGATAATAACCAAAAAGTGGATGATCTTCTGGAAATGCACCCTTTCCTGACAGAGTAGTAACTACTGGTATTGCTAGTGTTTCGGCGAGAGTGATGAGCTCAGAGGTTGCACCTGCACGTAGAACTCCACCACCAGCCAAAATCACAGGATTCTCTGCATTTGCCAACAAGTCAACACTCTGTTCAACCAAGTCTGGATTTGCAAAGGAACTTGAAACAACGGAATCAAATGGATGGTCTTCGAATAACTCCATCTCTGCTGAATCTGATTGAATGTCCATGGGAAGATCAATATGAACTGGACCAGGTCGTCCTGTCATTGCGGCCTTGAACGCGTTATGAAGAACCCATGGAAGTTGCTCGAGGCTGGTGACTTGATAACTTCGTTTAACAATTGGTTTAAGGACGGACGCAAAATCCGCCCAATGTGCACGCTCGATCTCCTGAAGTACTCCATGACCGTACCACCTTACATGAACTGAACCAGTAATCACAATCATGGCAGTTGAATCAACAAAAGCAGTAGCAACTCCTATTGCCGTGTTACATCCTCCCGGACCAATACTTGTAAAGACCACCAATGGTTTACCAGTTGATCTATAGAAACCATCTGCAAGATGAGCGGCTGATTGTTCGTGGCGGACCTGGATTACTGGAATATCATGTTTCTTGAAAGCATCAGTAAGACCTAGACATCCATGTCCTGGAATTCCAGTCGCAAAAGGAATACCTTGAGATTTCATATAAATTGCAATTGCTTCCCCACCAGTCATCCTTATTGGTGCCATTTCAATAACCTCGAATCGTACCTAGAAGATAAGTAGCTGATATGTTTCTAACCTAAAAATGCTCTGAGAATAGGAGTAGGTATTCATGCAGAAGAAAATCAACTTTGCAATCGTTGGTTGTGGTCGTATATCAGATCTACATGCACCAGGATATCTTCAGAACCCCAATGCAGATGTGTATGCGGTCTGCGATGTTGATAAAGAAAGAGCGCAAGAAAAAGCAGAGACATGGAATGTAAAGCCTGAGAGAGTATTCACTGAATATACAGAGCTTCTAAGGCTTAAAGAAATCGATGCAGTTGAATTATTACTCCCTCATCATCTTCACAAAGATTTGACCATTCAAGCTGCTGAGGCAGGAAAACATGTGTCGGTTCAAAAACCTATGGCGATGACGCTCTCAGAATGCGAAGAGATGATTAAAGCAGCCAGAAAGAACGGCGTAAAGCTTAGAGTATTCGAGAATTTCAGATTCTATCCTCCATATATGAAAGCAAAAGAGATTCTAGAATCCGGAGCAATTGGAAACCCGTCATTTATACACATTAAGCTGGGTACAAGCAGAATGGGAGGTTGGGAAGTACCAATGGATGCTTGGATGTGGAGATTCAATCCAGACACTTGTGGTGGAGGACCACTCTGCTGGGATGATGGTTATCATAAATTCTCTATTGCTGAGTATTTCCTTGGGGATGTTGAGAAGGTAAAAGCTTGGATGGATTCGACAGGAATTTTCGAAGATGAGGATGAACCACCTTTCAGGACGGATGCTCCGTCAATTATTATGTGGAAACACAAAAAACCCAGACGATATGGCTCAATGGAAGTCACATATAGCAGAGATGCAAACATCCCTTCAAAATATTATACAGCGGATGAAAGAGTTGAGATTACAGGAGAGAAAGGATACATTTGGGTCAACCAATGCACAGCAGAATCTGTGAAGAATGAGGCTCCTCTTATCACATTTATTGAAGGGAAAATGACAAAGTACAACGATCTTGAAACAGATTGGTTAGCCAGTTTCATTGGAGCGGTAGATCACTTTGTGCGGGCTATTTTGAACGACGATGAACCGAACCTTACTGGCGAACTTGGAATGTATATACAGCAATTTGCACAGGCGGCCCAAGAATCTGCACGACAGGGAAAAGAGATTTTTATTGATAGTATAAGATGAAATTAATCTAGGAAATATCGTGGATGTCCTTTTCATAACCTTGGGGTTCGGTTATTAACTAATTGTCCCACTTTTCTGCAATTTTTGTAACCTGCTTTTTTCTGCCAATAGATATCCATTGTTTGTGTGTGACAAATTGTCAAGCGTCAATACTTGATTAAACATATTTCAAAGAGATGTAATAAAATTGGAAAATCTACTATCTTTCAAAACAACAAAAGTAGCTGTAAATCGATTTTACTTCAAGTTGACAAAGAAGCGTTATCTGAATAAAAATGATGAACTTGTTTACCAACACGATTTAGAACTTACTAAGGAAACACATAGAAAATTAGAGGAATACAAAACTAGTGCAATAGGATTCATTCGTGCAACTACAATGATTAGGTAATTGGATCATGATTTCTACATCATTCTATTGCGAGAATAACCAATGAATCCTCCTGTGGGTCAGGGTATTCCTCCCTCTTTTTACTTACAGAGAAACATTTATATATAAACCGACCAGTCAGTCTTTTTAATAATAAACCGACCAGTCGGTTTAATAGGATTGATAAAAATGATGACTATGGATGAAAGCACAGGTCAAGAACAAGAAATCATTCACGGAATTGATGTACCTACAGAATCAGAAGATGAGAAGCACCTCATGAGAGATTTCATGAGAGTATTTGGAGGTCAAGCCTTCTCACTGATTGGAAGTGCATTAGTACAATTCGCATTGGTATGGTGGTTGGCAAAAACAACAGCTAGTGCGACTGTACTAGTCATAGCAACCATGATGGCAGTGGTACCACAAGTTGCCTTCAGCCCTTTTATTGGACCTTTAGTGGATAGATGGGATCGTCGGAAAGTTATGATTGTATCAGATAGCTTAACTTCTCTTATGGTGGTAGTTTTAGCATTTCTTTGGTGGCAGAACGTTGTATCTGTTATTCATGTATTTGGCTTGATGGCAATTCGATCAACCTTCTCCAGCTTTCAATGGCCAGCATTACAAGCTTCTGCTGCTCTCATGGTACCGAAGGAACATCTCTCTCGTGTTAATGGGATGTATCAGGCTTTACAGGGATTAGCAAAGATTGCAGCACCAGCGCTTGGAGCTATTTTATTGGAATTGATTTCAATGGAGTTTATTCTAATGATAGATGTCCTTACTGCAGGCATGGCAATCCTACCTCTCGCATTAATCAGTGTTCCACGACCAACAACTGAGATAAAGTCCGATTCAGGATTCTCAAGAATTATCACCGAGATGAAGGAAGGATTTTCTTACATGAAGAACTGGAAAGGAGGTAAATTCGTTACTATAGCTCTTATGATGATTAACTTTGTACTAATACCTACAGCCTCCATGACACCTCTGCTTATAGTGAACCACTTTGCTGGTGGTGCGGTAGAACTCGCCCTGATGGAGTCTCTAATGGGAATTGGAATGATTATGGGAGGAATAGCGCTTGGCATCTGGGGAGGATTTAAGAGAAGGATGCTAACAGCAGATGTTGCACTGCTCTTTACCTCCGCGAGTATTTTCCTTCTTGGATTAGTACCTTCCAACATGCTTGGTATAGCAATAGGGAGTAACTTTCTAGCAGGCTTTATGCTACCTATTGCGAGTGGATCGCTAATGGCTGTTGTTCAAGCAATAGTACCTAGTAAGATGCAGGGTAGAGTATTTACTGTCCTCATGAGTCTGGGACCTGCAATGGCACCCTTCGGTTTGATCTCTGCAGCCTTTATTGTTGAAGCATTAGGAATTCAATCGTGGTTCCTTATTGGCGGGATTCTAGTTGCACTGATTGCAATAATTGGAGCTTGTATACCATCACTTGTTAAACTTGGTGAAATTGATCAAAACGATGAGTAGAGTTGAGTTATTATTCCAGCTGAGAAATCAGCTGGAATTCAGAATATTTAAAGTTAATAGGTAAAACCGACTAGTCAGTTTGTAGAAAAAAGAGGATGATGTATAAAGATGAGCCCAAAGGTTTCTGAAGAGCATAAGGAGAAAACTAGAAACAGAATTCTGATCGCTGCGGAAGACATTTTTTCCAAAAAGGGTTATTATGGAGCTTCAATGGAGGATATTGTCAAAAGAAGTGGTTTAAGTAAAGGAGCTATATACGGGTATTTTGAAAGTAAAGAAGAACTGTTTCTTTCGCTCCAAGAAAAACTATCAGGTCTAAGTATTAAGGAATTAGAAGACCGCCTCAAAGATGAAGAATCGGTACAATCAAAGTTGGAGAGAGCTGCATTTCTCGTATTCGGTTCAATATGTGATATACCAGATGAAGCATGTCGAATGGATTTGGAATTTCAAGTTGCATCTTCGAGAATAGTGAAAATGAGAAACAGACTAAAGAAACAATATAGTGAGATCATAAATTTCATAGCTAGCCTAATTCAAGATGGATTTGATAATGGAGAGCTCAGAAAGGATGGCGATCCCAAATTAATAGCAACTATCCTTGTTGGAGCAATTGGAGGTTTACAAACTCTTCATATTACTACAGGAATGAAGTTCCATTGGGATAAGATTCATTCAACATATACTGACATTATGATGAATGGCTTATTGAAATAGCCAGAATGTTAGCTGAATATCGCGCACATACCCTCAGCTTAATTAAGAAGATAATATCGACTAATAGTGTAGGCCCCGGATTTTCGGTGAAATCCTTCACTAAACTGAGGATTGCTCCTTCATATTGATTGAACAAGTCTGGGGAAGTGAATAGTATTTAGACACTGTAGGCAGTGATATGGATGTCAGACGAAGAGAAACACGTCTACAAATTTGGTTCTGGGCAGGCAGATGGTAATGCGGATATGAAGAATATACTTGGTGGTAAAGGAGCCTCCCTTGCAGGCGCGACATTGATGGGATTACCAGTGCCTCCGGGTCTAACAATTTCCACCGATGCCTGTAATATATATCTCAAAGAAAGTGGATTACCAGAATACATCAAGAAGCAAGTTCT
>JAEORG010000363.1 GCA_016841005.1 Candidatus Thorarchaeota archaeon | reverse complement strand
GAGCTAACTCGTGATTTGAAAATGCTTCAGAGAGAAGTGAATCAATATGTGGAACGATTTTATCAGAGGATTCGAGATCTAGTTTCACATATTTATCAACTAGGTCATCCATTCCGTCTATTTCACCCATGTTTCCACTCCAGATCTTCATGACATGACCAAAGGATGATGCAAGTTCCTTTCCGAGAGCGACCATTCTTCGCGCAAGGGATGACATGTCTTCATCAGATGTCGTCCGAAGGACTATGACAAAGGAATCAAAGAATGAATATACCCAAACATGACCATTCTGTTCAAGTGTATATGGCTGACCAATCACAGTGCTATCCCGAGAATGAAAAAGAGTTACACATGCTGTCACATGAGGAGGGAGGCTTAGACCAAGATTCCGTTCTCCGTTCTCATACTCCACTCCATAGAGTCTTTCCCCTGTGCCTCGAAGAACGTATGCACCTTGTATCAAATCGAATCCCGGCTATTCGAGAACATATCTTGGGGGTCATAAGCATTCTGTGTATAGGTTACAGAGGTGCAGTATAAACTCGCCTAGGTCCAATTCCTTATATGCGAGGACACAATTTGTGATGTTGGTTGCTCTGTAATGTCGAAGAAGAAGAAAAAGGCAGAACGCGTCAAGCGTACGAGGTATGACATCTTTGCAGAAATCATACGTGTCATTCTCATATACGGATACTGTCCTCTAACTAGAGCAGCGCGCTCCACGAATATGCCAGTTGACAGAGCGAAGGAGAGCATTCTCGAACTTGTTGATAGAGGCCTCCTACAACAGGAAGATGATGAAGGGAGTATTGTATATAGTGTCACTGTAAGAGGACACCAGTATCTTGAGATATACAAAAGACTAGCAGGCCTTGTTGGTGTGCCAATTCCAGAACCTATCATTGGTATGTAGGTGTGTTCACCTATGGCAATCAACACAGTACCTACTTTTCTCCAATTCGAATTTGATGTAAGAAATTACATTTTGCTAGTAACAAATTGTGACCCTTATTTGTGGTTGCGCTTTATATAATGAAGATTGAGTATTTTACCTAGAAATTAGATAATATGTGACAGACAATGACAGAAGAAAATGGACGAACAACCAGTAGATTGGCTTTCAAAAACCAAGAAACAATAACCCTAAGCAAAGTAGATGGCGATATTGAAATCAAAAGTTGTGGTCGCTGGATCCCTGAAGAAGGTGACGAAATTGTCGTAACTGGCACCGTTACCATACAAGGTGCTCTTGAAATAGAAGGAACATTGAGAGCAGGGTCTCTCAGAGCTCGAACGAGAGATACGATTGAAATCTTTGGAGACCTCATTGTTGCAAAAAGCGCTCGTGTTGAGAAAGGTGCTCTGCGTGTAGAAGGTTCCGCTGAGGCCCGAGAAATTCGAGCAGATGCGAGTCTTCGCGTAGGAAAAGACTTAACCTGTTCAACAGGTTCCGGTGGAGGCTCTGTAAGTGTTGGTGGAAATGCTAAAGCTGAAAGAATCAATGGCGGTGGTTCGGTTAAAATCGAAGGCGATGCTGAAGTCAATGAAATTCGTGCTGGTGGTTCAGCCAAAGTCGAAGGAACAATTCAATGTGATGAACTCAAAGTAGGCGGTAGTGGAAAGGTAAACGACGGAAAAATAGGTATAGTCAACATCGGTGGAAGCTTCAAGGCTGATGGAGCTGTAGAAGTTGAGGATATTGATGTAGGTGGCTCAGTCAAGGTTGGCCCTGGTTCATTCATACAATCAGTCGACGTAGGTGGAAGCTTCAAATCAGACGGTGATGTCAAATTTGGTTCTATTGATGTTGGTGGAGCTATTAAATTAGGAGGCTCCGCTTCTGGTGATGCCATTGATGTTGGAGGCTCTGTATTAGTTGAAGGACCTCTGACCCTCACAAGCGACCTTGAGGTTGGTGGAAAAGTCACTGTTGAAGGAGATCTCAAGTGTGAAAAGAAAATCAAAGTTGGTGGAGTTCTCATAGTAGAAGGTCGCATAGATACTTTTCGAATCATTGTAGGTGGGCGCATAGAAACAAAATATGTCAAAGCAGACGGATTCAGACTCGGTGGCAGAGGCGAAGTCACCGGTCCTGTGGAGGCCCGAGAGATTCTGGTACGTGAGAGAGCAAGGACAGAATCACTATATGGTGATGAGATTCGGATTGAAGACAGATCACGAGTGAAAAACGTGTATGGGCGAGATATTTACATTGAACGTGGCACAATCGTAGAAGGCGAAATTCAGTACACTGAAAATCTCGAGATGGAAGAAAAGGTAATGGTAAAGGAAGAACCAAAGAAAGTTGATCAACTACCTCGTCCTGAAGATGTTCTATAAGATATAATTGGTGCTGCTAAAATTTATTGTAGCAGCATCTCTATCTCCTTTTTCTAATAACAGCAATCCTACGGCCTGATGATTCTGAATATGGAGATTTTTGAAAATCTCCGAATTCTTCTACAATCTCCAGATTTGTTTGACCAAGTAGAAGATCAAATTCCTTCATGTATATCAAGGCAACACCAGATTCTAGATTTATTTTTTCAATCAATCGTCCTGTCTTTGTTTCTGTAATAGTAAAGGTAAGGTCCAATGTGAGTAGTCGTTTCAATGGATCACTCTTCATGATTCCAGATCTTGAAACGGAACGACCGTCTCCAATATCTACGGAAGGTTCCTCAAAGGATGCGTACTCTGGTTGCCTACCAGCTGGAAACAAATCGACAACAAAGAGTCCATCATCTTCTAGATGATTATGAATACATCTTAGAAGTGATAACTGTTCATTTTTCGTCAATGCGTGACCAAAGGAGGTAGGAATGATGATGAGAGGAAATTCCTGTTTCAGATCAAAATCAATCATATTGCACTCAATGATTTGAATTCGCTTAGAAATTGAATTGTCTTCAGAATCCATCTGTTTTCTAAATTCCTGAAGCATAGTCTTTGATTTCTCAAGTGCAATAACCTGAAACCCTTCCCTTGCCAAATAGAGGGATACTCTACCACTACCAGCTGCAATGTCTAGGATGGGATGCCCTGTTTTTCTAGCATAAGAGAGGTAGAAAGGTAAATCTTCGTTGCTTGCGAAAAGGTTGTAGTACTCCGCTGCTTTCTCGTAGCCCTCTCTGTACCTCTCTAGCTCATCACCCATTAAGCTGGGACGCTCCTAGAATCGAGCTTAATTTTCTCCTCCAATGGAGCTCTGTATCTCTCTGGAACTGAATAGTTTTTGAACTGATGAGAATACCAGTTCGTTATCATGTTTTCAATTTCTTTCTCAGTTCGTCCTGCTAGATCCTCGTTCAGGGTCGCTTCAAGTGTCATCACCTTACCGTGTGACGACTTGGTCACGGTTCCTTTCTTCGCAACTATTTCACCATGTAAGATAGTGAGCGCGGATTCTGAGAAACCCTTTACAATTAGCTCCGGTTTCTTTGCAAGTTCTATTTTCAGAGGATTCATGTCATAGACAGACAAATCAGCATCTGCGCCAACACCAAGGTGGCCCTTTCGTTTCTCGATTCCAAGAATCTTTGCTGGTGCAGCTCGAGTACTGATAACTACCTCATAGAAGGACCATTCTCTGTCAATACTCTCTAACGCAGATCGTTCTCGAGCGAATTTGTGTACTTTTTCTAACCAGATGTCTCTCTGTGTTTTACTCATTAACCAAGATAAGACAAGAGGATACTTTGTGAATGGACCTGCATTGGGATGATCAGTCGTCATGATGACCCTCCAGATATCATCAACACTTAAGGCAAATTCCAGAGGAATCGTCCATTGAACTGAATTAGCAGGGGATTTCATATCAAAGTAATAAGGTACAATTCCAGCACCACCAGGAAGCTCCACATCCACTGGGATATTCGCCCATTTTGTCTGTGTCATTTGATGAAGAGTAAACTGAAATGGTCCATCTCCCGTCATTGTCATCGCGGGACCAAATGTGATTTGGCCCATGTCTGCGGTGAAATGCTTATTCTTGTTCATGTATTTCGCAAAGGCAAGACCTCCAGACGCGACGTCCTTCCATTGCGGTTTACCATCATCAACCATATCTAGCGTTTCAAATGACATGTGGGTCAGGTGAATTGAATGTTTTCTACCTTTGTGTCCCTTGATGTCTTTTACAGCGTCAAGCTCTTCCATCGTTGTGTGAACATTTCCAACGCGTCCGAGATTATTGGGATGCAAATGAACAACATGAGGGAGACCGAGTGATTCAGTAGCTTTTACAAGTGAACGAATTACATCTCTAGGAGTTATCCCCCAATCGGGAATTTCAGTATCAGGTTCTCGTACATTTTTCCCATACGCCCATGCATATGTACCTCCAGGATTTACGACTTTGACTCCCCAGCCTCCAGTTGCTCGTAACAACCAAGAGATGTATCCGGATAACCCTGAGATATCTCCTTCTTTTACATAATTGTAGGTTATCATACTGTTTCCAAACATGGGCAGAAGAGCAGTGTTGAGATTAGGTATATCCTCAAGCTCCTCCCATGTACCAAGAGCCTTCATTGGTGGTAGAGCTGGTTCTATTACTGTTGTATAACCCATTGAGGAATATTTGTAGCCAAGACTGTAAGAAGACATAATTATTCCTCCTACTCCTGATCGGGTCACCTTTGTTCTCGCGACTGGTGGTCCATACTTCGTTTGTTCTGGACACATAGCCCTGCCAAAATTCACTTTTGATCCTACAATATGTGAATGCATGTCCACTCCACCAGGAAGAACAGCTTTTCCAGAAACATTGATTTTCTTGGCATTCTCACCAACCTTTTCGACAATCTTACCATCCGATATACAGATGTCCTTTACTTCTCCATCAATTCCATTTGCAGGATCATATACTATTCCGTTAGTGAGTATTACATCTTTACTCATTAGCCCACCTCCTTCAAGAGACCTTCGTAAATCCTACGAAGGATATCTCGATCTGGTAGGAATCCCTCTGGGGGTTCTACTACTTTCTTCAAATAGAGAGGGAGCCCATCCATTCTTACTGCAGCACCATCACATTCGATTCCTGCTACTGCTGAAGGAATATTTACTGTAGCGATAACAGATGTCATGTTTTCCTTTGGATCAATATTGATGATAGGGATCTTAGACATAGTCTTCAGACACGCTCTTGGGAAGTGTGCTGCTGGATCTGAAGCGATATTCAATAAAGCATCAACTTCACCACGTGCAAGAAGGTCTACTGCAGTATACTCACCGGGTTGATATCGAGGATAACCTTTAGCATAATCAACTGCGAAGGGGTATCCTGTCTGCCACGTCGAGGTCTTATTTGCTCCACTTACGTTGTAATGCCCTCTCATCGGCATCATATTCCATTTTGTGTATGAATTAAGATCCTGAACAAGTCGTACTGCAGCATCTATATTTCGATGCCTGCCTCTTGATTGCGATAGGCCGAGGCCAAAGAAGAGGATTCCATACTTGACCTCTTTCAATGTATTTGCCATCTCAGTGAGGTCCTCTACGGATATGCCACCAACCTGTGAGCCTGCTACTCTGTGACCACGTATTAGGGCTCGCAAGGAAGATAGCACTTCAAGGTCACTTCCGGGGGTGATTTGAATGAACTTATCAGCAATCCGCTTACTTTCAGATTCTCTTACATCTACAAGCCAGATTTTCCGATTGGCTTTGTGGTCTTTGACATACTCTCCTGAAACTCGTATATATCTATCAACATGACGTGGATGTGCTTGTGTGGGATTGCAGCCCCAATAGATTACAAGATCAGAACGATGCCTTACTTCTGCTAGTGATCCAGCTGCCTCGCCAGATTCCTGCACACCAAGAATTGTTGGTCCATGACAGACTGATGAGGTGTTATCGACAACACCTCCAATAAGTTCAGCAATTTTATAGGCCTCTCTATGAGCATCATTTTCGGTTGAGCTCAATCCGTATACTAGCAATCTTTTTGACGATTTGATTATTTCCACAGCTTTTGCAATGGCGCTCTCCATGCTTGTTGATTTGTTCTCAATTGTAGGATTTCTCAATCGATTGTCATCATGGTTTAAGAATCGACTTTTACTAATGGTGCATCCATTCTTCATTGAGGTTATATGATTCCCTTCTACCTCAAGGACAATATCATCACAGAGGCATCCACAGAAGGTACATGGGACATCTTCCACAACTCTCTTAGACTCAGTCACTTCATGTCCCTCCCATCTTGAGCAATTCCCGCAAGGGCGTTACATCCTTTCCGGGTGCCGCAAATACCTTTGCCTTGATTCCTTTGAAACTTGGCATACCACTCTCTTGAGTGTCCGAGTCGAGAAGCAAATTGAAATAAGGTCCAGCTGGAATGAACGCAACTCCAGGTTCTTTAGACCTACTTTTCTTACTCTTTACTATAACCTGACCATGGATGGTTTCAACTTCAACGGGATCTCCAACTGAGATGCCTAAAGATTCAAAGATTGATTCATCTAGCTCACAATATCCTACTGCATCTCTATACCCGTCAGATAGCTTTCCAATCTCCATGTTTCTACCTTGCATTAAGGTCCTACCTGACATCAAGCGGACCTGTACTCCTACACGGCTCATTTATGCACCACAGATTCCTGAATTTGTGTGTTCTTCAGGGACATACTGCTAATGATATTCGTTACGGTATTCATAGAAATCACTGATTTTGGTCCAAAATGCACATTCATGATATTGTTGCTACTTCGAAGACTTTATCAGATACAAGTCGAGGTTCCGGCCAGAAATGCCACATTCAGGTCAGGCGGAATGATAAAATGGCTGAAAAAAAGAAAACACTCATTGACCTGTATACAAGAACTCTACGAGTTCGTCTCTTCGAAGAGAAAGTCTGGGAACTATTTGGAGAGAACATTGTTCCAGGAACCTTGCATCTCTATCTTGGCCAAGAAGCAATTGCTGCAGGAGTGACTGCTGCACTGAAGGATTCTGATTGGATTCAAAGCACACATAGAGGGCATGGTCATGTCATCGCGAAAGGTGCAGATCCAAATGCAGCGTTAGCAGAGCTACTTGGAAAAGTTACTGGGTCATGCAAAGGTAAGGGTGGCTCGATGCACATTACTGAATTTGACAAAGGAGTATTAGGAGCTACAGGAGTTGTCGCATCAGGATTACCTATTGCGGTGGGAGCCGCGCTTTCTTGCCAGATGAGAGGCACGAAAGATGTTGTTGCATGTTTCTTTGGAGATGGTGCATCAAATAATGGAACATTTGGTGAATCTCTAAATATGTCTGCAATTTGGAAGTTACCAGTAATCTGGATTGTTGAGAATAATCTCTACGCAATGGGTACGCCGATTACTATGACTTGCCCATCAGGAACTCTCGCTGAAAGAGCGACAGGATATGGTATGCCAAATTCAGTCGTTGATGGAAATAATGCACTAGAAGTATACAATGCAACTGTTGAGGCTGTCAAAAGAGCACGTGATGGTGGAGGCCCTACACTCATTGAATGCCAAACATACCGACAGAGAGGCCATTCTCGTTTTGATCCTGCAAAATATAGGCCTGAGGATGAGGCGAAGGAGTGGTTGAATGAAAAGCGGGATGCTGTCAATGTTATTACGAAAGTTGCTATCGATGAAGGAGCCCTGACTGAGAAAGAAGCTGAGAAAATAAGAACGAAACTACAGAAAGAAATAGACAAAGCAGCTGAATTTGCAAAGAAATCTGAATTTCCAAAACCAGAGGAAGCCTTGGATGATGTTTATGCGGAGGCGTTTTAAATGGTAGAAAAAACATATCGTGATGCTCTAAAAGAGGGACTCCGCGAAGAAATGACTCGAGATGAAAGAGTATTCATCATGGGAGAAGATGTTGGTCTTAATTGGGGAGGCGCCTTCAAAGTCACAAAGGGACTTGCTGAAGAGTTCGGAGAAAATCGTGTTCGAGATACTCCAATCTCTGAGAACACTATTGCAGGAGCAGCAGTCGGTGCTGCAATTACAGGGATGCGACCAGTTGCGGAAATAATGTTTGGGGACTTGATCACTCTTGCGATGGATCAAATTTGTAATCAAGCAGCAAAAATGCGCTATATGTTTGGTGGGCAAACTTCTGTTCCTCTTGTTATCCGTACGGTCTTTGGCGGAGGTAAGAATATTGCATCGCATCACTCTCAGAGCTTAGAATCATGGTTTATGCACACGCCAGGACTAAAAGTTGCGGTCCCTGCATTTGCATCAGATGCTAAAGGTATGATTAAGACAGCGATAAGAGATCCAGATCCAGTACTATTTGCAGAGCATAAGTTGGTATATGATAAAAAGGAAGAAGTCCCAGATGATGACTATACTATCCCCTTTGGAGAGGCAAAAATTCGCAGAGAAGGAGCTGATGTCACTCTCTGGGGTACAATGTTCATGTTACACAAGGGATTGGAAGTTGCAGAAGAACTTGCAAAAGAAGGGATTAGTGTTGAGGTAATTGATCCACGCACACTAGTGCCGCTGGACAAGAAAACACTGATAGAGTCAGTTAAGAAAACAGGAAGATTGGTCTTAGTCACTGAGGAAACAAAGACTCTTGCAACAACAGCAGAAGTGGCAGCAGTTGTTCAAGAAGAGGCATTTGATTGGCTTGATGCACCTATCAAAAGAGTCAATGCTCCAGATACTCCTGTTCCCTTTAGTCCGCCTCTCGAACAATATTTCATCCCTGATAACAAGAAGATTGCACAAGCAATTCGCGATATCATCTAGGAGCGTTTAGCTAATGGTAACCACCATGATCATGCAGAGAATGAGTGTCGCCATGGAATATGGCGTTATCCTCAAGTGGTTGAAAGAAGAAGGAGATGACGTCAAGAAGGGGGATCCTGTCGTTGAAATCTTTGGTGAAAAGAATGAGTTTGAACTAGAAGCTCCGGCAGATGGAACCATCCTTAAGATCCTTTGTGAAGTCAACGATGAGATTCCTATCAGTGAACCGATTGCTTACATTGGCAAGAAAGGAGAAAAGGTTCCTGACATCATGCCTAAGAAAATGAATGAAGGTGCCGTTGTAACCACTACATCTCCACCACCTGTTCAAATTACTACAGCCCCGACTGAAGCAAAGATGACCTCAGTTGAAACATCAACAACCTCTGTGATGAAAGGTGGGCGTATAAAAGCATCACCAAGAGCCAAGAAGAAAGCCAATGAATTGGGAGTTGATCTGGCCTTCATAACTGGTTCTGGACCTGATGGAAGGATAATCGAGAAAGACGTCATTGTAGGTCAGGGAATGACTACTGCTATGCCTAGCATATCCATCTCAGATGATCGTGCTGTGAAGAAAATTGAAACGATGTCACCATTAAGACGCACCATAGCAAGACGAATGACTCAAAGCTCTCACAATCCTCACATAACCATGATTACTGAGATAGATATGACTGAGGCAGTTGGACTTCGGAGGGAACTCAATGTTGCAATAGAGAACTCTCTCGGAATTAGAATATCATTTAATGATATTATCCTAAAAGCTGTGGCTGACGTACTTGAGAGATTTCCAAAGTTCAATGCAGCACTGACAGGTAATGACTTGCATATGTTTTCTGATGTTCACCTAGGAGTTGCTATGGCTACAGATGATGGACTCATTGTGCCTGTTGTAAGAAACGCTAACAAGAAATCAATAACAGAAATAGCATTGGAAACAAAAGCTTTTGGCAAAAAGGCAAAAGAAAACAACTTCAAACCTGAGGAACTCACAGGAAGTACATTCACGGTATCTAACTTAGGTCCATTCAAGGTTGATCTGTTCATCCCAGTCATCAATCCTCCAGAAACCGCGATTCTTGCTCTTGGACAGATCAAGAAGAAACCTGTAGTAATTGATGATATGATTGCTATCAGACACATGATGATGGCTAGTTGTGCTGTCGACCATCGAGTTCTTGATGGTGCACCCGCTGGACAATTTCTGCAGGCATTAAAGGAAATTCTAGAGAATCCCTTCATGATGAAGTACTAGTTTGTGTATGGGCTCATATGAGAGCCCTACAGCTTCTGTTCACATCTAGTTTACCTATACGTGTTTTCGCATGAGCTCTTCAATTTGTTCTACAGAGGTACGCGAACCAGCTGTGTATAATGGATACATCATTCCACATCCTTCACATATCAGAACAGTGAGAATAACTGAAGGAGCCATTCGCATAATTTTCACTTCTCGAAGTGCTATTTTCCAATTTATATTTCCACATGATTCACATTTAATCTCCATATCTTTATCTTCCCACCAACGATTTTTCTATGTTCAATTGATTTTGTAGGGCCTTAAATGCTTGCACCCTGATTCATCTTTGACACGCGGTCCCCTCCGTGATGTCACCTCGAACTATGACATCTGCTCAGAGCCTCTTTTTGGACCTCTCTCCTCGGAGGCTCGACCTGCCGGCAGTCCCCCTGCAACACTGCCGGCAATACCCCATACTCTTTTGTTTCACCTTTACCATTAGATTTAATGACTGGTGAACAAATGTGGTCTGGCGACTGCTAGAAGAAGATGAGGTCAATGTTTACAGAAATCTAGCAATCGAGGAGGCGATAGCTAGAGAGAATGCAGACAGAGAAGATAAGATAAACACTCTCAGATTCTGGCGGTCTCAAGTAGCAATAGTACTTGGACGCTTTCAATGTGTTCACAAAGAAGCAAACATCGCCTATTGTAATGAAATGAGAATTCCAATTGCCAGAAGGTTCACAGGAGGAGGCACTGTTTTTCATGATACAGGAAATCTGAATTTCACTATCTGTCTTGATCAAAGTGAATCATATGTATGTAGAACCTTGAATGAGCTCTACTGGAATTTTGTAGGAGCCATAGCATCAGCACTTCGAACGGTTGGAGTACCTGCAATATATGATAGTTATAGATCGTGTCTTCGAGTTAACGGAAAGAAAATCACGGGAACAGCTGGTTGGATAAAACAAGGTGTTTCATTCATCCATGGAACACTCCTTATAGATTCAGAACTCAATGTTTTGAAGAGAGCTTTAGATGTTCCAGAAAACCAACCTGAATACCTTCGTGACAATAGGAGAATTCGCTGTCTTGAGAGCAGAAGAGACCTTGTAACATGTATTGCTAATGAATTGACTAATCGACCAACGGACATAGAAATCAAGAACGCGATAATAGCTACCCTAGAAGAAATCGCTGAGGAAAAAATCAACATAGGTGAATTCACCAAGGAAGAATTAGAGCGTGCAGAGTCTTTATATCAGACACGATATTCTCAGCTCGAGTGGAATCTGGGCACCTTGGCCCAAGAGTGATAATAATTCATGGAGTAATTTGTGTTGACTGATTACGATGTTGAAAAAATGTTGAAAAGTTTCATGCGACATTTCGGGGCGCTCAATCGAGACATTCCTGAAACTCGGAATGCTTTCACTGATCTGCAAAAGACCGTTCACACTGAAGGAGCATTGTCAGCTAAGTTTAAGGAAATAATCTGCATAGTAGCATCGATTCTCGCTCCATGTGAATCGTGTATGGTGTATCATACTAAACAAGCACTAAAACTTGGTGCAACACGAGAAGAGATTATGGAAGCTTGTGGTGTAGCAATTGTAATGGGTGGAGGACCTGCTGCATCTCATCTCGCAGTTATTCAGGACGCATTAGATACTTGGGCACCAAGAGAGAAATGATTCTCTTATTCAAGGTCAGTGAATAAGACCTTAATTGCCTGTTGTGTTTCCATCAGCTCAAACCCCTTCTCCCACTCATCAATAGAGATTCTGTGAGTTATCAGTGGTTTTACATCAATTTGTCCAGATGCCATTAGTCTCAGTGTTAAAACCCACGTGGAAGGTAGAGTACCCCATGACCCTGTCATGCTGAGTTCTTTCTCTACAACATGATCAAGATACAAGTCGGTATTCGTTCCTTGAGTCCCAAGTAAGGTAACATGGCCAGTCACCTTTACAAATTCAAGTGCCTGTCTTCGAGCTGCTGCAGACCCTGATGCTTCAATTACGACATCTGCGCCAGCACAATCAGTCATCCCAGCGACTATTCCGACTGGATCTTTTTCCTTCAAGACATCGATTGTCATATCAGCTCCGATTCTTTTTGCTATCTCAAACCGCCATTCATCTGATGTGATTCCCGTGATGATGACCTTCGATGCACCCATGGCCTTTGCAACTTGTGTAGCAATCAATCCCATTGTACCCGGTCCCTGTACAACAACAACATCACCCGGAGCTATTGGTGAACGCTCTGCAACACAACGAACAACACAGGCAGTTGGCTCTGCAAGTGCTGCTTCTTCTAACGAAAGCCCATCTGGAATCCTATGCAAAACATATTCGGGTACAGCGACGTATCTTGCAAAACCGCCATTTGCTACTGAAACGCCTAGAATCTTTTTGTTATCTGCCGTACAGCGATTTACATGAGCATTTTTACATTGATAGCATTGACCACAATATTGAGTTGCTGGAGAAGTGACTCGATCACCAATAACAATGTTTGATATGTCTTCTCCCAATTCTACAACAGTTCCTGCATATTCATGACCCAAAACAACGGGGGGAGTGTAGAATGAATGATTCTGGCGGATATGCAAGTCAGTACCACAGATTCCAGCTGCAGCAACTTCAATGAGAACTTCACCACGTCCGGGTTTTGGACGCTCAATATCTTGGAGTTCGATATTTCCGACTCCTCGTGCGGTCTTGACTAGAGCCTTCATTGGTCTGTCCTCTCTTTCGCACAATGGTTATTGGGTTATAGAATGTTATGGATGGGCATACTTACTCAATGGATAGTAAATCAGAGGGTTCTTCACCTTCATCCAGTGGTCTTACTCGAAATCCATTTCCTTGCTCGGTTCGTAAGTGTGATGCTGTTTGAGCGCCTGCAAATTTCTTACGGACACCACAGTTACTTCCCATCCAAAGATAGATACTCTTGTTTGAATTATCAACTATACAGAACACTGAAT
>JAEORG010000362.1 GCA_016841005.1 Candidatus Thorarchaeota archaeon | reverse complement strand
TTTTTTCAAGATACAATGCAGAAGACCTTGGAAATGTGTACTTCATGACCCTTATCGATACTGTAGGATCATCTCTTATTGACATTCTTGGTCATTTAGACCTCTACAGAAGATATGGGGAGCCTTTCTTTGGTGAGGAAATTCATGACATTTGGCGACCATATATCAATGAGCTCGTAGGTAAAATGAAAAAACATGATGTGGGTTTCGAAATCAATACATCTTCGTGGCGGAAAGGGCAGAACGAACCAATGCCTTCGACTGATCTTCTCAATGCATTATGTAAAAACGGAATCGATACAGTAACCTTGGGATCAGATGCTCATAGACCTCAGGAAGTAGGATATGGGATTGCAAGAGCTCTTCACCTTCTTGAAAATAACTGTAACATTACACCATCAAAATACAGGAAGAGAAGGAAAGTGTGAACCCCCAATCGGTATAGAGATAAGATATGATGCAGTATCATGGAACCAGTGACGCAGTTATGAATAATAGAACACAATTTCTTCTCTGTCTTATTGGAGGGATAATCCTCTGGCTAAAAGAAATTATAGGAAGTATTGGGGTTTTCGAATATCTTGAACTCCTATACGGAATCCCTGAGCTATCATTCTTCATTCCTGTGATCGAATTACTCCTGTATGTGCTAGGAATTATAGCTGTAGCTGGTGGACTTAGTGTCATTATTGGTGGATACCTGATGACAACAACGAGATTTGGAACAGGAAAGTTCGTCGTGGGTCTTGGTGCAGGAATGAGTCTTATCGGTCTTATTATCGACCTTGTTAAGTTATTCTACGTTTCTGGATATGCCGCAGTCTTCAACTTACTCATAGTAATTTCTCAAAGCCTTGGTTGGATTGCAATTATTATGACCATCATAGCCCGTCGAACTGCGAAGAAACCAGAATAAACATGTCCAAAGCCTTATTGGATTTCTCAAGAGCAAACAGATGATGGTCGACGAAAAGGATGATCTAGTTGTGGAGTCTGTTCGCCTGATTGAGAAGGGAGACCTTCAAGGGGCAGTCAATACGCTCAAGAAATTGTTGGAGAAATATTCTGATTCACTGGAAGGTTGGTATAACCTTGGATTCGTCTTGATGGAATTAGATAACGATGAAGAGGCACTAAAAGCGTTTGATGAGGCATTGGCGATAGATAACCAGATCTTTGAAATCTGGTTCAACAAAGCAAATGCGCTCTATAACCTTGCAGATTTCAAAATGGCGAAAGAGTGCTACGAAAAAGCCCTAGAAATTAACCCAAATGACCCCGAGGCATGGAATAATCTTGGAAACTGCTATTCGAGATTAACAGAAGGACAGAAAGCAATCGAGGCTTACACCAAAGCTGTCGCGCTCAAACCAGATTATGCTGAAGCCTTTTACAACAAAGCAAACGCACATTTCATCGAGGAAGAGGATGAGAAGGCAATTGCTTATGCGGATTTAGCTGTTGAACTGAATCCACATTTGACAAAGAAGGTCATGGAGTGGATACATATTGCCCGAGATAGACTCGCCGCTACAGAATCAGAGGAACAGCATAAAAAGAGAGCAAAAACACTAAGAGAATTAGCAGAGCTTGACCAGTCTAAAAAAGAAGAAGAAAGTGATTGATTCATTAGACCTAAAAGGTGTGAAGCAGATTCACCATTCGAAGTGGTCATTCATGGAAAATGGCACAGAAGGTAGGTTCAAACCCAAGTTAATAGCAGGGATTGGAGGATTAATCATAGTGTTTGGTGTAATCCTTTCATTACTTGTCGGTTGGCAGATTCTCCCAATCCCAGTAGCTGCAGGTGATATACTTGGGCTAACTGTTCTTGTTGGTTCAGCTCTAATTTGCTGCATGGCAACAATGATGACAACAAGCTATGCTGCGAAAATGCCAGGATATGGTGATATGGAGATAAGGTTCAGAGAGGCGAAACAACTCTATGATGAGCAGGAGATTGAACAAGCACTCGAACTATTCAAAAATCTGATGGGACCTGATATGAATCACAAACGGGCACTCTATTATGCGGCCAGGTGTTGCGAACTACTTGATAATTATGAAGAAGTCAAGTTGTATTGTACACACTACCTCAAAATGCAACCTCGCGATGCAGAAGTTTGGGAAATGCTATCTAATGCGCATAAGAAACTCTTCGAGTATGAAGAAGCAGAAGATGCAATGAAAAGAGCTCAGTCACTTAGGTAGCATCTTCTTGATTATCAGGTAAAGCATAAGAGGCACATAGTGTGCTTGTGGTGAGCAGGAGACTCCCATGAATGAACCATGATTCAGATTGTTGTAAGGTCGAAATGGGCGATAACACGATTCATCTTACAAATGGTCTTGTTACGGTTACCTATGATACAAGGATGGGTACAATATCCTTAACATCCGAAGACAAGACTTGCTTCTCACGAGGCTATATTTTAGTACACACTAACAAACAAGTCTACGATTCGAGGAAGATGACATATAGATCATTCAGTGCACTTGATTTTCAAGATGAATCCATCAGAGGCAAAGCAATCATTCTCAAGGTGCATGATAGTGAAAAGACTGCAGAGTTGAGTATCAAACTTTCAGTGTATGAGAATATCCCTGGTTTCTCAACAATTGTACAATATCGGAATCGCGGCTCTGAGGTACGAGTCAAATCCTTTGACACATTAGTAATTGACGTAGATGATACATCTAGAATAATAACAGGATGGAACAATAACAATCTCAGGTTCTTTCGGAACGGTTTTCATTCGTGGGAACTTAGTCAGGCACATCAAGTTGATATCGGTGAAAATATCAGTCATATGTATTCAGTACTCAACAATATTGATTCTAAGGAATCTCTTCTTCTAGGATTTACAACCCTAGCTGATCAGCTCACAACCGTTAGTGCAAATGGAAGAAATGAAGAAAAATCAAGATTAGCAGTTTTTGCAGCGACCTCACACGCAGATGATGTTCCTATTACAGAAAAAGACACGCTCGTATCTGAGGAGATGCTGGTTCTCTACAATACTAGTGCTGTTGAAAGTTTGAAACAGTATATGGACTTTGTAGCCCTTAGGATGGATGCACTGAAGTGGGAAAAGGTACCAACAGGTTGGTGTTCTTGGTATTTTTATTTCACAATGCCTGATGAGAGTGAAATTCACGAGAATGTTGAGGTTATAAAAAATCGGTTTGGAGACCGAATTGAGTGGATCCAAATAGATGATGGATTTCAAAAGAAAGTCGGTGACTGGGAGGAGAACTCTCGTTTTGCTAGTGGGTTAGAATCTCTCGTCCAAGAAATAAGAGAAAAGGGATACCGAGCTGGTATTTGGACAGCTCCATTTGTCGCATCGGAACACTCTGATCTATTCAAAGACAAACCAGATTGGTTTGTAAAAGATCAGGACAACAAACCTATTGCTGTTGATGAAAATCCTCTTTGGTTAGGTAAGTATTATGCTCTAGACCTTACGAATCCAAAGGTCATTGATTATGTTAGGAAAATTTTCAGGAAACTAAAGAAAGACGGCTTCGAATATTTCAAGATTGATTTTCTATATTATGCAACAATCGAAGGTTTCCGAAACAATATGAAATTGACAAGAGCTCAATTGTTTCGTCAAGGGTTGCAAGCGATTAGGGAGGAAGTCGGTGATGACCTTCTGTTAGGATGCGGAGCACCATTAGGACCATGTATCGGACTAGTGGATATGATGCGTATTGGGACAGATATCGCTACTGATTGGCGATATGAGTGGGGGGCAGGTGTCTATGAATGTTCGGTCAACACGATGACACGTGCAATAATGCACGATCGACTTTGGATTAATGATCCAGACTGTGTTCTGGTTAGACAAGATGACAATAATCTTACACTTGAAGAAGTAAAACTCTGGCTATCAGTTGTCGCTCTGAGTGGTGGAGCAGTTCTCCTAAGTGACCGTATGATGGAGGTCTCTGAGGAACGAATGCAACTCTTAGACAAAATCCTACCTCCATATCGAGTTAGTGCAACCGCACTTGATGCACTAGAAAAAAGGAACCCGTCAATCTTTGTTCAACCAATATCAACACCTGATGAGAAATGGGTGTTATTTGGAGCAATTAATCTAGACGATGCACCAATTGATGTCACATTCAACTTAGATTCCATGGGGTTGAATGCAGAAGCTCCACATCACGTATTTGATTTCTGGGGGCAGGAATATCACGGCCTCTCTGAAGAACAAGTTAGCGTCCTAGGATTAAAACCGCATTCTTGTAAGGTATTGCTAATTAAAGAAGAGCGAGCCGTTCCTATGGTGCTTAGTACTAGCATGCATATCAGTCAAGGAGCGGTCGAAATCAGTGACATTGACTGGAACTCTGGAGGAAAAGAGCTAAGTATGCGAGTGATAAGAGATGCCACTCAAGAAGAATCTATATTCGTTGTTTTTGGAAATGCATGGATACCTTCTCGTGCTTATGTGGACGATAAAGAAGTAACAATAGAGCACATTGCTCCAGAGGTTGTAGCGGTCAGGCATAAATTTAGCCAGGACCAAATCGTAAAAGTTAGATTTTCTCAGTAATCAAGCAACTCTGTTTCGTAGGTAACCAATACCTTCTATGAAAAGTTCAACCTCGTCACCTGATTTAAGGTATTCAGGAGGATCTCTAGCATATCCAACACCAGATGGCGTTCCTGTAGAAATAACATCTCCGGGTTCAAGAGTAAAGGACTTTGACAGATAGGATATTATCTTCGGGACATTGTTTAGAAGATTGGAAGTATTGGACTCTTGTTTAATTATACCGTTTACTTTAGTATGAATTTTTAGTTCTGAGGCATCACCTAATTCATCAGCTGTTTGTATACACGGTCCCATTGGACAAAATGTGTCAAGTGATTTAGCTCGAACCCATTGACCATCTTTCCTTTGAAGGTCTCTCGCAGTTACATCATTGATGATGGTATATCCAGCAACATAATCAATAGCATCTTTCTCAGAAACATCAGTGCAGGTCTTTCCTATCACTACTCCTAATTCCACCTCCCAGTCTATCTTCTTGCTCACACTCGGTATAACAATATCATCATCAGGACCAATTACTGATGAAGAAAACTTCGTAAATACTACTGGGAATTCGGGTATATCTCGTCCTGTTTCTTCAATGTGTCCCCGATAATTTAACCCAAGTGCTACTATCTTTCCAGGACGAGGAAGTGGCGCAAGAAATCGTACATTGGATAATTCATACAAGAGGGGGCGCTCTTCATCTGTTGCATCATTGTATCTATCTAATATTTGACGAACAACTTCTACACCAGCAGGCCACTGCAAAAGATCGATCATCGTTGCTGGGAATAGCTTCCCATGAACATGATGCATTCGTCCAAAACGAGACGCTGCCTCAGGAATATCAAGTACACCCTCATCGAGTTCGATTCCAATTGAGGGAACACCCAATCGTGTGTAGGTGACAAGCCGCATGTATATACTTGCCCTAACGCTTCATTTATCCGTAGTGGTGGCTGAATAACGAGAGGTGAAAAGATGACTGAAGCCAGGACCTTAGACGAATTACCTGATCAAGTATTTGTTGCATTAGGACGAAGAGGCATGGAAGGCATTCCATTGAAAGCATGCACGTACGAATGTGATGGAGTAGAACTCAACCTTCTTGATGTCAAGAGTATTCCAGAGGAGATTACAGGAAGTGGAGTAGAGGAAATGGTTGAGGATTGGTTGGTCGAATGTAATAAGTGCAAGAGAGCTTTCACAATTAGGTGTAAGTCCAGATATCATGATGGCGAAAGAATGGATACAATGGTTTCAATCATTGATGATACTGGGAAAAGCCTTGGTTGGTTAGGAAGCTATTAGGTGAAAAGAAGTGGGTCAGATCTTCAAAATCGCTGTCTTACCAGGAGATGGAATCGGAAGAGAGGTTGTTCCTCAAACAGTTAGAGTCTTACAAACCGCAGAGGAGTTTACATCAGGATATAATCTTGAATTCACTGAATTTGAATGCGGTGGAGAGTATTATCTGAAGACAGGAAGAGAGTGGTCAGCTGAAGCTGAGGAGTTTACAAAGAAGGAAGCTGATGCTATACTATTAGGTGCAGTCGGAGCGAACACCAATGATGGCGAAGTTGTTCGTAGACCAGACGGACATCTAGCAGGGTACAGTGTAGTAATTGGATTGCGACTTGATTTAGAACTCTATGCCAATCTCAGACCAGTCAAGTTGTATGAAGGTGTTCCCACGCCCTTAGCTGGAATTAGTCATAATGATATCGACATGGTTATGGTTCGAGAGAATACAGAGGGATTGTATGCACCTCAAGAACATCCTGCTAGGTCTGAAGACGCAGAAATGGTCATCGATAAACGAATTATCACAAGAAAGGGAAGTATGAGGGTTTCGAGATTCGCATTTGAACAAGCGGTATCGCGTGACGGTGCACCCAGCGACAAACAGAAACGTGTGACCTGCGTTGACAAAAGCAACTTACTTGCTGGTTGTCAATTATTCAGAAACTCATTCAACGAGGTAGCAAAAGAGTTCCCAGGGATTTCAACAGATTATGCCTATGTGGATGCATTTACTCAATGGATGATTAGAAATCCTTCATTTTATGACGTGGTAGTGGCACCAAATGCTTTTGGTGATATAATAACAGATCTAGGTGCAACACTCCAAGGCGGTTTAGGAATGGCACCTGCAGGAAGTATTGGTGAAAAACATGCGGTGTTTGAGCCTGTACATGGTTCCGCACCAAAGCATTACGGAAAGGGTACATCGAATCCCTTAGCATCAATTCTCTCGGGTGCGATGTTATTGGATTGGTTAGGAATGAGAAGGAAAAGCTCAGGTTGTATAAAGGGAGCAATGTGGATTGAGGAATCAATAGCAGAAATTCTCAAAGAAGGTAAAATCCGCACATATGACCTTTGCAAAGACAAATGGGCCAAAGTTTCACCTTCATCAAGTCAACAGGTAACCGAAGAGATAATTTCAAAAATCAGATCTCGAGCAGGAGGCTAGTGAATGGGGTACACACTTGCAGAAAAAATTCTAGCTGCACATACAAATGAAGGAAGAGCAGTAGCTGGTGAGATTGTTGATGTTAGTGTGGACCTTCTCATGGTCCACGAAGTTCTAGGTTCAAGAATTATCCCAATCCTTGAAGAAATGGGATTTGAAAAGGTGTGGGACCCAAATCGTGTTCTTGTTGTTAATGATCATTGGGCACCAGCCCCAGATACTCAAAGTGCAGAGATACACATCAAGAATCGAGAATTTGTCAAGAAGCAAGGTATCAGAAACTTCTGTGATGTGAACTGTGGAATATGCCATCAAGTTCTTGCAGAACATGGATTAGCCGCTCCAGGTGATCTAATAATTGGTAGCGATTCACATTCCACAACATATGGTGCATTTAATGCGTTTTCCACAGGTCTTGCGGCAACAGACAGTGCACTTATTCTAGCAACGGGAAGAATATGGCTCAGAGTGCCTGAGTCATTAAGACTTGATGTCAGTGGACAGATACCTCATCGTGTGATGAGCAAAGATCTCATTCTCAAGATTATTAGAGATTTGGGAACTGATGGTGCAAATTATCAATCAATGGAATTCCATGGTCCTACTATTGATGAGATGTCGATTGGGTCTAGAATGACAATATGTAACATGAGTGTGGAATCAGGAGCAAAAAGCTGCATAATGCAAGTTAATGAAGGCGTCAAAGAGTGGGTTAAGAAGAATTCAAGTAAAGATAATTGGAAAGAATATACTCCTGATGCAGATGCAACGTATGTAGACAGACTCACAATTGATCTCAATGACGAGCCACTTGAGCCAATGGTCGCTGTTCCACATTCTCCTGCAAATGGTAAGATAATATCAGAGATAGGTTCAGTTGAGATAGACCAAGCATTCATTGGCTCGTGCACAAATGGACGAATAGAAGACCTTCGGATAGCTGCTGAAATTATTAGAGGAAAGAAAATTCATCCAAATGTTAGACTTATCGTTACTCCAGCCAGCAGAGACACCTATCTTGCTGCGTTGCAGGAGGGTATTGTAGAAACCTTGATGAGAGCGGGGGCGGTCGTAACTAACTCTACATGTGGCGCATGCGTAGGAGGACATCTGGGCGTTTTAGGTCCTGGAGAAGTTTGTGTGTCCAGTACAAATCGCAACTTCAAAGGACGAATGGGTCATCCTGATTCGTCTGTCTATCTCGCGTCACCTGCAACTGTTGCAGCAAGCGCTCTGAAGGGCGTGATTACAGATCCTAGGGAGGTCTAGCGATGAATCAGTTCAGTGGATTTGCAAGAGTCTTTGGGGATGATATCAATACTGATGAGATAATTCAAGGAAGATATCTTACACTACTCAATTACGAAGAAATGGCAAAACATACTTTTGAGGTTATTAGACCAGATTTTGTGGATACTGTAAAGAAAGGAGATATCGTTGTCGCAGGAAGGAACTTTGGAAGTGGCTCTTCACGAGAGGAAGCACCGATGGTACTCAAAGAAGTCGGGATATCTTGTGTGATAGCAGAATCATTTGCAAGGATCTTTTACAGAAATGCATTCAACATCGGTTTACCTGCATTAATCGTCCCAGATGTAACACAAGGAATTGATGAAGGGCAAGAGATTCAGGTAGATCTTGTGAGTGGTAAAGTTCTGAATATTGAAACCAAGAATGAGTATTCAGGAAACTGTGTTCCTGAGAGGATGCTTGACCTACTCTCTGCAGGAGGCGCAGTGGCTTGGTACAAGAAACAGCATCCGTAGAACATTCATTTGAATATTGAAAGAGGAAAATGATATTAGCCCTCCATCCTGAGAGGGGGTAGCGCTCGTTACTATTGAGGTTAGAACATGAATGTCATGCTATTCTTACTTGTTTCAATAATTGTTCATGCGATTCCTATACCATATCAAAAAGGGATGCTTAGATTCAATCAACTAATCAGATGGTTGCCTTTGAGACTCTTTTGGGGAACTGGTGCATGGATAGTAATATGTCTCTTCGTTGGGTTGACCTTGCCATGGGCGGTTATTACCCTAGTGATGAGTATCGCATTACTACTTCTCTTCTCAGGAGGTTTCAGACCCGGAAGTATTGAACAAATCGTTGAGGGCATTCGGATGCCTTTGATGTGTATAGGGTTGATCATCCTTATTATAATGCCAATGTTCTCTGGTTTAATAGGATGGACCTCAGATGTATCAAATGCGAATTTTGTCAATACTGAGTACATCAGAGAATCAACCAACCCACTCTTCAACTCATCCATTCCTGATAATCAAGTCAGATTAGTGACTGAAGAGTACGCATCATATGTAGCACGTCAACAATTCGCTTCAATAGGTTCCAATATTGAGATTGCTGCTACGCATATCACTACGAAAAACGATCGGTTGGTCTGGGTATGTGTCATAGTGTCTACCAATGTGTTGTCTGAGAACTACATCAAAGGGTTGATAGTTGTAGATGCAAACGACCCCGCTTTGGTCGAGGTCATAACAGATGTTCAGATTCCCGTAGGTGAAGGGCTCTTTTGGGATAGAAACATCCAATTTGGCAACTATCTCAATGACATGACGAATGCCTATGAGTATGCATATCCAACATGGGATCCAACTGGAGAGTTAGTGTACATTCAGACAAGGACACAGTTGGGATGGGACTTTGTCGAGCGACCCTTAGGACCTGTACTGTATTACCATAATGGCTCGATATTTTATTATGATACAATAGATGACACACCAGATTGGGTCACCCAGGCATATAGCGAGGAATGGCTAGAACGTCAAATCAATCGATGGGGAGGCTATCGCAGAGGAGATACCTTTGATCTCTTCGCTGGGGGTTTTCTCTGGTTTATAGCTCCATCAAATGACCGACTAGAGATGACTGAGGACACAAGATACATACTCAATCCAGACACAAATCGTGTTGAAGCATTAATTGCAGTTCATCCACCAGGTTCGACTACGCTGTCGTTGAGCGGAATGATTCGAGCTACCAAGCATGGTATCTTCTATCACGATCTTAGTCAATTGGGTTACGTAAGTGGTGAAGCTGCAATAAATCAGGTAATCAAGGCATTTCCAACTCCTGTGACCGGAGATTACTTTGGTGCAATGCCATTACTCTATCCAGTGCAGATTGGTCCTAGCACCTATAGGAATGTATGGTATTGCCCAATCTACTGGTATGATGGCTACTACGACTCTGATACCGAAGAGTTCTACGTGTCAGATATCAGACTACATGCATTTGCGATGGCAGATGCTGCAGATGTATCAGTATCGTATACACTTGAAAGGTCTGGTGCTCTTACTGGATCCAATCTAGTACAAGCTGTGAGGGAAGGTTTCATCGAGGCCATTGGCGGCGAGATCATTGAGGAACCAACTGACATGATTTCACTCACTGCAAATGTCACAAGTATCAACACATATGTCGAAGATGGTGACACTCATGTTGTCTTAGGAACCACAAACTCAACCTACCAATACATTGTCGGTGCGAAGGCTTGGATGAATCTGACAGACTGGTATACACTCCTAAACTTGCAGATTGGAGATCAGTTCACTGCTATGTTAGGCGTAGTCGGTGAAGAATTTAGAATAACAGCAATCGTAAAGATATAGAGAGATGGGTATTCCCCAACTCTCCATTCTTTTTCTTTATCCAAGGCAGACTAGAGCATCTCTTTGAAGACTTCTCGCTGTATAAGAAATCTAAGAATCTCTGCAGTGCCGCCGCCTATCATCATTAGACGAGAGTCTCTGAAGAATCGCTCAACTTGTGAATCTGTAGTGTATCCTTGCCCTCCAAGAATCTGTAGCGCATCAGTAGAGATTTGAAATGCCGCTTCAGTCGCAAAGACTTTAGCAATCGATGCCTGCTTGGTAATTTTCTGACCCTTATCATACATTCTCGCTGCGGTCAGTGTGAGAGCTCTGCTAGCTTCAAGCTTCATAGCCATATCTGCAATCTTGAAGCTAACTCCTTCGAACATACGAATTGGTCGACCAAATTGTTCTCGTTCATTTGAGTGCTTTACAGCGGCCTCATAAGGAGTCCTAGCATACCCAATTGCCTCTGCGGCAATTGCTGTTCGTTCGCTGTCGAGTTCATCCATGAGAATTGTGAATCCTTGTCCTAGGTCTCCAAGAATCATTTCAGACCCAACGCGTACGTTATCAAATTTCAAGTGCGAGACCCGAGCAGACTTCATTCCCAGAAGATCATGATCTTCTACCACGCTGAAGCCGTCGGCTGTTGTATCAATTATAAAGGCAGTCATTCCCTTCTTTGAGTTGACATCTGGATTAGTGATAGCGAAAGCACACATGAAATCAGCTTGACTACCATTAGTAATGAAACGTTTCTCTCCATTTAACACCCATTCATCTCCATCGCGAGTAGCGCGAGTCTTCATTCCAGCTGTATCGGACCCAACATCTGGTTCTGTTATTCCAATACACCCAATCTTCTCGCCTTTGACAACTGGTTCTAGGTATTTCTTCTTCTGTTCTGCAGTCGCAAATCTAGCTAGCGGCATACCATATAGAGTAGTTGATGCCATGCGAGCCATGTCGAGACCTCCGTTCGCTGCGGAAATCTCCTCAGCAACTATGATTTCATATGATAATCCACGTGCTGTTCCACCAACATCCTTATCGTGATGAACACCCATGAATCCTGCCTGTCCAATCTTTCGAAGAAGGTCTCTGGGATAGGGACCTTTGTCCAGCTCATCTGCAATAGGGTAGATCTCTTTGTCACAGAAAGCACGGACTTCTTTTCTGAATTTTATCTCGTCTTCAGTCCAAAATACATCACTCAGATAGTCAACCATTGTGAAAACCTATTACTCCTCCAATATCAATTACTTAAATGAGTAACGAGATAGGCTATTCGTCGCCTTCTTCTTTCATAGCATCTATAGTCTGTTGTGCCAGATGTCTTGCAGCGTCACGTTTCTTTCGGATATCATCTGCCTGAGAACGAATCTCATTGAATAGGGTCTTTCTGGAATTAATCGCTCGCTCAATCAGAGCAGCTACGGCTTCAGACCTACTCTTGAATATCTCCAGCTCAACAAGAGCATCAAGGACGTCAACAATTTCAGTATTCATACGAGTCATTACTGAGATTTCACGTTTCTTTAAACCAAAGCCCTCAACTGATGCTCTCCCAAGAAATTCAGCTCTCAGACTCTCTTGGAGCTCTTCACCAATCTTTGGTTCGTTATCATCCATTTCGACGCACCTCATGAGCGTTGCAGCACTTGTTGATAAACACGTAACGCTTAAATTACTTATCATGTAATAGTATTACACATCACGGTAACACGAGACAGGAACTTTCGGTCCCCAAAACTCGTGTAGGACGGGAGATTTGAATTTCAAATTCTCCCGTACCCTTGGTGTTGTTTCTATTGTCATTTCACAACATGGAAAATAAATCTTCCAAGTGAATCCTTACTCAGTGAAACACGTGAATCGATTTTCGCTCTTTCTTCTTTCTCTTTAGATCCAAGACACAGAACAGTTGTACCATAAGAGAGTTCAACCAAAGCGAGTATAACAGGAGGGTCAAATCCTTCAGGAGGTCTTTGGAGCGAAGTAAATGATACAATTATTCCTTCACTTGGGAGACTAACTTTTGTAAGCTCTGTGCCAGGTCCACAATAGGGACAGATGGTTCTGGGAGGTACTACGACATTTTCACATTGCTCACACTTAGTAGCCTCAATTTCCAAATTCATTCACTTCCTTCCTAATAGGGTAACAACCATGTTATTCCCGAAACCACCAATATTTTGGGTTAATCCAATATCAGGAGAGTCAACCTGTAATCCCTTTGGTGCTTTGCCGATAAGTTGGGAATAAATATCATGAATTTGAGCAACACCTGTTGCACCAGTCGGATGGCCCCTGGCCTTTAGACCTCCGGTTGTATTAATTGGAATTTCACCATCAATGGCAGTCTTACCATCTTTGACTAGATTTATTGCTTGACCGGGCGGTGCTAATCCTACGTCCTCCATGTCAATCAATTCAAGAATAGAGAAGGCATCGTGCAACTCACATACATCTACTTCTTTTGGAGCCAACTTAGACATCTTGAAAGCTCTTTGTGATGCAACCACAGTCGCATTCATGGAGGTCATTGAGCGTCTATGCTGAACTGCAAGATAGTCAGTTGCATGTCCAATACCTAGAATCTTGATGGAATTGTCTAAATTCCTCAATTCCTTTGTTTTGTCCTCGGATGCTAAGATGACTGCTGCTGCTCCATCGCTAGTTGGACAACAATCAAACAGTGTAAGAGGATCTGCGACAATTCGACCATTACTAACTTTCTCGATGCTTACTTCTTTCTGAAAATGAGCTAATGGATTCATTGAACCGTTTTTGTGTGCTTTCACCGGAATAAGAGAGAGTTCATCTCTCGTCAGTCCATATTCATACATATACCTACGAGCGATCATTGCTGCTAGTGCAGTCGGAGTTGCACCATATTTTGTTTCATTCTCATATGACATCATCTTTGCAAGAATCCTTGATGCTGTACCTCTCTCGACTTCCGACATTTTTTCAACGCCTACGACAAGCACCAGGTCAGAAAGACCAGATGCAATCATTGCATATCCTGCCTCAAATGCACTGGATCCAGATGATGGTCCAGATTCTACTCTTGTGGCTCCTGCAGGAATCAATCCCAAGATATCAGTAGCGAGGGTTGAAAGGTGACCAACACCAGTGAATTCATCAGGGTTCTGGGTGGCAACCAATACATGATCAAAGGTCTCACCAAGTGTGTTTGATGAATTGAAAGCCTTCATTGACGCTTCTCGGACTAAATCAACAATACTATCTTCTAGTTCTCCAAATCGTGTCATCCCTGCACCAATAACATGTACAGGTCGCATGATTCCACATCCTATTCTACAAGTACAAGAAGGTCATTAGGAGTGACATTTGATCCGGGTTCGACATTCACTTCTTTTACAGTTCCATCTGCAGATGCTTTGAGTTCATTAAACATCTTCATTGCTTCTAAGATACAGACTGTTTGACCACTCTTGACAACATCGCCGACTGTAACCTTGACCTCGGTGATTTTTCCAGGCATAGGAGGATAGACGCCTCCGGGGATTTTTGGACCGTTTCCGCTTGATGACGCAGTTGGCGCTTCAGCAGCCTTAGACTTAATGATACGCTTCCATCCTACTTCTTTAGCTTCGTCATCCAGTTCCAAATTGAGGGTAGAGCCAGTTTTCTTGAGAATCTTAATGGTATAATCCGACACAGTGTCATTGAGGGTATAGGTTCCATCCTCATTCAATATGGTATTGATGGTAAAGCTCTCATCTCCAACCTTGACAACTAAGAGACCTCCCTCATCAAGTCGTTCTACACAAACTTTGTAGGTTCCATCTTCAAGGGCAATTTCAAACTCCGAACTCATTATGGACCCCCCTGAGTGCTAGGACCCATCTGTTGTTTCCGTCCTGACGTAGCCCACGCAGAAGGACTCCTCTCCCAGCTTGATGACCTCGATGCGTGCAATGCCTCTCTACCATCTTGTGCCCAAGCGTCACCGGAAATTGACGCCCCAATAATATCTGCATTGGTACTACCACTGCTGTGGAGCACCGATGCAATTAATGCAGCTTCAAGTTCATGAGTCATCGTTCCATGTGACTGCTTCTTCGCTTTCCTTTTTAGAAAATCAAGAGCATACTGTGGAAATAATGCATATGATACCTCATCACGAGGCTCGTGAGGAATATCCTTCAGCATCTCCTTCGCATTTGGGAGTTCGGGTTCGAGATAATCAGCTGGTCTTTTCTCTAATGGGTCTTCATCTCCTATTGCCATCTTCTTTATCTTTTCATCAACTGGGGCTGGTGGTCTACCGTAATATCCTCGAAAGTATTGCTTGACCTCAAAGGGTATCATGCTGTATCGTTTACCAGTAATCACATTGAGGGTTGCTTGAGTTCCAACAATCTGGCTAGAAGGTGTGACTAGGGGAGGATAACCAAACTCAGCTCTCACACGTGGTACCTCCGCTAAGACTTCATCATATCTGTCTAAGGCCTCCTGTTCTCTAAGTTGATTATCTAGGTTGGATAGCATCCCTCCGGGAATCTGAAACACTAAGACCTGAGGGTTCACTCCCTTGAGAGCTCCCTCGAACTGAGAGTACTTTCGTCGAATCTTTCTAAAGTAGTCCGCAATCTCGGATAGAAGATTGAGATTCAGACCTGTGTCATAGGGAGTACCTTTGAGAGCTTCAACAATTGATTCCGTAGCCGGTTGTGATGTTGCCATTGACAGAGCTGAAATAGCACAATCTACTACATCAACGCCAGCTTCAGCAGCCTTCAGGTATGCCATTGCCGCCATTCCACTGGTATAGTGAGAATGGAGTTGTATTGGGATATCAAGTTCCTCTTTAAGCCCCTTAACGAGGTCATATGCTGCTTGAGGAGAAATCAGACCAGCCATATCTTTGATGCAAATCGAATCTGCACCCATCTCATAAAGAACCTTAGATTTCTCAATGAATTTCTCATTCGTATGAACAGGGCTCAGAGTGTAACTAATGCTTGCTTGAACATGTCCGCCTTCACGTTTAACAAATTTCATTGCTGCTTCCATGTTTCTAACATCGTTTAGTGCATCGAAAATCCTGAAGATATCGATACCTACTTTGACAGCTTCAACAACGAATGCTTCGAGTACATCGTCTGGATAATTACGGTATCCAACTACATTCTGTCCTCTGAGTAACATCTGCATCTTGGTATCAGGCATCGCATCACTCAATGCTTCAACACGAGCCCACGGATCCTCATCGAGAAAGCGCATCATTGAGTCAAAGGTAGCTCCCCCGAACATCTCTAGAGAATGATACCCTACCTTGTTGAGCTTTTCACAGATTGGAAGCATATCCTCTGTTCTCATCCTTGTTGCGAGGAGCGATTGGTGCGCATCTCTAAGGACTGTGTCTGTAATCGATACCTTTCCCATGGCAAACCAATCTAGGAGAAGCTAGAAGCGTATTTAGTCGTTCTGTTTGGGATTATCTTCTTTTT
>JAEORG010000361.1 GCA_016841005.1 Candidatus Thorarchaeota archaeon | reverse complement strand
TATTGACAGCATGTTACTGGCTATGCGTGCAGGGATGGACAAATCAGTTACTATGGCCTTTGAAGCCGGTGTATCAAATGGAGAACCATTCTTGCATATTTTCATTACAGCAACTGGACATAGCTCAAAACAGATTCAAGAAATCCTAAGAAGAGAAGCAACAAGAACCGAAGCAATTCTCTTGTCGTCTCTAAATAATGTAGAAATGAAACTTTTAGAGGGGAATTTTCTTCAAGATGCCGCTCTAACTCATTTAGCTGGAGTGCAAATTGAATCCCAAAATGTAGTCATCAAAGAAGAAACTAAATCACTAGGTATCTTGGTCCTAGATGGATTACCCAGAACGTTTCCAACTCAAGAAACCTCTCAAATTGGAACATTCATTGCAACAGCTCTTAGACAGGGACACACAACAAGTATGACTTGCGTATTTTCATCAGCCAAACCAGGTAAGGAAAAACGTCAACTTGAGGGTCAATGGAAAAGTATCCAGGCAAAAGAAAGAAGAAAAGAAGAATCGTTGCAAGATCATTCTGTAAAGAAAAAACTAGTATCTCGTTATGAGGAAATTCAGGATAGAACAGGCTGGTTTGATGTTACAGTGTATTTCAAAGTGAGAACATCGACTGAAAGGCATATTGAAGCAGATATTGATGGAGTAGGTGGATTAGTATATTCGATTTGGGGTGGCAGTGATACTATCAGACTCGTTCCTCTAAAATTATCGAAAAGAACAGTATTTAGAATTATAACTCGTCGTCATTTGAAACGTCAACGAATGCACATAATTCGATTATCGTCATTCATCAATACACCGATTCAACAACTTCCTGTTATAACTCCAAAACAGCTACCAGTCTTTCCAGTTCCTCCAAGGGAACTAGTGGATAATGAACTTGTCATTGGAGAAACAGTCTTTGGAGGACGCCGATTATCGAACGTTGGGCTCAAGATTGATTGGTTAAGAGAACATGTTGCCATTTTAGGAGCAACTGGAACGGGAAAAACCACACTCGTGAAACACCTTATGGCACAGCTGAGTACGAAAACAGATGTGCCTTGGTGGATATTTGATGTTAAGGGTTCTGAATACCTTGACTTAATGAGTCATGACAAATCAGAGATTCTAGTTCTTAGGCCAGGTCTTGACTCATCATTCATGTTTAATCTCATTGACTCAGAACGTGTTAATGATCAGAACTATGCACATTCTACATTCATGATTCTAAGAGAACTCTTGAATGAAAGGGGTGATTCTTCTGAACTATCTCCAGCAATGGAGAAACTACTTCGGGACTCGATAATTAAGGTAGTAGAATCGCTAAATCATGGCAACTCAGTTCAAGCTCTGGTAAGGGTGGTTTCAGAACTCGCAGGCAATGATCGTATTGGAAACATGACCAGAGATGCATTGCTCAATCGTCTTGAGATATTGACACGTGAGCCTTTAGGCTCAATCCTTGGTGGTGAATCTGAAACAGTTCGATTTTCGGACCTATTAAGGAAACGCGTCATCCTCGATCTTTCACATGTTGCACGAGTGGGAGGAATGGATTCCGCCCGGCTCCTTTACAACCTTGTTGCTAAGCGTATCTTTGATAGTGCAATGAAACGAGGTATCAAGGAAGGATTGCACCATGTTGTAGTACTAGAGGAAGCTAGTAATCTAGTGCCAGAGAGCTATACAAGGCATTCTGCTGCTGATGTGACCACTGGAGAATCTATGGTGATGTTACAACGAGCAACTGGACAAGGTGTTATAGTAATCTCAACTAGACCCAATATCTCATCGAATATTTTAGCTAATACTTCAACCAAGATTGCGTTCCGCTTGCCGTATGATAGTCAAGTTGGAGGAAGATTCCTATCTTTGAATGAGAATCAAGAACAGTATCTTCGGACATTGAAACGTGGAAGAGCAATAATGAGTATACCTCAAACTGAAACCTTTGAAATTGTGACTCAACGGTTTTCAAAGATATCTACACAACAAGAAACTGTGTTGCCTTTTGAGAGTGAAGTTCCTCCTGTAATCGAAAAATCTGTGGAGAGAAAAGAACTTGTCAAAGATTCAGAAAGACCTGAACTAGTAAAAGATTCCGAGGCACAGACACTTGTTTTCAACAGACTTGATAGACTTGGGAGTCATGTTGTTGCATTTTTGGCATCAGATGGATGGGCGACAGAAGGAGAAATTAGGAATCTTCTAGCAGTACTTGATCCTAAGGTCGAAGACGATGATATTTCAGAAGTAATTCGAAATCTTGTATCTTTAGGTACTATAGAAAGAGAAGCATTGGCGCTCGTTGATGGAGGATTTGTTTTCACTCTTCCAGGAAAATCTTTGAATGCTGTCAGACAAGTAATTGTTGAATATATATCTGGAAAACTAGGACTTGAATACAATCCTTCTACTATCAATGATAACTCTAGCTGGCCAGATATTGTACTCGAAGATAGAGCAGTTGTGGTTATTCCTGAGCATCTAAGAGCATCATCAATGGGGTTGACATTAGATAAGATACGAGCACAAATGAGCAAACTGCAAAATGGTGTAAGCGAGCTTTTTGTTGTTGTTAGAGGCAGTGTTGCTGCTGCAAAATTAAGAGAGTTGATGGATTCATCAGAAGATTTCAATGATGTTAGTGTTGTTTCTGCGTTTCCAAGGTCTCTTGACTCAATAATCGAAAGCTTTACTCGTGAAGCTGATGTTTCTGAGAAATCTTCAATTCAAACTCAGCTGACAGAGGTTGCAGATTCCGATGAGCAAGTTGATTTGATTGGTGCAATGCATGGAGTAGGATCTGCAACAAATCGAGCAATTCAGATTCGGTTGTGGTTTGGCTTGATTCAGGATTTAGTTGACATATCCAATGGTCAAGTTAGGTGGGAAGAATTACTCGAGTTCATAGAAACAACAGCTCTACAATCACTAAAGGGAAGATCTGCTCCGTTAAATATGGAGGAAGGAAAACGTGCTCTAACTGAGTTATTAGCAGATGAGGTTCTAATTGCTTTGCGTGTCAATGATGAATCACAATTTATTGAGCTGGCTGAAGGACTCTGGTTGGTTAATTCATCAGTTCTCAAAAGCTTGAAAGAAAAGACTGTAGGCACAATAGAAAATGAACTAAAGAAACATCACTCTAATGTTTCAAGGAATCATGGATATTACGATCTTTGTGTTGGCGAAACCTCTTATGTTATATTTCCAAATCAGCAGCAATTAAACACGCTTCTCCACCTTCATAGTGAAGTAGCTTGTAGGACCTGTAAATCAACAAAAGTCGTTTGTGTTCTAACTGCAGCAGAATATCTTGAAGAAAGCGTAACTACACCGAGTAACTTAATCGTTAGGACAATGGATGATAATGTGTCAGCATTAGCTACTTGAACTATGATAGAATTCTAGTACAGACTGTTGATTCATTTTGTAATAGAAGCTTCAGTCGATTCGGAACTGTCAGGTTAAAAATGATAATCTCTCTATTTTGTCTAGAGATTTCAAGAAGCTCACTCAGTTTTTTCGACATACCACCAGTGACATCAGTATTCGTTGAAGGTCCTGTTTTGGAAAGTATGATTTCCTTATTTTCTTGATTTATGACTGGTATATGTTTGGCTGATGGATTCAATTTTGGATTGTCATCCAATACTCCATCAACATCGGTTCCAATGAGTATGGTTTCTGCATTCAACTCATCCGCAAGATATACAGAAATTGTATCACCACTGAGAATAGATGCTGTAGTTTCTTCGTCAAAACAGACATCACCATGTGTTA
>JAEORG010000360.1 GCA_016841005.1 Candidatus Thorarchaeota archaeon | reverse complement strand
TGAATAATCATACTTGCCATGCGTTCTTCATTCAGTTTACTGGAAGTAGAATAAAACATACTAAAAACGGAAATGGCTTTATAGTGAAGATAGAAAGAAGACGTTGATTGCCGAGGTAGCCAAGCGGAAGTTTCAAGAAGGGTATTTGGTGATAGATGAGAGAGTAGAATCAATTAAAGTTGCAGTCAAAACATTCCTTGCCACTTTCGCATTAATTTACTTCATCTTAGCAGGCATTCTAATAGTTCAATATCTGACCACTCAAACATCAACCCGAGATTTTTGGGATAGCGTGTCTTTTACCTCAGATATTGTCGGAATTCTTGCTCTTTTATTCAGCACTGTGCTTTGGATTGTTGGTTTTCGACCCCTTAGTTATGATGATACTGTCAGAGCAGCTAGAGAAGGTGTCATTGACAGTCCTGAATTTCAGGGTTTATATAATCGTGTCAGAGATAGAGATTCAAATCTTATTGATGAACCAGATATAGAATTTACTGACAATCTGACAAAACAAACAGCATTTCACTTAGAGGCACTGTCTTTTACTCAGAGTATTGATGATTTCAGATCAGTTGATAATTTACTAGGTCAGGGATTGTTAGAAGAAGCTGTCTTTCGCATTCGGAGAGGGCTTGAGCTATTTCTTAGAGAACTGTGCATACGCTCTGGATTAGGCGATAAACAAAAGATTGGATCAAGAAAAACCATTCGAACAATAGGACAAATGGTCTTATTGCTATCAAAGAAAATGATTATTGATGCAAACGAAACAGCTCTTCTGACTGAATTCGCGCAATATGCAAATGGTGTTGTACATGGTACATGGAAACCGGATGCCAATGAAACAATGAGACTGATTTCAGGACTAATGTCGATAATAAATGATATTGCAAGATCTGCAAGAAAAAGGGGAGCTGTTAGAATGGACTCAGCTAGTGCAGAAGATGAAATAGGCTGGTAAATTCAGCAGGAATCGGCTCATCAGACATCCGTGTGAGCCTATTCACGATAATTCAAATAATGATTGATTTCGCAAGCATGCGGAGCTTTCTTTCTGCTTCGCTGCTAATTAGTGCTCTATCAAGTGTCGCGATTAACTCACTGTGCTTCCTTTTCGTAGTCGCTAGTTGTGCCATTAGTACAATTGATTTTCTGAGATAGACTGCGATTTTGTATAAAAGAGCATCTTCATGTTCATCAAATTCCCTCTTCAACAGGCTCCCATGTACAAATCGATTCCGCAGTCCATATGCGGTCCAAACATCATCGTATGTAGACTCGATATTCTCTCCCACATTCTGCAATAATACTGCAACTCTAGTCGCTAATTTCTGCCTAAGTTCCTGCTCATTGACTAGGAAAAGAGATTCTAGACCGATAGTACAGAAAAGTAACGCTTCTTCAATGGGTTTCCATGTTGATTCATTCAACATTTTCAAAGCAAAGTCAATTCCATTGCTTTTCCCCCCTTCTATTAGCTTGAAAACAGATTTCTGATATCTGGCATATTTTTCTTGGTCATCGCTATTAAAAACGACAGGTTTTGGCATAGTTTTTACAGGAGACACTCCAAGTAGTAAGGGGTGGGACTCCAGAACAACACGTTCTTCACCTTCTTCTAGTAATGCCAGAGTCTTTCCTCTCCAGGCAGTCACTCGAAATAAACCATCCTTTACCAATCTCAATCTAGTCAGGACTTTGGCTACATCTTCTATTCTTTTCAGTTTGGCTTTGGGACCTTTTGGTATTCCTTGTGTTGTCCATTCTACAACTGTATGCACAGGAATTGGTTCTGAGTCGGAATCTGAAACAGTAAAAACGCCAGTTTCAAAATCTTGTGATGCCAATTTTCTTAGCTTTAAAGTTCCAGCATCTATTTCGTCCTGCTCTATCATGAGGCCCTGAACATACAAACTAAATTTCCATTCCACAGGAATTTCTAGTACTTCTTCAGCCAATTGTGAAATCAGTTCTTCATGACTGATATTGCCTTCCAACGCAATCTCAAGGAACGTCAAGATTTTCTCAAAATGTGAGTTTCCAAAACGAGTCATAAAAACAGATTCGAGTTCCTTGAATTCGGGGACTTTGATCAGGAGGTGATATGCTTGGGTAAGTGATTGGCCATCTATTCTGTTTTCAATGCCTACATCATATTCCTCATCTTGTAATGCGACATGAGTTCCCTCTTTGTCTTCATATAGTATTCTAATCAAAGGGATTGCATTGAGATCAGTGAAATCTCCATATGTTTCGATTTCCTCGGAAATTTTATCGATTGCTTTAAGCGCGTTTTTGACTGTTAGCTTCATTCTTCGCCTAGTCATTTCACTTGTCGATTTCATTTCATCACTCCCACCTTATTCACAAACGGAATATTAATCGAATTAAGATATTAGTTTGCAATATTAATACGGTTTTATGAATTTCATACGCTATATTCTGTCATGAGCCAAGATAGACCTATCCAGCTAAAAACGACAAAGTCTAGACTACAGACCACTAGCTTGACTCGGAAGAAACGTTCACTCTCGTAAGAATTCATGGATTCTAAGCAGTTCTATTCTAAAATGGTTGAAATAGCTGTATCGACGATAAGTGGGTACATTAGTGCGATAATCATAGTAGTAAGTATTACAGAAAACAAGGGACCTTGCTCCACAAGGACCTCCATCATCATACCATGCAATCCGATTCTAGTTAAGGGATCCTCAGAATCAATGTTCAAACTTCTAAGGAAGCCTCTCCAGATGTCCTTTATGGGTGCATCTTTGAATTCATTATACATTGATGAGATATCAGGACTAGGTTCTCCATGGGCGAATATATTTCTAAGATTAACAAGCTTTGATAGCAATCCTCGATAAATTGATGCACCTGTTATCTCGTCATATATAGCAAATTCTTTCTCAATTCCAACTGTCATCACAATGAAATCTATTTTTGTTAGAAGGTTTCGGGGTAAATTTCTTTTAACCGTCCTAACGAGCGCATCCTCTTGACTATCCAAATATCTATGAAGATCCCTAAGTCGGATTATTGCGTTTTGTTCAGATTCTAACTTTTTTATCATTCGCGCCAGGAGTTTCTTGTTCTCCATTAGCTTATTCAGAATACTATCAGCATAAACATCAAGATACGAGTACAATGAGAGAACATGCAAAACCAGAAAACGTCCCATATCTTTCATTGAAAAAGGTGGTTTGATATCTTCCTTTTCGAGCAAATCAGTGTATTGAAGAAGAACGTCAGATAGAAAGACGCGATATCTTTCTGACATTGTTGGATCGACAATTTTCTGAATCTCTTCCTCAGCTTTATCTGAGTGGAGGCTATCCTTTAGTTTTAACATCAAATTATCAAAAGGAAAAGAAAGAATGGCAGTCTTCATGGAGAAATCAGTCAACTCAGCGATACTTCGTCCCAGAGTCTTTCCTTCTTCCGAATAGAAGAAATCAGTAAAATGAATAGGTTGCTCTATTATTGCATCTGTACCTTCTTTCAATTTCAAAAGACGTTTTTCCATCTCTTTCTTTGCTTTTCTATCTACCAAACTATCAACCCTCAATGAATCTAATGACAATTCACCCAAATGCCTTTAAATGATTCATTCAAAAACAGCTTCAGCCGAGATAGCCAAGCCCGGCCAACGGCGGTGGACTCAAGATCATTTCAAGTCGATGGCTTGACTCCCATGGGAAATCCACTCTCGTAGGAGTACATGGGTTCGAATCCCATTCTCGGCACCATCTCTTCATTCGCGGCTGTCGATATATTTCACAACTGTATCACGGATTTTTACTGAATCCTTTGAGTATGATACATCCCTCACTGGATGCCAAGTTAGCATTCTATTATTCAGTCCCAAAGGAACTCCTATATCATATGGGCTTCTTAGAATCTCAGTAGCGCGGTGAGTGCCATAGAAATTCAATTCTCCAATATGAAGCCCATCTGATTCCTTAAACTTGATAATTCCTTTTTCTGGAGTACCCTCAAGTTCACATGTGACTCGATAGACATCTTTCAATCTCGCAGCTACTTTTTCTATGTGGTCAATCATTTTCTGAACTATGTCAGATTGCCTTGGTGGAAGTCTTTCGGCTTCTAGATTCGGAAACTGTGCATAATAACTAGTACTCAGCCATTTCAACCGCGCCAAAGCACCGACATGACGAGTTCCATATCGAAAATGCCCTTTAGGTTGCCACGTAACTTTCTGATAATCCACATCATATGAATTTGAATACTCATCTTCCTCGCCACCAATATAGAGCGATTGTATGCCGTACATACTACATAGCAGAATCGGGCGAATTATGGAGCGCGATGTACACAGTTTGGCTGTTTCAGCTTGTTCATCAAGCGGAATCACTGTAGTGCCAGATTTCTCAACCAAGCATCCCGAAATGAAATCGTCGCTGTACAATTCTTTTTCAAAGACATACCATCTGAATAACGGTTCCTCATTTTCCTCGTGCGTATGCGAATCAACTGTGATTCCGTACCTGATTTCATCAATAACAGGGACTGCGGGTTCTGGAGCTTTGGAAATGCTGTCTGTCTTCTCGAGAAGCTGGCTGAATATGTTTTTCATATCAAACTTGGAAAGTGGAGGCAAGTTCTCAACCTGATATGCACCTATCTGAAGAAGTACCCAAGGTCTTATAGAATCCCAGAGCTGTTGAAGTCTGTCAAGTGCGAATTCCCCAGTAAATTCTTGCAAAGCCGCGAAAATTATAATGAAGTAATTACCAAACTGCAGCAGAGTGTCACGATTGCGTTCTTGGACCTCCCTTAGAGCGACATTGAGATCGTAAGGTAGATTCCAAGAATACAGATTTGTTCTGTGAAAAGCCAGCTTCCTTGATACTGATTGCGAGTAATCTATTCTATTGAAGAATGATGCAAGTTTCTGGATGATTGCAACATCGGATCCATCTGTTTCCAGTTGCAGTTGGTTAATCTTGGAAATAGTGCTTTTCAGAAAGCCCTTGAGATCTGGAAAAGATGATTTTGACACACGACTTAGAACACCAACTACTCCTAGGATTCTTTCAATTTCAACATGAGCGGCTTCATTGAAATCCAAGTCTGATATTGTGAGTTGAGATTCGTATGGTGGTAGATTAACTGATTCAAGAGGTTTACACTGCAATCTGGGAGTCCAGTACTTGCGACGTGAATTGATTGATTTTATATCATGATATTTTTGATTTCTCTTCCTAGCAATTCTACTGACAAAAAGCGGATTGCAAAGATTATCGTGGAGTTGAATTCTAGAAAGAACACCCTTGTATCCAGATGTTCGATTGGCATTTTTCAAGTCCTCTTTTACGATGGGAATACACATTATGTCTTTGTGAAATTCCTGACCTTCTAGACCACGCTTGATACTAGAAGATATGAGGTCAAAGCAAGCAATAGGGTCATAAGATCCTGTTAGTTTTTCTACAGGCTCTGGAGAAGAAGATGCAGAGCTATTCCTGAAATATCTCTTGGGACCCGCTTCTATTCTAATTTCTGATCTGAATAGTCCTGACCATCCTCGCAGGGGCAATATCTCAAAATAATTGGGCTCATGGATTTTGCCAGGCGTAAGTTCGATTATTTGTCTCATTTCATCAGCAAAAGTTGACTCGCTTATCCCCGGTGTTGGTGGGACTGGAAGATTCATTACGATTTTATCAAGACTCACTTGTAGAGGAGAATCATATGGAAACGGAGAGTAGCGATGTGATTTGTAGATTTGAGATGTTTCTGGAATTGGTATTGCATTATCAAACCAGAGAGTTGTTGTATTCGAAATGTTTGTAGCTCTTGCCAGTTTAACACATAAATCGGTCAATAGACCATGTAGTCTATGAGGAGTCAACCTCCAGAGTGTATCCATACCACTTACAACGAACATGTCATAATTTGACACTAAATCAGCAAGTTCATCCAGTGATATTGGCCTTTTTCCCTCAAAGAGGGAGGCTAGAATTCTAAAAGATAAATCATGAATGTCGACATCTTTGGAGTTCACAAACTCACGGAGATATCTTCGTCGATTCTTGTCATTTTTCCAGCTCAATGATATGTATTCCGAGGCATACTCTGCAGGAGGATATCTGCGAATGAATGAATTCAGAATCTGTTGATTAGAGAACTCACCAGCCAAATCAAGCCAGAGTATTTTTGTCCTCTTTTCATGCTTCGCTAGTAAACGAGCATAGTCGATACCGTGCCAATATCTTGCAATCCATGATGCAATTTCGCCAGCTCCACGACCCCCAGCTGAAACATAAAGAACAAAGTTACGGTTGTCCTCAATTCGACACCTAAATGGATTCGATTCATGTAGTTTACCAATTTCGCTTGGAAATGGCATAACCTGATGAGTATCAATTTCCGCTGCTACTTCAAAAGGAAGTGTTACGAGTGCTATATGCTGTTCCTCATCTTTATTGGAATTAATCCTGAATACATTCTTTTGACAGACCTTCTTTTTATCAGGATGTTCTTTAGAACTTGTTAGAAGTTCATCTTGAATTCGTTCGTAGGATGAAACCATAATAGCTGGAATATTGTTTCTAATGACAGAAGGAGAGATAGACTCGTCAATTAGAAGAATTCCTGATATAATGATTGAACTGGATTTTGATTCATCATTTGTTAACTTCTGGTAATCTGCTATCAATCCCTTTCCATAGAATTCAACTTGAGCTCTCTCAGATAACGAGGGGCAGTTTAGAATAATCTGCTCCCACTCTAGATCAGTTATTCCTCTCTTTCTGGCGGATATTTCTGATACTATTCTCTTTGTGCCATTCAACCGAGTGCCCACAAATCCACAATCATAGGCGTTCTTTGATTTTATGTCAACAACCATTACGGGACGCCATAGACCTATCGTTTGTTCATCTTCAGTTGCTGTTACGAAGCTTTGTCTGACATATAGAACAAAGTCAGCTCGTCCATAACCCGAGAGAACAGGAACATTTGCAGCAACAAGATAGCCGCTCTTGTTATCTGCGTAATAGTCTCCTCCAAGAGCAACTGTCCTATTCGTTGTCGGTTGGATAAAGCCCCAAGAAACCCTTCTATGCAAGCTGTTACCTCTTGATGCTGCATTCCTTAAAACGGATTGAGCAAGTTTGTTGAAATCCCTCTGGTCTATGAATTTCCTGTACAGGGTTTTCAAATAATTATAGGTGTCAAGAGATTCTTGTGATGGTTTGATATCATCTAGTGTTAACCTGTTCCTTGGAAGTTGCTCTTCCATACTTATTCGATGAGTAACTCGCTGGGGACGACCATTTCTGTTGCCGTATTCGACTTGGATGTGTCGGAGTATTTTATCAAGTATATTTGAACTACAACGGATGAAATCAGCTGTACCTATCTTGGTACCAGATCCTGTTTTTTGTCCAGTGTAGATGTGATCTAGAAAAGGACGCAGCTGGAATATTAGTAGATTAATGTAGACCACTGCATCTCGATTAGGAACTGAGCAGATGAAACACTGACGGCATAGTTCATTTACCAATGCACGAATCATGTCAACAAAATCGAGAGGTTGAAGAGTTGGATGTGCAAG
>JAEORG010000359.1 GCA_016841005.1 Candidatus Thorarchaeota archaeon | reverse complement strand
TTCCCACGGGTCATATCTCGGACGGTTCCCAGGAATAACACAACTGCTCCCATTGATGGCCGTCGTGTGCCCTTAACCACTTCATCAATCGAAAAATCATCATCAACAATTTGTATCATTCAACATCACCTTTCCAAAATGGTTCGCGTAATCGTACTGCTCTCTCTAATGCTTCGTTTACTAATGCATCTGGAGAGTCATTCTCAAGTAGAGAATGAACTTCAACCAGATTATCTTGCCTAAGTAGACAGGGTTTCAGCTTTCCATCGGACGTGACACGAAGACGAGTGCATCTTTGGCAGAATGATTGGTTGTGGTTTGGTTTCACAACTTCTATCTTGACACTTATATCGGCAACAGGTACAGTATACTGTTTTCGACCGTGAAGTGATCGTTGCTCGATGTGTATAGCTCTCTTTCTTAAATCATCTTCAATATTAGTCAAATCAAACCAGAATTCCTTCCATTCATCATCGCTAGGGAGGGTTTGAAGCTCAATGAGTTGTAAGATAGCTCCAATTTGACCTGCATATTTCATGAGTTCTGGTATCTCATCTACATTCAACCCACGGAGCACAGCCATATTGATTTTTACAGGATGCAGACCCACTTGAATGGCTGATTCAATACCTCTCTTCACAGATTCGAGGTTGTTTCTTCCCGTGATAGATTCATGAAGGTCTGGCTTAAGTGTATGAAGACTTACATTTACGCGATTTAGACCTGCTTCCTTCAATGAAACCGCAAGTTCCTCTAGTTTTGAACCATTTGTTGTAAGTGAAAGGTCTTCAGTCAGTGGTGAAATGCGACGGACAATCTCAATGATATCCTCACGAACAAGAGCTTCCCCACCTGTCAGCTTGATTCTCCTTACACCCCTCTGATTGGCAACTCGAACGAGATTCTCAATCTCCACTGGAGCCATTTCATGTCCTATTCCAGACTCTCCTTCGTGATGGCAGAAGAAACATGCATGGTTGCAGTTCTGTGTAAGAGATATCCTAAGATAATCAATTTGACGGGAATATGGATCAATGAGAGGTGAATTCTTTTCCTCTTCAATCGTTTCTATCTTTTCTCCAGCAGTCATCTTCCTTCCTCATTTTTTTCTCCATCAAGATAACTGTTATGTTTCGTCATGCATTTCGGCTTTAATAAACTCGAACAGATGATGCTTTGAAAGTAACATTCACCTCATCATTTAATGAGACACTTAGACTCTCAAGTGAAGAGATTGTAATCTGAGCAACCAGATTTACACCAACATCAATGGTGAGTAATGCCATGGCATCTTCTTTCTCAATAGCTAAAATTCGTCCCTTGAGTGTGTTCCGAGCACTTGACATAACTGTACTATGAGAAACTACAATGTCTTCAGGAGGAATACGAACTTTCACTTTTCCATCTCGATTTGTAAGCGTATCAAATGATACTTCTTCATTGATTTTTACTCTTGCGAGTCGTACACCTTTAGATAGACCATCTACAAACTGGGCTGTTCCTATGAATACGTTCCGTGTATTATCATCAAAGACCATAGATTCTAATTGATCACGAAGAATATCTGAGATTAATCCTGTTTGTTGAACCTTGCCATTCTGAATAAGTGCAGCTTGTTGAGTAAGAATCTCTGCTTGGAGCAAGTTGTGCGTCGATATAACAACTGTAGAACCATTATCATCATTGAAATCTCTGAGAACGGTTTCGACAATTCGAGTACTTTCGGAATCCAAATACGCTGTTGGTTCATCGACTAAGAGAATTTCCGGGTCGATTACGATCCCCATCGCTAGACATACTCTACGCTGTTCCCCACCTGAGAGGCTTCTAGCATGTCTATCTCTCAATTGATATAATTCTACTAATTCTAAAGCCTTCTTAACGCGTCTTCCAATCTCAGCCTCTGAAATGTTTCTTACCCTTAGTCCATAGGCTATATTCTTGAAGACACTAGTACTGAAAACAGTCGGTTTTTGAAAGACTAGTGTACATGTCTTTCTCAGTGTAATCAACTCTGCTCCAACTAAGTTTTGATTGTTGAACAAAACCTCACCTGAAGAGGGTTCTAGCAATCCTGCCATTATTCGAAGCGCAGTTGTCTTCCCAGCTCCGTTAGGTCCAATAAGAGAGAGCATCTCACCTGAATTGACTCTTAAACTGACTTGGTCAAGTGCTCTTGTTGAATCAAAATCGACAGATACATTTCGAAGCTCTACTACTCCCATAACCACCACCTCACTCGTTTTTCTGCTTGATTCAGCAACAGGTTGAAGACGACCATCAATGAAAGAAGGATAATAGTGAGTCCAATACCTAATGCAATTTCACCACGTGTTGTTTCTAGAGCTATTGATGTAGTTAATACACGCGTCAATCCCTGGATATTCCCTCCTATCATGAGAGCGACACCTAGTTCAGAGATGGCACGGCTGAAACTAGCGGATATCGCTAGAACTACACCCCCCAAGGATTCTCTGAGAACCGATGCGGCAGCAGATTTTTCATCAGCCCCAAGTGTTCGAGATAATTCCCTAATTGCTGGGTCAATACCTACTATAGTTTCTGAGGTTATACTAACCATGAATGGGATGACAAGTATTGTTTGTCCAATCACTAATGCAAGTGGTGTGTAGAGCAGCTGGAAAAATCCAAGCGGACCTGAGCGAGAAAATAGAAGGTATAGAAGGAGACCCAATGCCACTGTTGGCATGCTCATAAGAGCTCTAAAGATACCAGTAATAGTGCCACGTCCTCTGAATTTGTACATCCCCAGAAGGACACCAATTGGTAATCCAATTCCCGCAGCTAATAGGGCAGCAATCCCTGAGATAGATAAAGCCCTAAGCGTGATTTCTAGTATCTCGGTTTCAAGTGACATTATAATCTCCTGTACTCTCTTTAGGTGTATAATCCATAGCTACCCTCTTGCCATTCGGGTGGGCACTCATAGAAAGTGTCACCTGAATTGAAGAAGGCATAATCGTGTATCCATTGATAGATCTGTTGGGGCAATTCGGTTTGTATAATATCGACAGCAGGAAAGAAAAGAGAAGCTCCATAGTCATCTTGTCCATACTCGCCAAGTAGCTGCTGTGCAGAACTACTTACAAGCCACTGGATGAACTCCATTACAGCTGCATATTTGACTCCAGAAACAGTAGTCTGGTTTACAGCGATAGCGCTGTAGACATTGAGTAATGTTTCGCCCTCCTGTACTAACTGATCGAGCTCTATCAATCCGTCAGCCTTGTACTTGAGAAAAGTGCCAATATCAGATAGTGTGTACAGACTCTGTTCATCAGCAAGGTTCAATGTTGTTCCCATACCTGTACCTGATGAAATAAACCAATCCTCGTCACTAATCTCTGTGTAGTTATACCCTGCTGCGGTCCAGAGACCTTTCTCCTTAGTATTGGTGCCTGATGCATCATCTCTACTTACCCAGATGGTTTCATTCTCTGCTCTGCCATAATTGAGAATTGCTTCCAATGCTTCAAGAGCACCCAACCCCGATATTCCTACAGGGTCGTTTGAAGGTCCAACAATTGTGAAGAAGTTGTATGCGAAGATCTTGCGATTGATTCCATATCCTTCCTGCATAAATGCCAATTCTTGAGATGGTGAGTGGACAAGAATCATATCTGCATCCCCACGTCTTGCGTTTTCTAACGCAATTCCTGTCCCCGCTGAAATGAACGCGATAATCACTCGGTTATTCACTGACTCATAAGTTTCCTTTATTGCATCAAGTAGACCAGTGTCATATAGACTCGTTGTTGTAGAAATCACAAGAGTTTCTCTATTTGCTGTCTGGTTTAGATACAAAAGATATCCAATCGAACCTACAGTAATCCCTACAATCACTAGTACAGCTATGAGTTGTGTTTCCTTTCGCAATGATGCACACACCGTTATGTTTTTCTTTGCATAACGGTCTGCTATTTTACTGTTTTGGATTCGAGAATTATAATCTGGGAGACTCATTCCATCGATCTATAGAATTGACTGTTTCATCTCTAATTTTATTCAGTATTCTTCCAGTCAGAACATCAGGCCCCTGTGATAGTTCTGTTTCGCATCGCTCAAGCAATTCATTGAGGTGTTTCAATGGGTGTTTTGCTCTATCACCCCAGTCCCAAACAGAACACCATCGCTCCCCCAAATCAGGTCCATAGGTAAACATCGCCTTATCTCTGAGTTCTGGAGAAACGATTGTCCCTTCGTGTAACCAAGGCATATCGGTTCCATTGGATTCTACACCGAAGATTGCATTTGAGAAGAATACATACACTGGAATTCCTATCCGCTCAGTAAATTTCCGTAATCGAACAGCTCCCGATAATCCACCAGCGATGGAATATACGACAATCGCTTGGATAGAAACCTCTTGTTCTACTACAGCCTCTAGTATTCCTTGAATCGTACCACCAGTTGCAATAGTATCTCCAACTATTATCAACGGATTTTCAGGTAAAGCTTCAAAGTTCATGTACGATAGCTCAGTGACCCATCCTAGTGGCGAAGGATACCTCTTTGCACCTATGAAGCAGCGGTTGACTGTTTCTCCAAAGACGATTTCAAAGGCCTCAGCTGTACTATAATACAGAGCTCCTGCTAGTGGAACAACCTCAGTTATCTCTGAAAAACGTGCAGACCTAAATTCTGGTACAATGTGATATGCCGCTCTTAGAAAATCTACTGTACTCTTTCTTGCCTCATTAGCTAATTCAGCACCTACTAGCCAAGGCTTTAACAGAATGTTTAGTGCAGCTGGAGATTCTAGAATATATGTTGACTCTAGCAGATAATCTGACTTTACCCTAAAGAGGCGAGGTTGATCTTCAGTTCCATTAGATATTCTTTGAAGAACAGCATTTGAACTGATATCTGCTTGATCCATGATTCATACCTCTACATTCCCGCTAGAAATATTCTGGTACAACCAGTGCTATCAATCATTGGGTGATTGTTATTTTCTCCTGAATACTCAATCGAATTTCAGTTCGGAGTCTTGCACTGCGTGTTGCATGATCTCGATATTACACGATGCGTGTGATTTACACCATTCTTCGCATTTTTTGGCCCAGATTTCTTCTCTATAAAGAAGACCACATTCTTCGCATAGATAAAATCCATCTTTTTCTTTCATATGTAGACCTCGAATGAATTAGAGTAGCTCAGCTTTCCCATTCTTCTTGAGTAATAGTTTTCCAGTCTTGTCAAATTTGTAAGGCTCACTTACAGTGAACTCAGTAAGGACATATTCATCAACCTTCCATTCAATCATTGTATCACCATCATCAGTTGTTGATTCTGATAATATTTCGAAGGAAGAGGTATCGATGGATATATCGGCTTCATGAACATCTCCACGCTCAGCTAGAAGTTTCCGTCTTCTTTCTTCAGCTTCCAATTTCAACAAGTTCTCAACTATAGCCGCAATTTCACCCTTGCTGGTTTTCATGGTGCTACTCTCCGAGCTACTAAGTAATCTACGTAGAAGTACTTGAGTAGTCCGATATTGGATAAATTCGAATTAAAGACCAAGTAATTGTTCAATTTCTTGCTCAGTAGGAACACGTCCGGAGATTTTTACCTCTCCATCAATTGCTACAGCAGGGGTCATCAAGACTCCTCGAGAGATTATATCATCAATCTCTTTTACCTCTAGAATTTCTGCATCATAGTTATGATGTTTCAAGACCTCTTTGATGATAGTCTTTGTTGAATTGCATTTTGCACAACCTGTACCAAATACCTCAATTTTCATTGAAAAACCTCCTTCAAAACCACATTCCGAAAGATAGACCTGCGATGATACTGAATAGCATAATCAAAAGACCATACATAAGTGTCCTTGCTGCCTTCATTATCTTGTTCACGACCAATAGTGTTTGTATCGAAACAGCGGGATCTGCAATTAGATATGCCATTAGAGGGCCGGGATGCATTCCAAGTTGAAGAAACATGTCTGCGATCGGGACCTCGACTAGTGCAGGAAAGTAGGCTATGGTACCAAAGAGAACCGCAAATAAATTCCCTGAAAGACTGTTTGTTCCAGCAAGACCAACTATGAGCTCAGGAGGTATGACTGGTTGAATAAGTCCTGAGATGAATACTCCTACAAGAAGAATAGGGAAAATCATCTTGATGAACTTGAATGTTTCCTTCATCCATGCTGATAATTCATTGCGATGATAGTATCTTGCTGCAACACCTGCAGTAACGAGTGATGACAAGATTACCAAGATGAGTTTTAATGTTATATCGATAGGTGCGGTACCAAATATCATCACCATTGTAAGAGAACTAAAGAAGAGAGTTGATTGGTAGGTCGTTCTGTTCTTTGGTCCCTCATCGACGACCTCACCCGGAATTGTGAAAGAAGTAGGCTCATTTGTGCGTTTCTCACGAAATATCAGTTCCATTGATACACCAATTGCGATTGATATCACAATAGATAGTCCAAGTTTAATTACTGCAAATGCTGGGTCTATTACAGCAGCTGTTAGTGGTGTTGACAGTAACGTAATACCGGGTCCTGCGAAAAGAAATGTAATTGCAGGTCCAAAACCCGCACCTTTCTTCCAGATTCCTGCAAAGAGAGGAAGAATTGTACAAGAACAAACCTCAAGGACTAGTCCAGACATCGCTGCAAATGTATATGCAATAGCAATGCTCTTCCGTCCTGCAGATCCACCCATATATTTCAAAATCGTGCTTGATGGTATTAGTGCAGCAAAAGCTCCTGATATGAAGAATGCTGGAATCAGGCATAGTAGAACATGTGCAGAGAGATAATCCCAGAGTGTTGCAAACCCTGAGCCTAATAGCTGTACTATGAAGTCCTGCATAGCATATTCTCCACATTGGCTAATAACATCGAATAATTTCGATGTTTCGATTGATATAAGGCTTGTTGTTTCATCTATAAGTTATTTCTGATGAACCGAGATTGAGGCTCGTAGAGACGTCGCTAAGATTCATATCGAGCCGAAAAGAATACCAAACTTGTGTCATGAACGACCTTAGTCTAAGAGAAATCCATGAAGCCTATGCCAGAATACGTAAATATGTAGTAAGGACTCCGCTTGTTTTTTCGGATTCCCTGAGCAAGATATCTGGAAAGGAAGTCTATCTCAAACTGGAGAACAAACAACATACTAACACATTCAAGTTTCGCGGAGCCCTCAATAAGATGGTAATGCTCTCATCAAAGGATATGCAGAAGGGGATTGTAACAGCATCCTCAGGAAATCATGCACAAGGTGTTGCACGGGCAGCTCAAATTCTAGGAATCTCTGCAACAATCTTCGTACCTGAGAGTGTTTCTCTATTAAAATTAGAAAAGCTTCAACAATACAACGTTGAGATTATCAGAAGGGGAGAATTTGACCAAGTTGAATCTCAAGCTCGAGAGTATGGTAAGGTTAACGGGCTGGTATACATAAGCCCGTACAATGATTTCGATGTGATGGCTGGACAGGGTACAATTGCTCTAGAGATTGAAGAAGAGTTGCAAGACTTCGATTCCATCATTATACCAGTAGGTGGTGGAGGTCTTATTTCTGGCATCTCAGTTGTCGTAAAGACGCTCCATCCAAGGCGGCAAGTGCTGGGTGTGCTCACTCCAGGTGCATCCACCATGCATGCATCACTACAAGCTGGAAAGATCATTCAAGTAGAAGAGTTTGATACTCTAGCAGAAGCATTTCTTGGGGGTATTGAAGAAAACGCTTTGACATTTGGTGTGATAAGGAAACATGTTGATGATGTGGTAATAGTACAGGAAGAGAGTGTCGCAGAAGCAATTCGTCTGTTATGGTCTGATGAAAAGCAGGTTGTTGAGGGTGCTGGTGCAACTAGCACCGCATTAGTCCTTGAGAAGAGTAATCTCATTGATGGGGAAAGAGTTGTAGTTGTTGTAAGTGGTGGAAATATTTCTGATACCCTGTTTTCAAAGGTGATTGGACAAAAAGAATGTAGAGGGTCAATCAAAATCTAACCCTCTAGAGATATACTACTTATCACTATCTGAAATTGTACTTCCAGAGGTAGGATTTAGAGAAACGCTAGGATATATTGAGTCAAAATCATTGACACTTAGCGTTTCAACGGCATCAACACCGATCTGATGAGCAGTACGAAGTATCTTGGTCTTCTCGCTTATCACTCCACGATGATAAACTCCTGGTGCAACTATAGTCGCAAAGTGATTCATATTGAGATATCCTATGATGTACTTGAACATGTCAATTGTAGGTTGAGCGTATTTCTTATTCCCACCTCCAAGTGGGAGAGCTAGAATGATATTTCTCTTCTGGAATCGGGCGTGCCTTGCACCATACCACCTATCAATGAATGTCTTCATCTGTGCTGAAGGACCCCACCAATAGATAGGAGTACCAAGTATCCATACCTGACTGTTAGTCATCAATTCAAGAAGCGGCTCCATATCATCCCCCTGCACACATTTCTGAGTGTTTCGACATCCATCACATGCCTTACAGGGATGGATGATCAATTCGTCCAATATGACTTTACCAATTTGAGCGCCAGCCTTGGCTGCCCCTGACAATACTTCATCGACTAGAATCTCAGTATTACCATTTCGTCGGGGGCTACCAATAATTCCTAGAACGTGTATTTCGTTTGCACCATGCACTAAGTTACTCACTCCTGGTCTTGTAGTACAAGTACTTTCTCGAACAATTCAATTTCTGGATTGATTTCTGCGATTCCTGAAGCTACTGGGTCTTTCGAAGTGTAGGTAGTCCTGATTCGGAACGGCACATCAACTAAATTGGAGGTGACACATTCCTTTGCAATCTCGACAACCAATCGCTTCCATGCTCCTTTGTATCCAGGTCGCTGCGCAGTGAATCTCATAATATAACGGTCTTCATCTCCTGAAAGAATAGGACTATCAGGTGTGATTTTCAAAGCAGCACTTGCTGCAACCATTATATCGCCCTTGAGAATAACTACTGCGTGCCCATCTTTCAATACTCTATCCACAAGGTAAGACTTCATCGCATCTTCGTTAGGAAATGCATTTCTGATGTAAGCATCAGAGCGAATTAGTTCCATTAGACCTTCAACATCATCTTCAGTAGCAGCTTTTGCAGTGTACGAAGATTCCTCCTCAGTTAGTTCCCATTTGCTGACTTTCTTGACATCTAGATCTCTATTGTAGTTGTAAATCTGGTCGTCTTCTCGAAAACCATGTTTGTGAAGGAACTTCAGTTGCGTTTCTGCTATTCTAGAAGCCATGACAACTGTAGACCCGATAGATTTGGTCTCATCACGATTCTTTAGAAATTCCAATTGCTCGTCATAGAGCTTCTTCTGAACCTCTTCTGGGCAATCAGAAAGTTTCCATGGATAGCCAATATATGTTCGCCCGGGTTCAGAACTTGAATCCCTGCATGTTACATATGCTAATGGAGATCCATCTTCTTTCAACGCATAACGCGTCATCTTCTTGTCTCGCTGAATGTTACGTGCCCTTATTTCCTCAGCAGTTGCTTGAAGACCTGAAGCTTCAGTATAGATCTTGGCTTGTAGCTCGTCAAGACCTTGATCTGGTTCATAATTCTTGTATACAACTTTCATCCTCGATTCTCCTCTAACTCCTCCGAGCCGAAGTAGAGAGCCCCTCACTCAATCATGAGTGTGACACCGTCCTAATTCCAATTGTTGAGTCTTACCTGGCCTGACCTAGTCTAAAGTAGTAATTACTAGAAGACTCCCAACTCTATTGTTGGTAATTAGTTCGTGGACCCTCTATTGGTCACTATGATACGATACACACTTTCAAATATAAATGGTTTGGTTGAAGTACCATCTTCATTTAATGGCTTGCGTATGAAACTAAATATTTACTCTAGGGTCTATGTTTCGACATGAACCTCACAGAAAATACTTGATTCATCGATTTCAACGATATTTGCATTGACTCCAATCTCCTCTGTAAAGGCTGCGAACTCTTGAGGACCAAAAGAAGTGGAAATGAAACCATCTTTACAGGCAATAGTGCCATCCTTTGTTTGAGTATAATCTATCTCACCTAGTAACCCTTCTTTTGATTGGAGTTGAAACCACTCCAATCTGTCATTCCAGAATTTATGAGAATAACTAGAGAATAGACAGACTCCTCCGTGTCGGGTGACTCGAATACTTTCTCTCATAAGCTCGATAGGGTCTATCTTGAAGGCAGAAATACCATTCTGAAGACATAGAAGTACATCAAATTGATTATCGGAGAATCCCAATGTTCTAGCATCCATCTGAACCAAGTGCATATTCAGATTCATCTTAGCCATAGTGAGATTATCAAAGGATGTATCAATTCCTATAACTGATTCAGTCTTCACTAGAACTCTTTCTAGGATTCTTCCATAACCACAGCCTAATTCTAGTACCCTGGCGCTATGCGAGATGAATTCCAATGCATGGTCAATCTCGGCGTTGAGATATTGCTTTGTACGTTCTGATGCTAAATCGTAACATCTCTTGAGGCGTTCTGCAGAAAGCTTGTCGGTATAGTAAAGATTTGCTCCCATCTCTTGTTTCTCTTCTCCTGCAATAGGATGAAAGTTTCGTTTTGTGATTTCGTTGATCGTTCGCACTCAGGACATCGGAAACCTCAAAATCCATCTGAGAGAATATATTGAGAGGTGGTTATGATACCACTTAGGACCGATTGATTTCACTCTCATTCAGAACTTCATCCATCGAACCTGTCCGGTATCCTTGGATATCTAGTGCAACATATTTGAAACCTATATCTCTAGCAATCTCATTCAGGCGGTCTAGGAGAGGAATATCAAACATCTTGCTGCGTTCATCTGATCCGACTTCGATTCGCACTACATCATTGTGAAATCTTGCTCGTATACATTCAACTTCAAATAAATCACGGACTGCCCGTTCAACCTCATCAACCATTCTAATCCGTCGTTCTGTGATTTCGGTCCCATAAGGGAATCTACTGGAGAGGCATGCCATTGAGGGCCTATCAGCGACCGAGAGCTCAATTTCTCTTGCATACTCACGAATCTCGTTTTTAGTGATTCCTGCCATCTTTAAAGGTGATAGGACACCAGCCTCTTCAAGAGCTTTGGCCCCAGGTCTGTGACCTTCAATATCACTCGCATTTGTACCATCCGCAACAATATCAAAAGAAAGCTGATTTGATCTATTCAACCAGACACTTGAAAGTTCTTTCTTACAATGATAGCATCTATCTGGTGGATTGGATACCAAGTCTTGATTTGCAAGCTCATCAACTTCTATTATTTCAATATCAATCCCTAATTCAGCTGCTACTTCTCTAGCAGCCTGTAATTCACTTCGTGGAAAAGTAATACTATCTACTGTAAGAAGTCTTGTTTCCATTGCACTCTGTTTTGCAAGCGCTGCAAGAACCGCACTATCTACACCACCACTGAAGGCAATTAGAACCCGTTTGTTCCTAAATATCTCTCTGACTCTTTCAAACTTCAGATTCGTAGATGCGTCCATTGAAATCCTTTGAGATAGAATCGGTATGGACTTAATTCTTATTATGTGTTCATTCGACAACAGATGACTGAGATATGATAGATTTGTCCTATGGAAAATAAAAAGAGGGAACTTGAATTCTACTTCTATATTCAGACCCGGGATTTTGATTTTTTGACCAGAGAGGATTACAATTGACAACAGAACAAACATTCTTGATTCGAGCAAATATCCCAACTAGAACGGCAATAGAAGACCGTAGAAGATTGTTATCAATACTTGAGAGAAACTTGAAAGCGGCATTTGAACAAGAAGAGATTGTTTTCTCCGAAACTCAGATTCTAGATGAAAGCATTATTGTCAAGAGTGATGCAAAAGACAGTATCATTAAGACTGCATCCAATGTATTTGGAGTACTGTCAATATCCGAAGTTAAAGAGAGTGATTCGTCCTTTGGCAGTCGTCTAACCCATTCTACTGAGGGAATAGGAGGCCTACCTACTGGTTTTGAGGCCCGTGTTGTGTGTATGATTTCAAGTGGATTAGATTCCCCAGTAGCATCATTCAAAGTGATGAAAAGAGGGTGCGTCCCAATTTTCGTGTATTTTGACAATTCTCCATTTTCTGACAACATGAATAGGGAAATCGCAGTCAAACAAGCCAAGCGTCTAGCCCAATATATACATGGATCAGAAGTGAAGATGTATATCGTTCCTCATGGGGAAGATTTAGTGGATGTATTGAAACATGCACCTCGCAGGATGACCTGTATATTTTGTAGAAGAAACATGTACAGACTTGCGCAAGAGGTCGCATTACGTGAAAACGCGGATGCAATAGTCACCGGCGAGATTATTGGAGAGCAGGCATCTCAGACAACCAGTAATCTCTATGCTGAAAACAGTGCAATCGATATAATTCCCATCATCAGACCATGCATAGGAGATGATAAAGATGAAATTGTGGAAATGGCGAGGGTGATTGGGACGTATGAGTTTGCAGAAGAAGCAACATCATGTTGCTCTTTGCCTCCGAAGTATCCAGTGATAGAAGCTAACGTAAATGAAATACCGGGGGCAGAGGAGAAGATAGGGGATGGCTGGGTGAAATATGCTGTTTCTGATGCTGAAGTTATTTTCCTAAAAGAGGGAGTAAAAATTGGTTGATACCTATCATCTCAAGATTTGTTCCGAAAAGACTGGCTATGAAGTGAAACCAGTAGAACGTTTCAAATTGGATTTAATGTCCTTGAAAGATAAAATTGTGGAGATTTGTAAAATGCGCATTCGAGTTGGAATTCCTGCTCTACTACTACTTGAAGGAGACGATGGACAGGTAATCAACATCTTTCCCTCGGGACGCCTTTTGTTAAGGAATTTTTCATCCCAAGAAGAGGCTGAGAAAATGGTAGATCTTCTAGCACCTCTGCTTTATTCATGATAGTGACCCTTGAATTCAATAAATAATAGAGAGATTCTATCAAATATCAGGCGGACCTCTCTTAAGCCGGGGAAGTTGTTTCCCAATATTCGAGGTGCCCCAAGATTCTAAGAACCAGGTGACTCCAATATCCTTGAATTCACTGGCTAGCTGCTTTCTTTTGGGCTGGGAGAGGTAGGGGTTATAGCAAATCCAATCAAAGTGTCCACTACTCTTTCTATAATTGTTCACATACCTCATCATGGCTGCAAAGCGCTCTGGAGTTCCAGCACCGATAGGAGCAGCACCATCATATTTCGCTGCACGACGAAATGCTCCTTTTCTAGCCCACCTACCTCCAACCCATATTGGAATCCTTGGTTTCTGAAGAGGTGTAGGTTCGAACTTCACTCTTTTAGCTTGGAAGTATCTTCCTTCGAAATTACATTCTTTTCCTGACCAAAGACGCGTGATTATCTCGAGAGATTCATCGAGCTTTCGAGCTCGTTCTCTAAGATCAAACGATTCTCCAAAGGATGCGAATTCTATTTTTGGTTCACCAAGTCCCACACCTAAGACTAATCGCCCCTCCGATAGTCGATCCAACGAAACTGTTTCTCTAGCTACCTTTTGGGGTTGTCTTCTAGGTAGCGGAGTTATGATAGTACCTAGTTTGATTTTCTCAGTATTGCAGGCTATTGCAGTCAGAAGAATCCAAGGGTCGTGGTTTGGATACCCTTGCTTGAATGCGATATGATCCCATAAGAAGAATCCATCCCAACCTGCATCTTCAGCTTGTTTAGCAAGCAAAGCATAATCTTGAGGGTTCTCACTGACTCCGAAATTGGCTATACTAATTCCATACCTCATATTCCTTCGAATGTGATGGATTCATCACCTGACTTATTGGTGTATCACTCGGACTAGTTGAGAGTGAGCAATATAGAATTGGGCTAGTGAGTTCTATATGAGGCAATTACGTTTTGCAATCTTTCTAATGTCTTAACTGCCATGTTCTTGCCATATTTCCAATCCCATGGTCCAAGACCACATTCAGGTCCAGCGAAAGGTACTCTTTCAACGCCAAAAAGATTGATGTTTTCTTGAAGATGATGGATCATTTCATTCTCAGATTGTAAATACTTCTCGTAATTCCCAGAGAGAATTCTCTGCCATGCGTCTTTGACATCTTCATCTTTACCAATTTTGGGTCCATCTGTTCTTACTATTGCAGCTCGAATAAACTTGTCATAGTCATTTAGCCATTGCCGCTTTACGTATACTCCCACATGAGCTTCTAACAAATTCCAGTCTGCATTGAATGAATACTCAAAAGGAGATGAATGAAGATGTATTCCCCTGTAACAGCCTGAGGGGACACTTCCATAGATTTCATTCCAACACGAGATGAGATGATTTAGTTTTTCATCAGAAGAAGTATCGGTGAAGAAGTCTCCAAATCCTTCAAGACCGAATGCTGGCTCATCCATTGTCACCACGCGGAGGTTGAGATATTTAGAGTTTGTAGCAGAATTACGTACGAAGGCTTTCACAACTTGGGTAAAGTATTCTACGAGTTTCTCATCATAGGTTCTTGGAAACCCAGCTAGGCGTTGCAAATTAAGAGATAATTCGAGAGGGCCTGTGACACATGATTTGTATGAGATTTGCTCTACTCCTAGATTCTTACAAAGATCTTCTGCCCTTTTTTGTATTGCAATAATCTCAGCAAGACGAGCATGTTCAACAGAAAGAGGCTGTTCTCCCATGGCTATGCTAACTGCTACAGCCTGAGCGTCTTCTTGAGAAACATCGCCAAAACTTGCATTGATACTTGTCTGTTCGTGTGTTGTTCTAGTCGCTTGGCGAATTACTGGTAATAAGAACTGATCAATCATACCTCTACATTGTGCATAAGCAGCGACTGCTCTTTTGGGGCCTAAGGCTGCAATTTTGTTTTCAAAAGTAAGATTGTGTTGAGAAATGAAATAATCAAAATCATCGGTTTCTTCATTTCGTTCCACATCGAATGCCCCTCTAACATACCTCTCGAAATCAACATCTAATGGAAAACTCCCAACGTCTATCGCCTTTATACTATCATCTTCATGCATTGAAAGGACCACCACGGATTCTGTTTCTATTGTTCCAATAGTCTATGCAAATAACACCATGGAACACGGCACTTCTTCTTTTTTCCTTCTAGTGTGTGAGCACTACTCATTTCTCGAATCTATCATCTGATTGATAGTCATGAGTGTCTTTGATTACAAATCCTGATAACCAACCTGATGATGCATTGAAACGATTATCGAATTCAGGAACAAAAGGTTTGATGTCCAAGAGAGGAGTGCCGTCTAGCATATCTGCACCCCTAAATTCGACAGTGTTTTCACTGATTTTCTCGAGTTTAACAATAGAAAGTCCTATTGGAGTAGGTCTTGAGGGTGCCCTGGTTGAAAAGAGACCATGTTCCTTTGTATCTAGATAGGGTTTCACTTTCATCTTTGGAGATTTTGCTTTATGAAACCAATAAACGAGAATAATGTGTGAGAATCCGTCCAAAGATTGCAATCCATCAATATACTCGTCAAAGACCTCAACATGACCATGAATATCAGATTCTGAAGACTGTATTGGAACTCCTTCGCTTGTTCTAAATGGAGTTCTGATAATCCCTATAGATTTGTCATCAAATGAGATAGAGCCCATTTTATTAACTCTCGCATATTTCGTTTGAGAGAAATCAATCATTCTATCTATTTTCTTTTATCATACGTTTGTATTAGCC